>JADLDR010000198.1 GCA_020846535.1 Armatimonadota bacterium | reverse complement strand
CTGCGATTCGGAAAGGTTGATTTTATTCACGGAAATGGGCCATTGAAACGGTTTATTCCCCTTTGGCCCCTTCACAATGGCTGTTGAAGGGTGCAAACTCATTTCCAAATAGCACTTTTTCAATAAAATTATAGCATTTATATCATCATTTTCCTTGAAAAACTAACCTTTCCGAATCGCAGTCGCAGGAGGAAAGAAAGCGTTTCTGTCGAACAATCAGATTTGGATGTAGTGTCATGGCGAGGAGCAAAGCGGCGCTCCTCGCCATGACATTGCGACCTGCCTACCCGCTTTTCGAGGAGACGCTTTCGATGAGATTGAATTCGCTTCGATTCGTTGTTTTGACCTGTGTTCTGGCTCTGGCCGGATGCAGCCGGTCCCAGGCCCCTTCGCCTCCGCCTTCGGAGAATCGGGCGGCGCAGCCCGCGCCCGCCGCGGAGACGCCGCGCCAGGGGGGAACCCTGCGGGTGGCCGCAATGGACGATATCCGCTCTCTGGACCCGGCCATCGGGTACGACGCCACCTCCTGGTCGTTCGAGTATATGGTTTTCGACGGGCTGGTGGATTACGGCAGGGAGACCGAACTGATTCCCAAACTGGCTGAGGCGATGCCGGAGATTTCCCCGGACGGCAAAACGTACACGTTCCGCCTGAGAAAAGGGGTGAAGTTTCACAATGGCCGCGAGGTGACCTCCGCGGATTTCAAATACTCCATCGAGCGCATCCTGACCCCGGCCACCACCTCTCCCGGAGCGCAGTTCTTCACCCTGATCGAAGGGGCCAGAGCTTTCCGGGATAAAAAGGCCAAAGAGGTGGCCGGCATCGAGGCCGAAGATCCCTACACCCTGACCATCCGCCTGAGCAAGCCCGACCTCACCTTTCTGCAAATCCTGGCTATGCCCTTCGGGTTCGTGGTTCCGAAAGAGGAGGTGGAAAAATGGGGCAAGGATTTCTCGCACCATGCCGTGGGAACCGGCCCGTTCCGCCTCAAGGACTGGAAGATCAAGCAGAGCGTCTCCCTGGCGCGCAACCCCGATTATTTCATCCAGGGCCAGCCCTATCTGGACGGCATCGAGTTGAAAGTGGGCGTCAATGACCAACTCCGGTGGATGCAGTACGAGCGGGGCGACCTCGATCTCTCCGATATCCCCTCCAGCGAATACGTCCGGGTCAGCAGCGACCTCAAATATAAGGATCTGATCGACCGGGGATCCACCCTCTCCATTTTCTACATCTGCATGAACTGCCGGATGGAGCCGTTCACCGACCGCAAAGTCCGCCAGGCTGTCAGCTATGCCGTCAACCGGCAGAGATTGGTGACCCTGTTGAACAACCGGGCGGAGGCGGCGACCGGCATCCTGCCCCCGAAAATGCCCGGCCGCAACCCGAACCTGAAAGGCTACCCCTACGATCCCGAAAAGGCCAGACAGCTTCTCAGGGAAGCGGGCATGCCGAACGGTTTCGATATGACCCTCTGGGTCCACTCCGACCTGACCTATCAGAAGCTGGGACAGGCCGTGCAGGAAGATTTGCAGAAAGTGGGCGTCCGGGTCACTCTGAAGCCGACCGCCTACAATACCCTTCTCGATGCCATCGGGCGACCCAAGACCGTTCCCGCCTTTTACTGGCGCTGGGTGCTGGATTTCCCAGACCCCTACGACTTCCTGGACGTACTCTTCAACAGCAACCAGATCGCCGAGGTGAACGCCAACAACAATGCCTTCTATTCCAACCCGGAGGTCGACCGCCTGCTCGACCAGGCCCGTTCCATGACCGACCCGGAGGCCCGCTTCAAGGTCTACCGGAAGGCCGAAGAGCTGATCATGGCGGACGCCCCCTGGGTCTGCCTGTATTATCCGATCAGCACCATCGCCCGCAGCCCCCGCGTCCGGGGGCATTACGTTCACCCGGTCCGCCCGGCCATCTACGAACGGCTGTGGCTGGCGGAATGATATGGGACGCTTCATCCTCCGGCGGCTGCTCTGGTCGCTTTTCGTCCTCTGGTCGCTCTCCCTGGTCACGTTTACGGTGACCTATCTGGTTCCCGCGGACCCGGCCCGCACCCTGGCCGGGCCGCAGGCGGACCCTCAAACCGTTGCCAGCATCCGCCACGAACTCGGGCTGGACAGGCCCTTTCCCGTACAGTACGCCCGCTACTTCCGGAACGCCCTGCGCGGCGACTTCGGACGCTCCTATCAGACCCTTGAGCCGGTACTCCCGACCATCCTGGGCCGCTTCCCCGCCACCGCGCTCCTGGCGGCGGCGGCCTTTGCGCTCCAGTTGATACTGGGGATCGCCCTCGGGGTGTTGATGGCCGTGCGCCAGGGAACCTGGGCCGACCGCGCCCTGGCGGTGATGGCCGTGGCCGGATTATCGGCTCCGACCTTCTGGGTAGGGCTGCTGTTCCTCTATTTTCTGGCCTACCGCCTGGGATGGTTTCCTCTGGGCGGCTACGGCACGCCCGCCCATGTGGTGCTGCCGGCCTGCACGCTCGCTCTGGGCGGCATGTGCTGGTACGCCCGGCTCCTGCGCCCCGGCATGATCGAGGCGCTCCACCAGGATTATATCCGCACCGCGCAGGCGAAGGGGCTTCGTAAATCGCGCATCCTCTTCCGCCACGCCCTCCGGAACGCCCTGATCCCCCTGGTCACTATCGCCGGCATAGACCTCGGCTCCATGCTCGGCGGGCTTGTCCTCACGGAAGGCGTTTTCCAGTGGCCCGGCATCGGTCGCCTGGCGGTGGAGGCCATCACCTCGATGAATGTCCCCATGATCATGGGAACCGTCCTCTTCTCCGCCATCCTGATCGTCTTCACGAACCTTATGGTGGATACTCTATACGTTTATCTGGACCCGAGGATACGGCTGGAGTAGGGGAAGCAAGACTGAGAAACGATCAGGACCGATGCCTTGTACTTCCGCGTTCCTGATCCAACCTGTATAGGGCGAACCAATGGTTCGCCCTATCGCGATCCCGATCAGGGTGACTGTCCCGCCGGGGCGGGGTGCGGGACTCTGATAGATGGTTACCTAACCCCCCCGCCCCCTTCCCGAAACGGGAAGGGGGAGTGGATGGTGCCGTCAATGACCGCACACTCTATTCCCCTCTCCCAGGATGCGCTCCGGCGCATCCCTTGGGTTTTGGGGAGAGGGGCTAGGGGAGAGAGGTCACCCAGGCCAGGGGAGAGAGGTCACCCCTCCCCCAGGAGCGGAGAATGTTTCCCCTGATCTGGATCGCTATGGGCGAACCAATGGTTCGTCCCTACGGGGCCGGATGTGATCGTCTCAAGAGGGCGCCTTTTCGCAACGGCCTACAAGCCCTGACGCGAATCCATGAAATGCTCGATCTTGGCCTTCAAATCATCGGCCTGAAGGATGGATGTTCCGATCAGCACGGCGTCCGCGCCGGCGTCCAGGGCGCGGTTGACTTCCTCCTGGGTCATAAACGAACTGGCGCTCACCACCATCACCTCCGGCGGGATCAGGCTTCTCAGCTTTTCCGTGACTCCTACATTGCCGAAGTCTTTCTCCAGGGCGAAGATGTCCCGGTTGTTGATATCGATCATATCCAGGTCGAGTTTCTGGGCGCGGCGGATCTCCTCCTCGTTATGCACTTCGGTCAGGGTTTCCATGCCCAGATCGTGCGCCAGATCGTTCAGCCGCTTCAAGGTGGCGTCATCGTTCATTTTGACGATCAAAAGCATACAGGACGCCCCGGCCTCATGGGTTTCGCGGACGTGCGCCTCGGTGGTGATGAAATCCTTTCTCAGCACCGGCAGGGCGGTGTGGGAGGCCACCTGCCGCAGCAGATCCATGCTTCCATGAAAATAGCCCGGCTCGGTCACCACCGAAATGGCCGGAGAGCCGGCCTCTTCCATGATTTTCAACAGATCGAGCGGATTTCTGCCCCGGATCAGATCGCCGTGTTTGGGCGTGTGGCACTTGATCTCGGTGATGACCGGAACGCGGCCCGTCGTCTCCCGGAACCGATTCAAGGACTCGGAAAATCTCATAAAAAAACTCCTCACGGTAGAGTCAGGGGCAGCCGGCCGGGCTGCCCCTGCATTATGAAGGCCCGCCGATTATTTGAACCTGGGTGGACAGGTGAAATCTCAGAAATCCGGCCCCGTATGCCGCCTCTCCGATCACGGCGGCATAGCCCCTGGAGGGCTTGTCCAGGGTGAACAGATAGCGGCCCCTCTCCTCGGTCAGAGGCTTTTTCTCCCAGCGGGCATCGCGAAAGTCCTTGTCCTCCGAAGTGGCGACCCAGGCGACCACTTCCGCGGGCCTGGGAGAAGACTGCGCCGCGAGTTCGATGCCTTTTTCCGTGGGACGGTATTTCCATGTCAGGCGCGGCAGGGGCGTTTTGCCCGAACAGGCCGCATGGAAGGCCCTCAGGGAACCCAGCACCCGCCCCCTGTCCTCCAGGCCGTGCCCGGCGTTGGGAACATAGAGGATATAACGGGGGCCGACCAGCTTATCGTAGTAGAGGTTGGCCGCATCGAGCGTCCAGTAGGGGTCGTTCGTTCCGTTGATGATGAGCTTCGGGACTCGAATGCGGCTCCGGAAGGTGAAAGGATCGACCATCCGGCTCAATTCCTGCCCCTCCTGGGCCTGAAGCATCTGGGGCAGCCCTTTTTCGGTATAGTCGGAGATCTGCGAGCTGTAGCTGCCCCAGGTGTCGACCTGGTGCTTCATCTGGGCGGCAAGGTCGAGATTATCGTAGACCATCGGGGCGATGCCGCGCACCCTCCGGTCCGATGCGCCCGTCAGCCAGGTCGTCCAGCCCCGCTTGGAGGCTCCGGTGACCACGAAGCCGGTGGCTTCCGCGCCCCACTGCCGGGCAAGCTGCTGGAGAACGTCCATGGCCCGGACAGCGCCTTTGACCATCGGGAAAAGGAGGGGCCAGGAAGCGTCTTTCGTTTCGAGATACTTCACGAACGTATAGGAGATGAGGGCGTCTTCCTCCAGGCCGTTGTAGAGGGGCTGGTTCGGGATATCATAGAGAACCGCCACAGGAGCGCCGATGGCGTTGGCCGCCTGGGCCAGAAAGCCGACCATTTCCCCCTGATCGTAATTGCCTGTGATGAGAAGGAGCGGGACGACCCGCTTGCCCATCTGCGAGGGCCTCACGATCCCCAGGCGGTGCTTCCAGGGGATGCCCTGCCAGACCTGGGAGATCATCTCAACCTCCACCACGGAACCCCCGCCCGGAAGTCGCTTTTCCCCGGACACATGCCATGCGAAACTGCTGTCGGGCCGGGCCAGGTAGTCCATCAACGGCTGGGAACGCCCGTCTTCTGCCGACAGTAAGAGCGCGCACGCGGCAAGAAGCATGTATTGCAAGAAACGCCTCCTCACTTGTCTCTGCCTCCTTGAAATCAAAATGAAACGATATTCTATTCGCAGATGCGCCCGCTAAATCCTGCCTTCCATCCGGGCGGAGAAAGGCGATGCAGGGAGCCTACCGGCGTGAAAACGCGATTTTTCCGGCCTTCGGGCAGGAGGAGGAAGGCCCCTTTTCGATGAATAGATGGGTAAAGGATTTCGAGTTTCGGGTTGTTGGAAAGGAACCTATCGGCAAGCCATGCTTCACCGGCCTGCCTTTCTTATCGAGGAGCCGTTATGACCGGAGGGCCGTTTTTGCGCCGCAACAAACCGACACCAAAAGTGGGGGTCGGGATCGATATCGGGACAAGCCAGGTCAAAGTGGTGGTCTGTGCCCGGGGGGAGGCCGGGGTGCAGGTGACCGATGCCTGGTCCCTGCCCGTTCCCGCGCCCGACGAAACCCATCGGGCCTCGTTTCGCGACAAGGTGGGCCGGTGGCTCCGGGATGCGATCCACCGCGTGCGTCAGAAGGGAACCCCGGTGATCGCCGCGGCCCTGCCCGCATCCCGGACGAACCTGGTGGCGATCCCGCTGTCGCCGGTCCACGCCGGGCCGACGCAGGACCCCGCCTCCCTGGATATCCAACTGTACCTGCCCTTCCCCGCCGCCGATGCGATTTATAACATCCAGACCTTCCCCGGCCCTTCCGGGCGGCCCCAGGAGGTTTTTCTGGCTGCGGCCCGCAAGGATGTGGCCTACGATCACTGCCGGGAACTGACCGAAATCGGGGTCGAGCCGGAGGTGGTCGATGTCTCCGCCCTGGCGAACGCGAACCTGCTGGCTCCGGTCGTGCCGGAGGGACAGGTGGTCGCCATCATGGATATCGGGGCGCAGTCTTCGGAAGTGGTGCTGCTGGAGGGATGCCATTTCCGGGGGGCGGTCAGCTTCGCCGGGGCCGGTGACGATCTCACCGACGCCATGACCCCGGATTACCTGGGAGACGCCCGCCGGGCCGAGGTCGCCAAGTTCGAGCGCGGCATCCTGGATGCGGATATCCGGCCTGCGGTGAGCTGGTGGCGGGACGGATTTCTGCATGCGGTTTCGGAGGCCATTGCCGCCTGCGAGTCCCAGAACGGCATCAAGCGCCTGGACAGGGTGGTTCTCTTCGGCGGCGGAGCGCTGGCCCGGGGCCTCCGTACGGCGGTAGAGGATTATCTGGAAACCCCTACCGCCATCGGCAACCCCTGGCACTATATGGATATCGCTCCCGCCCTGACCGCGGAGCCGCATCCCGCCTTTTCGGTGGCGACCGGCCTGGCGATCCGGGCGCTGGGGCAGACGACCTTTCAGGCCGATCTCAAGCCCAAACGCCGCGCCCTCGCGCCCCGCCCTCGTCCCAAAAAGGCCGACAGCGTGATCTCGGCCATCTGGGGCCTGGCGATTGTCATCCTCCTGCTGGTTTTCGGGATGATCAGCCTGAGTTTCCAGCGCAACTACCTCGAAGTGCTACAGCATACCCTGGTTTCGGTGGAGGGCAAAAAAACGCAAATCCTGGCTCAGCAGAAAAAGCGGGCGGCGTATCTGGAGGCGGTGGATGCGCTGCGCCGGGCGGAACGTCTGGAGCCGGGGTGGGGGAATCTCCTGCAAAGCCTGTTCTCCGCGGTTCCGCAAGGGATGTCGATTCAAAACCTTTCCTGGAGCAAGGGGCAGCCCCTGTCCCTGAACGCAACGGCTGATTCCTACGGCCAGGTGGCGTCCTATATCGCCCGGCTGGAGAAGTCAGGCCGCTTTATGGCGGTCACCCTGCGCCAGACCCGGAAGAGCGGGGCGGGAACGGCTTTCACTCTGACGATATCGCTTCCCGCCGCCGGAGGAGCGGCCCCATGAGCAGAATCCTGAGGCTGTCTCCCTGGCTGGTCAATCGCCTGGTGGTGGGGGGAATCGCGCTGGTCTGCCTGGCTTTGATCGCGCTCTGGGCCAGGGAATCCTGGGAGCTTGCCCGGGTGATCCGCATGAAAAACCTTCAGGTGGACGAATCGCTCCGCGTTCTCCAGGGCAAGAATGGGGGAAGGGAAGCCAAACCGATGCCATTGAAATCGGCCCTGAGCGACAAAGCCACCGACCCGCTTCCGGCGTTCACGGTGCAACTGGCGTCTCTGGCAAAGGCGTCTCAGGTGGAAATCGTTCTGATCAAATCCCAGCCCAAAGCCCGGGCCGGCGCTGAGGAAAGCTACCCCTTCGACCTGGAGGCCACCGGCTCCCTGTCCGGCCTGCGCTCCTACCTCTCCCGCCTGACAGCCCTTCCCCTGGTGGAAGCCGAACGGTGGGCCATCAAAAACACCTCTCCCGGAGCCGTCTTGACCGGCAGATTCGCCGCCCGCCGGGCGGTCGGCGGGCGGTGAAGCGCCTGCAAGCCATTCCGACAAAGCAAACCGCAGACGCACACGGTTTTTGCCGGGCGCATCCGCGGTTTTGGATTATCTCAATATCCCTGCCCGGCCTCCCTCACATCAGCTGGACAATCGCCTCGGCCAGCCGCTCGCGGGCGTCCAGGAGGGCCCGGTCGTCACGGGTGTATTCGGAATGGTTTTTGAGGAGCGTTTTCCAGATTTCGTCCAGCAGGGCGCGGGCCTCCCGGGCGGCGGGGCGGTCTTCCCCGGCCCTGCGGATGCCCTCTTCCAGCAGCATGAAGTATTCGTAGTCCTCCATCCCCTTCCGGACCATTTCCCAGCGGATCGAGTTGCAGATTTTGTCTTCTCCCGGATAGACCACGCACGGGTCGCCCGGTGGAAGCCGCTGCCGTCCGACCTGAAGCCTTTCGCTGCTGCCGGTGGCGTTGTTCCACGGATCCACTGCGCCCGGCACGCCCAGCCAGCCAGCCCAGAAATTGTAGCCCCAGTGAAGGAATCCCACCGCCCCGTAGCGCCAGTTCAGCCAGTGGAGGATGCGCGTTTTGAGAGAAGAGAAATCGAGGAAGCGGTTGGGGTAGGGGCCTTGCGGGGCCAGACAGGTGTAAAACCAGAGATCCTCGCCCTCCGGCCTGGGGCCGTCCGTGACTTCCTGCACCTGCGGGACGCGGATCTCGACGCACCCTTCTACGCCCTCGCTCATCACCGCATCGATCCGGCGGACCTCCGGCAGGGCGTCCCGCACAAAGGCGCTCAATTCCCGGTAAGAAGGCTCGTTGGCGGGAATCGGCTCATCGGCCTGGTGGAGGATGAACCGGTCGTACCAGCCCATGGCCCGGAGATGATCTCTCAGCTTTTGCAGGAAATCCCGGAGGAGCGCCCTGCGGGCCGGGTCAGAGATGGGCGCGGCGGGCAGCTTTTCGGCAGTCCCGTCCTCCCGGTAAAGGGTCTGGCCGTGAAAGACGAACTCGCTTTCCCAGTCCCCGATCCTGCCTCCCAGATGGCTCCCCTCGATCAACTCCGCCGCACCGTAGCGGTCGAAGATTTCCACCCACCGGTCGAAGCGGCTGTAATCATAGGTGAAGCCGTCCCCCTGGCGGGTGATGGGTATCAGCTCGAAAAGCGGGGTGAGGATCACATTCTGCCGGTGCTCGCCCATATTCCGGGCTACCTTCTCCACCATCTCCCACCAGCGGTCGGAGAACTTTTCGACCCTGTACCAGAGTTCCAGGCTGCCGGTGGTGAACCAGTTCGTCAGCCAGAGGCGCGACTTCTGCGGCAAAGCAAAGGGCCGGACGGTCAGATGGATGGGAACCTCCATCGTCGCCTCATCCGCTCTCAGGATAAAGGTTCCCCGGTAATCCCCGGGGGCGGCCCCTTCCGGAACGGACACCGTGATCCAGATCGGCTGCGTCAGGTCGGGATGAAGCCTGACCACCGGCCACTCGATAAAGGGATCGGGGAAGAACCCGGGGGCGCGGCGGACGATATGCGCCCCGTTCCCGTTGTTAGCGGTGTTTTCGTGAAGCGGGATATAGCCCACAAAATCATAGCGCAGGGCCGAGGAGGGGATGGCGGCCCCGCCCGGCCCTGCCAGGCCGGTGAAGGCCCCGGAAAGCTCCTGCACCGGGCGGCTGGATCGGACGCAGACCTGGGCGTCCTCCTTTTCGTTGCGGGCCGCCTTGAGCCGCACGGCGTCGGAACTCTCTGAAGAAGGCCCCGCATCCTGAAAGATTTTTTTAAGCGAATCTTCCACCCACCAGAAAAGCATGACAACCTCCTTGAAAACAGGCTTTGCAGAGCGGTTCGCCGCAGCCTCCCGAACTCCTGCCGGGAGGAAAACAAGACCGGGCATCGAACCCGATGGTATAATCCTGTTTTCAAGGAGGATATGATGGAATATCGACGCCTGGGGCAGAGCGATATGGAGGTTTCGGCGGTCAGCTTCGGCTGCTGGCAGGCCGGGAAAGACGGCTGGACGGATGTGGACGACGGCGCTTCCGTCCGGGCGATGCGGGCCGCGTTCGACCTGGGGATCAACCTTTTCGATACGGCGGAGGTCTACGGGGGCGGCCATTCGGAGGAAGTGGTGGGCCGGGCGCTGGAAGGCATCCGGGATAAGGTCTTGATCGCGACCAAAGTGGGTTCCCACCATCTCAAAGCGGATCAGGTGCGGGAAGCCCTGGAGGGCAGCCTGAAGCGCCTCAAAACCGATTATATCGATCTCTACCAGATCCACTGGCCGAACGCCGATGTGCCTTTGGCGGAAACGATGGGCGAACTGGTCGTCCAGCAGGAGGCGGGCAGGATCCGCTCCATCGGCGTTTCCAATTTCAATGCCCGGCAGATGGCGGAAGCCTCCCGTTACGGGCGGATCGATTCCCTTCAGCCGCCCTACAGCCTCTTCTGGCGGCATGTGGAAAAGGATATCCTGCCCTACTGCGCCGCCAACCATATCGGCGTGATCGCCTACAGCCCGCTGGCCCAGGGCCTTCTGGCAGGCAAATTCAGCCGGGAAACCCGGCCTCCGGAGGGCGATGTCCGCTCCCGCAACGTGCTTTTTCAGGGAGAAACCTATGACAAGTGCCTGGAGTCCGTGGAGGAGATGCGCCGGATCGCAGCCGCGCACGGCAAAACGGTCGCCAATGTCGCCATCAACTGGCTCCTGGCCCGGACGGCCATGTCCTCCGCCATCGTCGGGGCGCGCACCCCGGAGCAGGCGCAAGGCAACGTGGACGCCACCGGCTGGAGCCTGACCCCCGAGGAAACGGGCCTCCTGGACAAACTGGGCCGCCAGGTGATGAGCCTGGTCGACGAGAATAACCCTGTGCTGTGGCGGTGGTAGAAGTCCCGGTGGGGAACGCTCGCCGGGCGTTCCCTACGCCTCATCCGCCAGCAGTTTCGCCACGCGCTCCTTTACCTGGTCGCGTATCCGGCGCACCTTTTCGATGGGCTGTCCCTTGGGGTCGTCCAGGCCCCAGTCTTCTGAAGAGACGAAACCCGCCGGGCAGCTTTCCTCCACGCCGCAGCCCATGGTGATGATCCGGTCGGAGGCGGCGATCATTTCTTCGGTCATCACCTTCGGATGATGGGTCGCCATCGAGACGCCGATTTCCTCCATCGCCTGTACCACCATGGGGTTGAGCGATCCTCCCGGCTGCGTGCCTGCCGATATCCCTCTGACCTTCCCTCTGGACAAAGCGTTCACGAAGGCTTCCGCCATCTGGCTCCGGCCCGAATTGTGGACGCACACAAAAAGCACCTGTTTCATATAAAACCTCGCTTGTTCGCTCTTGATAACGCTAACCCAAGTCGCCACCTAGCCCGGGGCCGTTTTCCGCGGTAGGGGCGCGATAAATCGCGCCCCATAGGTATCCAGATCAGGGTGACTGTCCCGCCGGGACGGGGTGCGGGCCTTGGGGAGACCGTTCCCTAACCCCCCCGCCCCCTTCCCGAAACGGGCAGGGGGAGTGGATGGGGCCGTCAATGACCGCACAGTCTCCCCCCTCTCCCCGTTTCGGGGAGAGGGGCCAGGGGAGAGAGGTCCCCCCTCCCCACTGTCCCGCCGGGGCGGGGTGCGGGACTTTGATAGATGGTTCCCTAACCCCCCCTCCCCCTTCCCGAAACGGGCAGGGGGAGTGGATGGGGCCGTCAATGACCGCACAGTCTCCCCCCTCTCCCCGTTTCGGGGAGAGGGGCCAGGGGAGAGAGGTCACCCAGGCCAGGGGAGAGAGGTCCCCCCTCCCCCAGGAGCGGAGGATGGGTGACCTTATCTGGATCGCTAGGGGGCGCGATGCATCGCGCCCCTACCCCTCTCCATTCGGGTAGGGAGCAACTGGGGTTAACGCTATTATTTTAACCTCCCGGCAGGGTCAATCCTCTGAAGGGGCGAAATTATTGCCATTATTCTCTTGACAACCAAAGCCGGGTGTGTTATCCTGTTCCTGATAGCTATTAACCGGACTCAAGGAGGTGGCGAAATGGCAGGCAATCGAGGAGTGGCTTACATCGAGACGGGAGTGGTGGAGGTGCAGAGCATCGACTATCCGAAGCTGGCCCTGGGAGATCGCCCGTGCCAGCATGGGGTGGTGCTGAAGATCATTTCCACCAATATCTGCGGCAGCGACCAGCACATGGTGCGCGGCAGGACGACGGCCCCGGCGGGCCTGATCCTGGGCCATGAGATCACCGGCCAGGTGATCGAGGCAGGGCGCGATGTGGAGTTTATCAAGGTGGGGGATATCGTTTCCGTGCCCTTCAATATCGCATGCGGGCGGTGCCGCAATTGCAAGGAGGGCAAGACAGGCATCTGCCTGAATGTCAATCCGTCGCGCCCGGGCGCGGCTTACGGCTATGTGGATATGGGCGGCTGGGTCGGCGGGCAGGCGGAATATGTGATGTGCCCCTATGCCGACTTCAACCTCCTGAAATTCCCCGACAGAGACCAGGCGATGGCGAAGATCAAAGACCTGACCCTCCTTTCGGATATCTTCCCGACCGGCTACCACGGGGCGGTGACCGCAGGGGTCGGGCCGGGAAGCATCGTTTACGTGGCCGGGGCCGGGCCGGTCGGGCTGGCCTGCGCCGCCTCCTGCCACCTGCTGGGGGCGGCCTGCGTGATCGTGGGCGATATGATCCCCGAACGGCTCCGGCAGGCCCGCAGCTTCGGCTGCGAGACGGTCGATCTGACCCAAAGCGCCTCCCTGACCGAGCAGATTGAGCAGATCATCGGCAAACCGGAGGTGGATTCCGCGGTGGACTGCGTGGGGTTCGAGGCCCGCGGCCACGGGGCCGATGCCGCCAAAGAACAGCCTGCCACCGTTTTGAACTCCGTGATGGAGGTGACGAGGGCGGGCGGGGCTATCGGCATTCCGGGCCTGTATGTGACCGGAGACCCGGGGGCCGCCGATGAGAAGGCCAAGATCGGGATGCTCAGCATCCGCATCGGGCTGGGGTGGGCCAAGTCCCACAGCTTTATGACGGGCCAGTGCCCGGTTATGCGCTACCACCGCCAGTTGATGAACTGCATCCTCTACGATAAGGTGCAGATCGCCAAAGCGGTCAATGTCACCGTTATTACACTCGACGAGGCTCCCCAGGGCTACAAGGATTTCGACAAGGGCGCGGCCCGCAAATACGTTCTCGATCCCCACGGCATGATTGCGGGGTAGGCTCTTTTTCCCACAGATGAACACCGATCAGAGCGGATGAACACGGATAAAAGCTAAAATAACCCAAGTCGCCACCTAGCCCGGGGCCGTTTTCCGCGGTAGGGGCGCGATTTATCGCGCCCCATAGCGATCCAGATCAGGGTGACTGTCCCGCCGGGGCGGGGTGCGGGACTTTGATAGATGGTTACCTAACCCCCCCTCCCCCTTCCCGAAACGGGAAGGGGGAGGGGATGGGGGGTCAAGTACCGCACACTCTGTCCCCCTCTCCCCGGAGGCGCTCCGGCGCATCCCTTCGGTTTCGGGGAGAGGGGCCAGGGGAGAGAGGCACCCGATCCTCCGTGTCTGGATTATTGTTTCAACCTTCATCATCGCGCCCCTACCCTCATAGATCTCAATTCGGGTAGGGAGCAACTTGGGTTAAAATACGAAAATATCCGTTTTTATCCGCCGTTATCGGTGTTCATCTGTGGGAAAAAAGAATCCCCAGCCACGCCCGCCGCGATGCGCTGTTTTTCCTACACCCTGATCCCTTCCCTGCCTCTTGACAATCCCCGCGCTTTTTCTTTATAATCGAATTGAAATTGAATGTCGTTGTCAGGAAGATCCGCATGATCGAGACCGGGATTCTGGAAATAGGCCCCCCGATGCAGGCTTTGATCGCCAGGGTGGTGGGAGTGCTGAAACAGTCCTCGCCGGAGATTGTGGCCCACTGGTCGGATCGGTACAGGGGATTTGTGCAGAGAAACCTTGCCGGAAGCGGCCAGGGCCTGCTGCCCTGCAATGAGCAGGAGTTCGAGCTGATCATCGGCTCCCTGGACGACGGCGATTTCGAGGGGTATTACAGGCGGATGGCCGCGGCCGGGCAGCGGTTTTCCGCGCAGGGCGTTTCCTACGAAAGCCTGACCGCCTGGATACACCTGCTGGAAGACAGCTACCTGCCTTTTCTCTACAGCGCCTGCCGGGACCGGGACGAGTTCAGCGAGGTTTTAACCTCCCTGGACACCCTGGTACACAACGATTTCGCCATCATCGCTTCCGCCTACTTCGAGG
Organism: Armatimonadota bacterium; assembly: GCA_020846535.1. Classification (GTDB taxonomy): domain Bacteria; phylum Armatimonadota; class JADLDR01; order JADLDR01; family JADLDR01; genus JADLDR01. The sequence continues at coordinate 9,826 of JADLDR010000198.1, read as the reverse complement.
CCCGCGAGCAGGAAATCCTCCAGCGCAACCGCCAGCTTTCCCGACTGAACTACCAGTTGAGCGTCATCCACACCATCACCAATGCCATGACCTCCACCCTCCAACTGGAGGAGGTGCTGCGGATCGTCCTGGAGGAATGCCTGCATTATCTCCAGGCCCACCGGGGCGTTTTGCTTCTAGCCGAGGCCGCGCCCGGAGGGGACGACCTCTACCATCCGCTTATCCTGAAAGCCGCCCGCGAAGGGGAGAGCGTTCGCAGCATCCCGGACCGGATTGTCCTCCAGGCTCTTCCCCAGATCGATACCCCTGCTCTGGTCACCTCCTCCGGCCCCTTATGCCATGAGATGGCGCTCTGGGACGATCCGGTGGCCTCCTGCATCGCCGCGCCTCTGAAGGTGGGCGACCGCACTATCGGTTCTTTATGCGTCGGCAACCTGGCCGAAGCCCGGGCCTTCGGGGAAGAAGACCTGGATTTCCTCCATGCCGTAGCTCGCCAGGCGGCCATCGCTATCGAGAACGCGCGCCTCTACCAGGCGGAAAAGACGGCCCGGCAGGAGATCGAGGCGGCCCGCGAGATGCAGAACCGCCTCCTGATGCGCCTCATCACCGCCCAGGAGGATGAGCGCAGGCGAGTCGCCATGGAGATTCACGACGGCCCGACCCAATCGATTTCGGCGGTGCTGATGTCCCTCCAGACGCTCCGGGAGATCGCCAGCCGCGACCCGGAGGCGGCCCTGGGCCGCCTGGAGCAGATCGAAAGCACCGTGCGCGATAATGTGACAGAGATGCGCCGCCTGATCAACGACCTGCGGCCCGCGGGCCTGGACGATATCGGCTTTGTCGCTGCGGCCAAGCAGTATGTGCGGGAATTCTCCCAGGCGACCGGCATCCGGGCGGAGGTGGGAATCTGCGGGCCGGAGCGCCCTTTGGAGTCCCAGCTTGCGACCATGTGCTTTCGCATCCTCCAGGAAGCCCTGACCAACGTGCGCCGCCATGCAGGAGCCGACTCGGTCCGGGTGGTGATGCGCTTTGAGGAGGACCGTTTCAGCCTGGAGGTGTCCGACGACGGGCGCGGTTTCGACACGAGCCGCCAGGGCCGCCCCCCTGACCGGCTCCATTTCGGCCTGATGGGGATGCAGGAGAGGGCCGAACTGTCCGGGGGAAAGCTGACCATCCGCTCCGATCCCGGCCAGGGCACGCATATCAGGGCATCGGTTCCGATATAACGATTGCAGGAGCAGCCGACCATGAAAATACAGGTTCTCATCGCCGACGACCAGACGCTTTTCCGGGAGGCTCTGGAACAGGCGATTTCGCTCGAAAAGGATATCGAGGTGATCGGCGGGGCCGCCGACGGGGAGGAGGCGGTGCGGAAGGCCCTGGCCTCCAGGCCGGAGGTGATCCTGATGGACCTGAAAATGCCCCGGATGGACGGCATTTCCGCCACCCGCCGCATCAAGGAAAGCCTGCCCGGGTGCCGCATCGTCATGATGACCCTGTTCGGGGATGAGGAATATGTCCACCAGGCCATCCTGGCCGGGGCGGACGGCTATCTTCTCAAGGATGTGCGGCGTCTCCAGGTGGTGGAGGCCATCCGCCAGGTGCATCGCAACCGATGCCTGATCGATCCTTCTCTGATGCGCGGAGTGGTGGACCAGTATGTCCGCATGAGCCGGGGCGAGAGCGCCGCCCGGCCCCGCCCGGACGGCCTGACCGAGAGGGAGGTCGAAATCCTGAGCCTGGTCGCCCGCGGCCGTTCCAACAAAGAGATCGCCGACAGCCTTTTCCTCACGGTCGGCACGGTCAAAACCCACCTTTACAATGTCTACCAGAAAATCGGGGTCAGCGACCGCACCCAGGCCGCCCTCTATTATATCCATAAGGGCTTCAAGGACGCTCCTGCGGAATCGCCTCCTCGATGAAGGCGGGGGATTTGTTTGCCCGTTAAAAATCCCCGGGATCCTTCCCGCTTCTGTCATCGGATTTTTTTTGTCAGCCTTCAGCACTATTATGCCGCCGATTTCCCGCAACGAGGGGTAATTCAACGCTCGCGCCCCGGCCAGCCTATCAATGGCTATCACCTCAGTCATACCCCGCCCTTGAAATCTCCACCCTGCAGCCATTAAAATCCATTTCCTGCGTTATAAAAGCCGGATAAAGCCGCATGCTATAATAGAATTGAAAATATCCAGGTTCTATGAAAGGAGATCTCCATGAAAGATCGTAACACGCGCGGCTTTACCCTGATCGAATTGCTTGTGGTGATTGCGATCATCGCAATCCTCGCTTCGATCCTCTTCCCGGTCTTCGCCCAGGCCCGCGAAAAGGCGCGGCAGACAAGCTGCCTTTCGAATTTGAAGCAGCTGGGCCTGGCGATCAGCATGTATGCCACCGATTACGAAGGCTACCCCATGCATTCCTCCCCGTCCTGGTTTTCTCCAAGAACCCGCTGGGCGGACGCGATTTTCCCGTATGTGAAAAATATGCCCCTCTTTACCTGCCCGAGTACACACGAATCGGCCCTGCTTTCCAAGAAATTCGCACACGACCAGACGGTCCGGTACGGAGGCTATGGCTACAACTACCAGTATCTCGGCAACAGCCGCACTGCGCCTCCGATGCTGCCGTTTGCGGCTTCAGACAGTATGGTGATCGTCCCCGCACAGACCATCGCGATTGCTGATACCGATGGGGCGCTATCGCTCGAGGGAAGGGTGACCGGGGAAGGGGTCTATACCGTCGATCCACCCCTGTCCAGCGCTCGCGGGAGCGGCTCTTCGACAGGCTATTACGCAGGCAGTCAGTACGCCAACAACGGGAGGTCGGTTCCTGCGGCAAGGCACAACGGCCTGGTCAATATCGTCTTTGCGGACGGCCACGCCAAGGCGACCAGCCTGTCTCACCTGGATGACTTCGATGGCGACGGATTTCTCGATAACGGCTACTGGAACGGCCATGGCGATCCCCGGTGGCGGTAGCAGGCCCGTCTATCACCTCGGTCATAGGTGGGCCTGACTTAAGTGCGGATTTTCCTGCATTCCTGCACCAACGGGCCTCCACAGGCTGACATCCAAAGTGGAATCATGCTATAATAAAGTGAAGGAAATCCACTTTGTGAAGACACGTTTCCTTCAAAAGGCTGGCAACAGCCCTTTTTTTAGACCTGTTTGTTGAATTTGAAAGTCAACTTCGGGAATGACTATGGAAACCACCGTCAAAGTGAAGTTCTGGGAGTTTTTGCGGGAACAGGGGCTCCGCCAGACAGCCCAGAGGGAGGCTATTCTGGATCTCTTTCTGGACAGCGGCGGCCATATCAGCCCGGAAAGCCTCTTTAACACCGTGAAGCGCGCCCATCCGCATATCGGCTACAGCACGGTCTACCGTACCCTGAAACTGCTGGCGCAGAGTGGGCTGGCCCAGGAGGTGCATTTCCACGAAGATCAGACCCTTTATGACCGGAAATCGGAACAGCACGACCATCTGGTATGCGTTCGCTGCGGAAGGGTGGTCGAGTTCCAGTTCGAATCGGTGGAACGGCTGCAATCGGAGATCGCCCGGCAGCAGGGCTTCCTTCCCCAGCGGCGCAAATTCGAGATATACGGCCTCTGCCGGGAATGCCAGCAGAGGACGGCCTGATCACAGGGGGCAGCAGGATGCAAACGCCAACCACAGAGACAGCCCGTGAAGAGGCGACCCGTCGGCTGGTGCTGGTGGGCAACCCGAATGTCGGCAAGAGCGTTATTTTCGGGCACCTGACCGGCCAGTACGTCACCGTATCCAACTACCCGGGCACAACCGTGGAGATCACGCGCGGAACGGCCACTCTGAACCGCCAGAGATCCCATCTGATAGACACACCGGGCGTCAACAACCTGCTGCCCATGTCGGAGGATGAGCGCGTCACCCGCGATATCCTCCTGAACGAGCGGGTCGATGCCATCATCCAGGTGGCGGACACCAAAAACCTGCGCCGCGCCCTCCTCATCTCCCTGCAGCTGGCGGAAATGGAGCTTCCCTTCGTCCTGGACCTGAACATGGCCGATGAAGCCCGGAGCCGGGGCATTGCGGTGAGCTACGCCCGCCTGGCCGAAATCCTGGGCATCGAGGCTATCCCCACGGTCGCCACGCAGGGGAAGGGGCTGGAGGCCCTGAAGCAGTGCGCCGCCCGGCCCCGGAAGTCTTCCTTCCGGATGCGGTACACCCCCGATATCGAAACCGCCGCCGGGGAAATCGAAGCCCTTCTCCCGCAGACACCCATCGCCCGGCGCTCGCTGGCCCTCATGCTCCTGGCCGGGGACGAAAGCCTGAACGATTGGCTCTACGACCATCTCTCCGAAGACTGCATCGAGAAAATCGAGGCCATCCGCCAGGAATCCCAGACCCGCTACTCCGAGTCGCTCAGCTTTATCATCAACCGGCAGCGGATGGAGGCGGTGGAGAAAATCCTCCAGGCGGTCATGACGCGCTCCGATCCGGCCCTTAGCTCATGGAATGCCCGCCTGGGCCTCCTCTCGATGCACCCTGTCTGGGGGATCCCGGTTCTCCTGGCGGTTCTCTACGCCATCTTCCAGTTCGTCGGCGTCTTCGGGGCGGGAACGGCGGTCGATTTCCTGGAAAACACCCTTTTCAACGGCTATATCAATCCCTGGATCACCGGGCTGGTCAATCATGTCCCGATCCCGTTCTTCCGCGACCTGCTGGTCGGGGAATACGGCCTGATCACGATGGCGCTCACCTATGCCGTCGCCCTGGTTCTGCCCATTGTCGGCACCTTTTTCATCGCCTTCGGCATTTTGGAGGATTCCGGCTATCTGCCCCGCCTCGCCGTGATGGTGGACCGCATCTTCAAGTGGATGGGATTGAACGGCAAGGCCGTCCTTCCGATGGTGCTGGGCCTGGGCTGCGATACGATGGCGACGCTCACCACCCGCATCCTGGATTCCAAAAAGGACCGCCTCATCGTCACCCTGCTGCTGTCGCTGGGCGTCCCTTGCTCAGCGCAGTTGGGGGTCATTCTGGGGATGCTTGGGGGAATGTCCGGCGCGGCCCTGGCGATCTGGCTTTCCATCGTGCTGGGGGTGCTGCTCCTGGTCGGCTTCCTGGCCTCGAAAGTGCTGCCTGGGTCGACTTCCGATTTCGTGATGGAACTGCCCCCCATCCGGATGCCTCAGATGCGGAATATCCTGATCAAGACGCTGGCCCGTATCGAGTGGTATATCCGTGAGGCCGTTCCCCTCTTTTTTGTCGGGACGCTGTTTCTCTTTGCGCTCGATAAAACCGGCCTTCTGCCTGTCATCGAAAGGATGGCTTCGCCCCTGGTGGTGCGCGTCCTGGGGCTTCCCCCGGAAACCACGCAGACCTTTCTCATCGGCTTCCTGCGCCGCGACTACGGGGCCGCCGGCCTGTTCGATCTGGCGAAAAAGGGGATGATGACCAACAACCAGATCCTGGTCAGCCTGGTCACCATCACCCTTTTCGTGCCTTGCATCGCCCAGTTCCTGGTGACTATCAAGGAACGGGGCCTGAAAGCGGCGACCAGCATGATGCTGTTCGTCATAGCTTTCGCCCTGGTGGTCGGCGGCCTGCTGAACTGGGGCCTCGGTTATTTCGGAGTTCGCCTATGAGCAGCCAAGTCCCACAGCCCGTGACCTGCGGTTTATGCGGATATACTTTTTTGCAAGGAGAGAATACCCATTGCACATCCTGCCCTTTCAGCAAGGGATGCAAGCTGATCTGCTGCCCGAATTGCGGGTTCGAGTTCGCCCATGAATCGACTGCCGTTCATCTCGTTCAAGCGTTCCTTGGGTTCTGGCAGCGCAAACGAAGAGACGCCGCTTGACGACCTTCTGGAACTGGTCTGGATGCTCAACGAGAGCGGTCGCCCGACCGCTGCCGACCTGATCGCCACCACCGACCAGCCGGAGGAACAGGCGAGCGCCCTTCTGGAGCGCCTGTGCGAGAAGGGCCTTGTCCGCCTCCGGAACGAAGAGATCGCCCTGACCCCGGAGGGAGACCGGAAGGCCGGGAACCTCATCCGCCGCCATCGGCTGGCCGAATGCCTGCTGTCCGAAGTCTTCGACCTGGATATCCACCGGGAGGAGCAGCAGTCCCTTTCCGACGCCTGCCGCTTCGACCATATCCTGACACCTGAAATCACGGAAAGCATCTGCACTTTCCTGGGCCATCCGCCCGTCTGCCCTCACGGTCGGGCCATCCCCCGGGGCGATTGCTGCCACAAGTTCCGCAAAAACCTCAAGCCCCTGGTGACTCCCCTCACCGAGCTTCAGCCCGGCGACAACGCCCGGATCGTCTTCATGACCCCCAAATCCCACCTCCAGCTCGACCGCCTCAGCACCCTGGGCATCTTCCCCGGCAGCCCCATCCACCTCCACCAGAAGCGCCCCGCCTATGTGGTTCAGGTTGGCGAGACGGATATCGCTTTGGATCATGAGATCGCCAGGGAAATCTATGTGAAGAAAATCGGGGTCTGAGTGAAAGGCCATAAAACGGCCAGCGGGCCGCCCTCGGAGCTATCCCTGCGAGCGGTTGGACAGGTAAATCCCCACCGCCACCAGCCCGACGCCGGAAACCAGGCCGGAGGTGAGCGGTTCGTGGCGAATGAGCCAGCTCAGGAGGACGCCGAAGATGGGGTTGGTGAAGGCAAAAGCGGAGAGGCGGCTGGCGGAATGCTTCTGGAGGAGCCGGTTCCACACGACAAAACACAGCCCCGAAATAACCACGCCCTGATAGGCCAGCCCGGCCAGGACGGGAAGGGAGAAATGCCACCGGAAGGCCCCTTCGGTCAGCAAAGTGCCCAGGGTGAAAAGAGGGACGCCGAGCAGCAACTGCCAGTAGAGAAGAGAGGTGGAATCGTAGCGGGCGACCATTCGTTTGGTCATGATGACCAGTGCCGCTAGGAGAACCCCGCTCAGCAGCACTAAGAGGTCTCCGGTCAGCCCTGCCGCCTGCGAAGGCTGACGGCGCTCCCCGAAGGTGACGGCCACGCCGATAAAGGCTGCCGCCAGCCCTGCCGCCTTGTGACGGTTCATCCGATCCTGATGGAGAAAGAAATGGGCCAGCACGCCCACGAACAGGGGATAGGTGCTGAGGAAGATGATCGCATGGCTGGCCGAAGTCAGGGTCGCGCCGATGTTCAGGGTGAATATCTGCGCCACGAAAACGCAGGCCAGGGCCATCAGCCGGAAAAAATCGCCTTTGATGGCAAGGTCGATCCGGCTCAGGCGGCACCAGGCCGCGATGAGCGCCCAGCTCAGCGCAAAGCGCACCGCCGCCAGCCCGAACGGGGGCATGCCCTCCAGGCTGGCCTTCACCGCAGGCGTCAGCCCGCCCCATAGGAAACAAAGGGAGAGGGCCAGCGCGGTCGTCTTCCCGTCCAGCCGCCCTTCCCCGCCGGAGGCCGCCGGTGCGGCGATTTCGTCGTCCGTTACGCTCATATCATCAGTATTCTACGACGCATCGGCGGTTTTGTCAAACAAAAGGCAGGGGCTGTGCAAACCCCTGTCCGGCACCTCCCGCTGAAGCCGCCCCCGTCTTATTTGTCTCCGAACTCCTGCACCCACCAGTATTTGAACACCCCGCCGCCCGGATTGTTGGCGATGTCTATGCCGGTCTCTGTGAAATCCGCTTTGAGGATATTGGCCCGGTGAGTCGGGCTGTTCATCCACTGGTTGACGATCTCCTGGGCGTTGCTGCCTGTACTCCAGGCGATATTTTCGCCCCAGGTTACCGGATTGTAACCCGATCCCTGCATCCGCTGGGCCGCGGTCTTACCATCCGGCCCGGTATGGTTGGCGTCGAAATTGGTCTGGTTCGCTGCCGCGATCTGCTGGGCGAAACTCGCGGCCAGAGCGTCCAGAGTCGCATTGCGGGCAAGAGGGGCCAGCCCGTTCGCCTGGCGGGTCTGGTTGATGATATTGAAAACCTGGTCTTCAAGGGTATTGCCCCCGCCTCCGCCGTCACCCCCGCCGCCCCCGCATCCGATCAGGCAAAAAACGCTGACAACCAGCAACGCGATCAACAAATTGTTTTTCATTTCTTGAGAAAATCTCCTTCCCTGTGTTCTTCCAACGATCTTTATTCCTCATCTATGCGGCTGTATGGATCATAATTCACATCCTGGGGGTGGATGCCCTGCTCGATGGCCTGGGCTGCGATATCCAGACTCTTTTTGATCATATCCATCACGAAGGGAATGGTGGACAGCGGGCGATTATCCTGGAGGGACAGGGCGGTGGCTAGGGCCTGGCGGGCTTCTTTTTCCTTGTTCTCCCGGAGGAGAACATAGGCCATCTCTTCCAGCCGCCTCTGGAAGCGGGCGGACTCCTGCCCTCCGAACATCGCCTCAGCGGCGTTTTTGTGAATCCCTTCGATGGCGGCCTCTTTCGACCACTCGCTCAGAACGATGGCGCTTTTTCCGCGCTCCTCGATCTGGCGGGCGTAGCCCTCCATCTCTTTCAGGCCGAAGAACCAGGAGGCGAACTCCTGCATTTCAAGCAGGTCGCCTGAGGCGGTGACAAGCAGAGCATCCTCCCGGACAGAGACTTCGTCCATCAGTTCATATACAATCGGACGCTCGAACTCCCGGTCCGGTTCGCCGATGATATCGCTCAGGAAGAGGTAGTTCTCGGGATAGGCGAATCCACTCTCGCGGTTGAGTTCTCCCGCCTCGCGGAGAAGATGCTGCGCATAGGCCGGGTCCGCCTCCACGACGGCTGCGCTTTTTCCCAGATGCTCCACATCTTCTGCAAGGGCGCGGCGAGAGCTGTCCCGGGCCACGCAATCCTTCACGCCCACGATATCGTTGAGGACGGCCACGATCTGCACCAATCCCCGGAACGGCATCTGGGTCGCCAGGATCAGGTAGCGGCTGCCGACCCCGTCCACGTGGCTGAGATAAGCCTTGTGGATGCGTTCCGTGCTGGTGCGCTGGGGAGCGGTCGGGATTTCCACCCGGGGAGCCAGGTCATCCACGGGCAGTCCCGCGTCCCTCAGCCGGTAAAGCGACTTGCGGGCCGCCTTCGCCCGTTCTTTCGGCTCCGCCTCGGCCACCTGCCAGAGAAGCTTGACGGCCTCCTCGGAATGGACGGCCCCCAGCCCTTCCGCCGCCGCCTTCCCCACAGGCGTTTCGAAATCGAAAAGCAGCCGGGAGAGAACCGGAAGCATCTTCTCCCTGGATTGTTTGGCGAGAGCGACAACCACCTGGGGGCCTGCCGCTTTGACTTCCTGCGCCAGGGTATCGATCTCGGCGCTGTCTTCCGCCAGGGCCGAGACTTTCTCCTGGATCTCGGGCGGAACGGCGACTGTTTCGTTGCCCGTCTTTTTGCGTGTCAGCGTATTTTTTTTAGGTCGGCGCATCCTGAGATATCCTTTCCCATAGGCGGTGATGAAACTACCTCATTATAAATAGCGCCTGATGAAAAGTCAAGTTCAGGCATTTCTAAAATTCTTTGCGCGAAAGTTGACATCCTGCACGGGATGGGTTATAATGAAAAGTCCTGGGGCGATAGACCCGGAGCCTGATCGTGCGGCAAAAATCAGTTTGCCGGAAAAGTTGACAGGCTATCCGAATTCAGGTATAATAAAAGACGTAAGACACCCCAGCAGCGCCTCCTCCAAAGCAACGCTTGATTCGCTGGAAATTCTTCCCACACAATCTCAATGGGGGTGAAATTTTCCGTGGGGGGGGTTGACAAAGGGCGAGGGGATAGAGTATAGTAAAGACTCTGGAGCCTGGGAAGGCTTTGGAGGGCCGAGAGGTCGGAGGGGGTGGTCTGCGTGTGTGCAGGCGACCGGAGTTGACAAACCG
>JADLDR010000197.1 GCA_020846535.1 Armatimonadota bacterium | reverse complement strand
CGGCGTGGGAGTTGTGGATCAAGGTCAGATTGACCGGCAGGCCGCGCCCTTGCCAGGCGACGACCGGAATGACGGTCGTTTGGTTGCCATCGATCAGGTTGGCGACCGAGTAAGGGGAGCCGACATCTCCCTTGCCCCACCGTTCGGGCAGGCCCGGATCGGCGGAGAGGAGAGCGGAAAGCAGGCAGGCCAGCAGCAGGACGAAAGCGATGCGCCGGGCCAGGCGCAAAGCGGAGCAGGCGAAGACAACCTGACAGGAGGACACATCCGCCGAGGAGCGCGGATGCCGGACGAGGGACGGCTTGGGAGAGCCTTCTTTTTCCATGGGGGGATTCCTCCGTAAGAAAGTGATGTCCCTACTCCTTGTGAGACGGATAGCCAGCCATCCCTCCTTCCGTGCGGTATCGCTAACGATGCCATTCTACCATCAATATGGTGAAATGTCAATAGGATTTTGAGAAAAAGAATATTAATTTTATGATTTTTTATTTATCCGTGTTCAGGAGCTAAGCAGGGCGTTGGAGTCAAGATTAAGATGTGGAGCGATCTTGGCCGATCCGTAGGGGCGAACCTTGTGTTCGCCCCGCCCGCCGACAGCGCCTGGTGTCGGGCGAACACAAGGTTCGCCCCTACGGCCTGCCCCAGGGGAAACTGCCCCCTGACTCCGACGGGCTGCTTAGATTGCTGTCATTATGAGCAACGTCAAATTGCGGTCACCACTTTTGGAGGCCCCGAAGATTGCTTTGTCGGTGTGCTTCTCGCATTGATAGGCAAGCGACAGTCCGGTAAAAACCGCTTGTATCTTCGAGGCTGTGTCTGTAAAATAACCTCACAGCAGGAACCCGCCTCCCGGCAGAGAATAAGTATTTGTCATCCCGCCCCTGAAACATTCTTTTTCATCAAAAAGAGGAGCCACGCCATGAGCATCCCTGAAAGCGACCGATCCATCCTGCGCCGCCTGGCCGAGAGGCAGGTGGAAGTGGCCGCGCTGCCGGCGCAGCAGGAAACGATTCGGGAGTGGAAACGCCTGAACGCCCGCAAGCCGGGCCGCCCGCTTGTCTGGATCAATGAAGTGCCCTGGCATGAGATGAACTGCAATGACGAGCTGACCCTGCGCTGCGCCGACCCCTTCTGCCGGGGCGTGGAACGGCAGCTTCGCGCCACGCTCTACCAGTGGGAGCATTTCCCGGGCGATATGGTGGTGGAGCCTTTCTTTTATTCCCCTCTGGTCATCCACGATACGGGCTTCGGCATCGGGGAAGACGTGCGGGTCATCCGGATGGACCCGGCCAGCGGCATCGTCTCCCGCGAGTTCCACCGTCAGATCCGCGAGGAAAAGGATCTGGAGAAGATCAAGATGCCGGTACTCTCTCTGGACAGCGAGGCGACCGAACGCAACTTCCACAGGCTTCAGGATATCATCGGGGATATCCTGGCGGTTCAAAAATGCGGGGTGGTACACACCTGGTTTGCCCCCTGGGATGAGCTGATCCGCTGGTGGGGCGTCCAGGACGCCATGACCGATCTGGTGGACAGGCCCGAACTGGTGCGCCAGGCGATGGACCGGCTGGTGAACGCCTACCTCGCCCGGCTGGAGCAGTGGCAGGCCATCAACGCCCTCTCCCTGACCGCAGGCGACTACCGGGTCGGATCGGGAGGGCTGGGCTATACCGACGACATCCCGCAGCCCGATTTCAACCCGGAGCGCGTCCGGCCCTGCGACCAGTGGGGCTGCGCCACCGCCCAGATTTTCAGCGATGTCTCGCCCCGGATGCACGAGGAGTTCGCCCTGCGCTACGAACTCCGCTGGCTCTCCCGCTTCGGGATCAATTACTACGGCTGCTGCGAGCCACTCCATACCAAGATCGATATCCTCTCCGCCGTTCCCAACCTACGGAAGATCTCCATGAGCCCGAGGGCCGATGTGGATAAAACCGTGAGCCGGGCAGGAGACCGCTACGCGCTTTCCCACAAGCCCAACCCCGCCGTGTTCGCCACCGATACCTGGAATCCCGCACAGGCCCGGTTTGCCCTGAGAACGGTCCTGGAGAAAACGCGAGGGTGCGCGGTCGAAGTCATTATGAAAGATGTCAGCACCATCCGCTACGAGCCGCAGCGGTTGTGGGAGTGGTCCAGGATAGCGACGGAAGAGGCCGCTCGGGTATGAGTAGCCCGCAGCGGTTCCGGGCCAGGGCGGCGCTTCTGGGGATCGTCCTGATCCCGGTGAACAGCCTCTGGATCGCAAGGGCGGAGGCCCTGGACTATTCGGGCTTCCCTACCTGCATGTCCCTGTTCTACAATGTCATTTTCAGCCTGATGATCCTCCTGCTGGCGAATGCGCTGGTGCGGCGGTTCCTGCCGCGCCAGGCGCTCACCCAGCAGGAACTGCTGGTCGTCTACGGGATGCTGGCGACCGGGTCCAGCCTGGTCGGGCACGACTATCTCCAGATGCTCGTGCCGACCATCCCCCATGCGGCCTATTTCGCCACCCCGGAAAACAACTGGGACAACACCATCCGCCCTCTCCTTCCCGGCTGGCTGACCATCCGGCATGTGGACGATGCCGTCCGCAACTACGAGCGCGGCTTCTCGACCCTCTACCGCTGGGAGCATATCTCCATCTGGCTGGTCCCGATGGCGGCCTGGAGCGTCTTCTTGCTGGCCGTGATCGGGGCGACCCTCTCCATGTGCGTCCTGCTCCGCCGCCACTGGGTTCAGAACGAGCGGCTGGCCTACCCGATTGTACAGATTCCCCTTCTGATGACTCAGGAGGGCAGCGCGACCCCGCTTTTCCGGAACCGCCTCTTCTGGGCGGGCGCAGCCCTTGCCGCCGGGATCGATGCGCTGAACGGCCTCCAGTTCTTCTATCCGGCACTCCCGAGTATCCCCGTCAAAATCAAGGATATCGGCCCCCTCTTTGCGGCCCATCCCCCGTGGAACGCTATCGGGTGGCTGCCCCTATCCTTTTACCCCTTCGCCATCGGGCTGAGCTTTTTTATGCCGACCCGGCTGGCCTTCTCCGGCCTCTTCTTCTACGCCGCCCGGAAGGGACAGCAGGTGGCGACCGCAGCGATGGGCTACCACGACACCGACGCCTGGTTCCCCTACCTGCGCGAGCAGGCTTACGGCGCGTGGATCGCCCTCTTCGCAGCTTCCCTGTGGTTCGGCAGGCGGTACATCAGGGAACTCGTCCGGGCGACGGCAGCCAGAGGTAGCGCAGGCGACGGCGGGCTGAGCTACCGGGGCGTACTGGCCCTTTTCGCCGGCTGCGTCCTCACCATGACGGTTTTCCTGATCGCTGCCGGGATGAAGCCCTGGCTGGGCGTCACCTATGTCGTGCTGTACATCCTCTTCTGCGGGGCCGCGGCCCGGGTGCGAGCGGAACTGGGGCCGCCCGCGCATGAGATGGGCTGGGTCGGGACCAGCTATATGATGGTGATGGCCCTGGGAACTGCGGCGGTCGGCCCGAAATCGCTGGCCCTCTTCTCCATGCTCCACTTTCAGAACCGGATGCACCGGGGCCTGCTGATGCCCCAGCAGGCCGAAAGCCTGAAAGCCGCCTCCGAAAGCGGGCTGAAGATCAGGATCATGGCGCTCTGCCTGGGGCTGGCCGGGGTAATCGGCATCCTCGCGGCGTTCTGGGCGCTCATCCACCTCTCCTACGGGCGGCACTACGCGGCTTCCGGGCATCCGGGCGCTCTGGGGTCGGCCTTTGCGGGCGAGCATTTCCAGCAACTCTCAAGCTGGCTCAGCAGCCCCGTGAAACCGAGCCGGGCCGGTCTGAACGCCGTCCTTATCGGGGGAGCGGCGGCCCTCCTGCTGGCCCGGGCCAGCACCATCTTCTGGGGCTTCCCCTTCCACCCGGTCGGCTACGCCCTCGGAACGGCTTTCGGCCTGGACTATATCTGGATGCCCATCTTTATCAGCTGGGTCATCAAAGTCGTCACACTTCGCTACGGCGGGCTGAAAGGCTACCGCACCATGATCCCCTTCTTCGTCGGACTGGTTCTGGGAGAGTTTTTCGTCGGCGGCCTGTGGAGCTTTCTGAGAGGAATCCTGGGGGTGCAGACATATACGTTTTATATTTGAGGAGGAGAGGCAACCGAGGAGAGCGCCCCGCACAGGGCTTTCATCAGAACCCCCGTCGATGCAGTCTGCGAGGAGCAAAGCGACGAAGCCATCTCCAGGGTATCGCCCACGGACAGAGCCTTCGTCATTTTGGTACGTTGGAGATGGCTTCGTCGCTTTGCTCCTCGCAATGACATGTGACTGAATTCTAATAAGGCCACTTCCAGTCGCGGATTTCGGGCATGTCGTCTCCATATCGGGCGATATAGTGGCGGTGTTCGATCCGCAGATCCTGCATCTGCTGGCGGATGTGGGCGGCTTTTGGTCCCAGGTGGGGAACCCGGTCGATCACATCCATGACCAGATGGTAGCGGTCGAGGTCGTTCAGGACACACATATCGAAGGGGGTTGTGGTGGTTCCCTCCTCCTTGTAGCCCCGGACGTGCAGGTGGTCGTGGTTGGTACGCCGGTAGGTGAGGCGGTGGATCAGCCAGGGGTAGCCGTGGAAGGCGAAAATGATCGGCCTGTCGGCGGTGAAGAGGATGTCGAAATCGCGGTCCGAAAGGCCGTGCGGATGCTCGCTCTGCGGCTGGAGGGTCATCAGATCCACCACATTGATGACACGCACTTTCAGGTCCGGGAAGTGACGGCGCAGTAGGTCCACGGCGGCGAGGGTCTCCAGGGTGGGGACATCGCCGGCGCAGGCCATCACCACCTCCGGCTCGTGGCCCTGGTCGTTGCTGGCCCATGACCAGAGACCGATCCCCTTGGAGCAGTGGTTGACTGCCTCCTCCATATCCAGATATTGCAGGGCAGGCTGCTTGCCCGCCACGATCACATTGATATAGTGGCGGCTCCGCAGGCAGTGGTCGGCCACCGAAAGAAGGGTGTTGGCGTCCGGCGGCAGGTAGACCCGGACGATCTCCGCCTTCTTGTTGACCACGTAATCGATAAAGCCGGGGTCCTGGTGGCTGAAGCCGTTGTGATCCTGCCTCCAGACATGGGAGGTCAACAGGTAGTTCAGGGAGGCGATAGGCCTGCGCCAGGGGATGTAGCGGGTCACCTTCAGCCATTTCGCATGCTGGTTCAGCATCGAGTCCACGATGTGGATGAACGCCTCGTAGCAGGAGAAGAGGCCGTGCCGCCCGGACAAAAGGTATCCTTCCAGCCATCCCTGGCAGAGATGCTCGCTCAAAATCTCCAGCACCCTGCCTTCCGGGGCCATATGCTCATCGGCCGGCTCGATATCCGCCATCCATACCCGGTCGGTGGCTTCGAATACGGCATTCAGGCGGTTGGAGTTCGTCTCATCGGGGCCGACAATGCGGAAGTTGCGGGCCGCTTCGTTTTCTTTGATGACATCCCGAAGGAACTGACCCAGAACGCGGGTGGATTCCGCCGTCTCCGTTCCGGGGCGCGACACTGCAACAGCGTAATTCCGGAAATCGGGCAGCCGCAGGGCATCGAGCAGCAGGCCGCCGTTGGCGTGCGGGTTGGCTCCCATCCGCCGGTCGCCCTTCGGGGCCAGATCCGCGAGATGAGGCAACAGCCTGCCGCCGGCATCGAACAATTCCTCCGGTTTGTAGCTCTTCATCCACTCTTCCAGCGCCCTCAGGTGGTCGGGCCGGGACTGGATCTCCGACAAGGGCACCTGATGGGAGCGGAAGGTTCCCTCCACCTTTTTGCCGTCTGAAAACTCCGGCCCGGTCCAGCCCTTGGGAGTCTTCAGCACGATCATGGGCCATTGCGGGCGGGCGGGCAGCCTGCCGGAACGGGCCGCTTGCCGGATGGCCCGGATCTCCTCCAGGACGACATCCAGCGTGGCCGCCATCTTCTGGTGCATCAGGGGAACATCCTCCCCTTCCACAAAATAGGGCTTGTGCCCGTAGCCGACCATCAGGCTTTCCAGTTCGCCCTCCCCGATCCGGGCCAGCACGGTCGGACTGGCGATCTTGTAGCCGTTCAGGTGGAGGATAGGCAGCACCGCGCCGTCGTGCGCCGGGTTCAGGAATTTGTTGGAGTGCCAACTGGCCGCCAGAGGGCCGGTCTCGGCCTCACCGTCGCCCACCACGCAGCAGACCAGCAGGTCGGGATTGTCGAAAGCCGCGCCGTAGGCGTGGGCCAGGGCGTATCCCAGTTCGCCCCCCTCATGGATCGAGCCAGGGGTTTCCGGGGCGACGTGGCTGGGAACGCCGCCCGGAAAGGAAAACTGCTTGAAGAGGCGCTTCATCCCTGCGGCGTCCTGAGACACCTCCGGATAGAACTCGCTGTATGTGCCCTCCAGGTAGGTGTTCGCCACCAGGCCCGGCCCGCCGTGCCCCGGCCCGGTGATATAAATGGCGTTCAGGTCGTGCCGCCTGATCAGCCGGTTCATGTGGACATAGATAAAGTTCAGGCCGGGGGTGGTTCCCCAGTGGCCCAGAAGCCTGGTTTTGACATGCTCTGCCTTCAGCGGCTCTCTCAAAAGCGGGTTGTCCCGCAGGTATATCTGCCCCACGGACAGGTAATTGGCGGCTCTCCAGTAGGCGTTCATCCGTTCCGCCTCTTCCGCGGTCAGAGGCAGCGGCTCCTTCAATTCGAAAACGGCCATGGGATAGACTCCTTTCCGGCTGGATATCGTGATTGCCGATAGAGGCTGATGAAGAGAGGCAACGCGCAATTGTTCTTCTATCAAAGCATAGGGCTGCTGCGCCGTTCCAGCAGAGCAAACCGCCGCTCGCGCTTTCACATCCGGTTTGTTTTCAATTTTCCATCTGCAAGGCCAGTATCTCCCAGTCCTGGTAGAGCGATTCGAGGCGGGTGGTGAGGGTTTCGTATTCTTTGACCGATTCGGCCACGCGGACGCCATCCTGGTAGAGATGCTCTTCGGAGAGAAGCAGGGAGAGTTCGGAGAGGCGCACTTCGGTTTCGGCGATCTCTTTTTCGACCCCTTGCAGGGCCGCCCTGGAAGAGGCGGAGGAGGGGGCAGGCTGGCTCGTGGCTCTCTGAACGGCGGATTTTTCGGCGGAGGCGGCCCGGCGCTCCAGGCGGGCCTTGCGGGCGCGGTATTCGCTGTAGTTGCCTTCATAGACCGTCACCCCGCCTGCGGCCACCTCCACGATGCGGGTGGCGATGGTGTCCAGCAGGTAGCGGTCGTGAGAGGAAAAGAGAACGGTGCCGGTGTAGCTATGAAGGGCCTGCTCCAGCGCCTCGCGAGAGGGAATGTCCAGGTGGTTGGTCGGCTCGTCCAGGAGGAGGAAGTTGGGCTGCTGCACCAGGAGCTTCGCCAGGACGACCCGGTTGCGCTCCCCGCCGCTCAGATCCCCCACCCGCTTGAAGACATCCTCCCCGGAGAAGAGGTATCGGGCCAGAAGGTGACGCACCTCGGCGGGCGTCATCTGAGGGGCGACCTCCAGAATTTCATCCACCAGGTTGTTTTCCGGGTCCAGCCCTCCGAGATCCTGGGCGAAATAGCCGATCTCCACATTGTGGCCCAGCCGGACCTGGCCTGCTAGGGGCGTTTCCTCCCCTAGCACGATTTTGAGAAGGGTGGTTTTGCCGCTGCCGTTGGGGCCGACCAGGCCGATCTTATCCTCCCGCTCCACCGTCAGGTTCGCATTCTCGAAAAGAGTTCTGGGGCCGTAGCCCATGGAGAGGCCCTTGATCTCGGCCACGATCCTGCCGCTTCCGGAGGCGGGGGCGACGGCGGCCTTGAGGGTGCGCTGCTCCCGGGGCCTGTGGATGGGCTGGATGCGGGCCAGCATCTTTTCCCGGCTTTTCGCCATCGTCGCCCGGTTCCCGGCCTTATAGCGGCGGATGTAGTCCTCCAGTTTGGCGATCTCTTCCTGCTGGCGCTCCCACTCCTCCTGCCTCTGGTGGAGCTTCATCTCGCGCAATTTCAAAAAGCTGTTGTAGTTGCCCGGATAGGTCTCGGTGCGTCCGTCCGCAAGTTCCACCACCTTGCTCACCAGGCGATCCAGGAAGTAGCGGTCGTGGGAGACGATGAGGGCCGCGCCCTTGAATTTGGAGAGAAACTCCTCCAGCCATTCGGTGGCCTCGATATCCAGGTGGTTGGTCGGCTCGTCCAGGAGGAGCAGGTCCGGCTCCTGGAGGAGCAGCTTCGCCAGGGCTGCGCGAGTCTTCTGACCGCCGGAGAGAACGGCCACGGACTTTTCGAAGTCCTGCGGCGCGAAGCCCAGGCCGCCCAGGGTGGCCTTCACCGCAGCCTCGTAGGAAAAGCCCTCCAGCCGCTCGTATTCATGGTAGAGCCGGCTGTAACGCTCGGTCAGGGCCTCCATCTCCTCTTCCGGGGCGTCAGCCATGCGCGATTCCACTTCATGCAGCTCGCGCTCCACCTGCACGATGGCTTCCCGGGCGGTGTAGGCTTCCTGGTAGAGCGTATGGCCTCCGACCATCAGGGTATCCTGAGGCAGATAGCCGATCCGGCAGCCTCCTGAAAGATTGACGCTCCCCCCGTCCGCCTCATCGAGCCGGGCGATCAGGCGCAGAAGGGTAGTTTTGCCGCTGCCGTTGGCCCCCACCAGAGCCGCCTTTTCCCCCGCATTGATCTGAAAGGCCGCCCCTCTCAGGATATCGTCCGCCCCGAACGCTTTATGAATATCGCTCACGCTCAGAAGAGCCATGCCACGCTCCCCGCCGGGCCGCCAATCGCCCCGAAACCCTCAAAAGCAATATACCAGGTTTGCGGAAAGCCTGTCAAGGTTTGGGGGCTGGAATCCGACCATAAAGAAAAGACCTGACGAGGGAAAATCAGGGCCGCATCTCGGCCCGTTACCGGGGAATATCAACAGGGCGCATCCGATAGATTGCGCCCTGTTTCTTTTCCTTTTGCTACCTCAGCAATTCGAGGATAGCGGCGCTCTTTATAGAGGCAGGGGCAGACCTGCGTGTCTGCCCCTGCGGGATGGCTACTCGTCCAGGGTTCCTTCCTTCAGGCCGACGGGCAGGGGCGCGGGGCGCGGGCAGGAGCTTTCGAGGAGGATGTGGCGGCCTTCGCGGGAGGCGTCGTGGAAGGCGTGCATGGTGTCCAGGACGTGAT
>JADLDR010000196.1 GCA_020846535.1 Armatimonadota bacterium | reverse complement strand
TAGGGGCGAACCTCGTGTTCGCCCGGAAAAAGGGCCTGGTCACGGGCAGGGCGATCACAAGGATCGCCCCTACGGGTCGGCCAGGACGGCTACAGAACTGCACGTTTCCTCCAACCGGCTGCTTAGGGGGCGGGGCTGAGCCGTCAATGGCACCGCAAACGGCTGTCCTTGTAATTAGGGGGTAGGGATCAGGGGATAGGGTGTAGCGTCCCCTCGCGCCGCTTTTCCTACCCCCTACACCCTTGTGGTAAAAAAACCATTCCAGCCACGCCCCCTGACAACAGCGAAGGAAAACGGCGGGCGATGTCGAACCCTTCTAAGGGCAGGCTCGACGCTTTGGCCCGGAAGGGGCAGTGGGGTAGGGATGGAAGGCGACGGGTTGCGAAGTTCGGGCGCGGGCGGCGGAAGCGGTGAGTCCTTCGCGCCGCTGGATCGAGGGGATGTTTTGCGGCTTCGCGCCGGGCGGCAGCGGGAAAAGAGCCGGAGGGCGGCCATGGGGCAGTTCATGACCCCTGCGCCGCTGGCCCGCTTCATGGCCTCTCTGCTGGACTGCCCGCAGCCCGCCGTGTCCCTTCTGGATGCGGGTGCCGGCGTCGGCTCGCTGCTGACCGCCGCGGTGATGGGCCCATGCCGCAGGCCGCACCCGCCGGAGAGCATCACCGTCACCGCTTACGAGATCGATGCGACGCTCATCGGCTCCCTTCGCGAAGCCCTCCGGCTCTGCCACGCCGGGTGCGAGAGCGCATGCATACGCTTTTCCGGCGAGATCCGGCAGAAGGATTTCATCGAGGATGCCGTCCGGATGCGGAACGGAAGCCTTTTCGAGGAAGCCGCCCCTCGCGCCTTCACCTGCGCCATTCTAAACCCTCCCTACCGCAAGATCCGCGCCGATTCGCCCGCCCGCAGGATGCTCCGCCAGATCGGCGTCGAGACGAGCAACCTTTATACGGCTTTCATGGCGGCGGCGGTCGGATTGCTGGAGCCTTCCGGCGAGCTGGTGGCCGTGACGCCCCGCAGCTTTTGCAACGGCCCCTATTTCAAGGGCTTCCGGCGCTTTTTCCTGCGGGAGATGAGGCTGCGAAGGCTGCATCTGTTCGCCTCCCGGGAAGAAGCCTTCCGGGAAGACCAGGTGCTTCAGGAAACGGTTGTCCTTCATGCCGTCAAAACGGAGCGGAAGGCGGAGCGCATCTGCGTCACCTCCAGCGACGGCCCGGAGGACGATTTCATCCTGTCCCGCGATCTCCCCTATGAAGAGGTGGTCCGCCCGGAAGACGCCGAATCGTTCATCCGCATCGCGCCCGATGACCTCGACCGCAGAATCGGCCTGAAGATGGACCGCTTCCCCCTCTCTCTGGGCGATCTCGGCCTGAGCGTTTCGACAGGGCGGGTGGTGGATTTCCGGTCCCGCGCTTTTTTGCGGCGGCATCCCGGGCCGGGAACAGCCCCGCTCATCTATCCCCTCCACCTGCGCCAGGGCGCGGTTTCCTGGCCGGACCGCGGGGGCCGGAAGCCCAACGCCATCGCGGTTGCGGAGGAGACCGAATCGCTGCTGTCACCGAAGGGGCACTACGTTCTGGTCAGGCGCTTCTCCTCGAAGGAGGAAAAAAGGCGGATCGTGGCCGCCCTCTACGATCCCGAAGCCCTCCCCGATGAGCGGGTGGGGTTCGAGAACCACCTCAATTACTTTCACCGGGACGGGCAGGGGCTGGACCCCGCGCTGGCGAAAGGGCTGGCGCTGTTTCTGAGCTCCACCCTGGTGGACGCCTATTTCCGCCAGTTCAACGGCCATACCCAGGTGAACGCCGCCGACCTGAGGAGCCTCAAGTATCCGACCGCCGAAGCCCTGCGGTCCCTGGCAAGCCGGGCGGACGGGGCATGGCCCGCGCAGGCCGAGATAGACCGGCTGATCGAAAGGGAATTGCTGCCGATGAAGGAAACGGAAGGCGACGATCCGGTGGCCGTTCGAAGGCGGATCGAGGAGGCGCTGTCGGTTCTGGCAAGCCTGGGCTTGCCGCGCGCTCAACTGAACGAACGCTCCGCCCTCACGCTGCTGGCGCTCCTGGACCTGCCCCCCGACTCCCCCTGGCAGGAGGCCAAAAGCCCTCTCCGGGGAATCACCCCCATCATGGACTATATCGCCAGGCATTACGGCAAACGCTACAAGCCCAACACCCGCGAGACGGTGCGCCGCCAGACAGTTTACCCATTTCTGGACGCCGGCCTGGCGGTTGCCAACCCCGACGACCCCGGCAGGCCCATCAACAGCCCCAAAACGGTCTGCCGGATCGAAAGCAGCGCCCTGGATGCGCTCAAAACCTATGGCACGGAGCAATGGGAACTCCGCCTCGCCGCTTACCTCGCCTCTGTCGAAACGCTGCGGCAGCGGTACGCCCGGGAACGGAAGAGGGCGCGCCTGCCCGCTTCCCTGGGGGGCGATGTCGAGGTGAGCCTGTCGCCCGGGGGCCAGAATGTCCTCGTCAAGGAGATCATCGAGCGGTTCGCGCCCTGCTTCACCCCGGGCGGGCGATTCCTCTACGTGGGAGACGCCGATAACAAATTCGCCTATTTCGATAGTGAATTCCTGACAGCGTTGGGCGTCCGGCTGGACGAACACGGCAAAATGCCGGATGTCATCATCTACCAGGCGGATAAAAACTGGCTCGTTCTGATCGAGGCCGTCACTTCCCACGGCCCGGTCAACCCCAAGCGCCGGGAAGATCTGCAATCTCTCTCCGGCGCTTCCACCGCAGGGCTGGTGTTCGTCACCGCATTTCTCGACCGCAAAGCGATGACGGCCTATCTGTCGGATATCGCCTGGGAAACCGAAGTCTGGATCGCCGATTCTCCCACCCATCTGATCCATTTCGACGGTGAAAAGTTCCTCGGCCCCTACTGACGCTCCCTGCGGACAAACCCGCCCCCTCGCGGCCTTGTAATTAGGGGATAGGGATCAGGGGATAGGGTGTAGCGTCCCCCATAGGTATCAAGATAAGGGCAAGCATCCTCGGGTCCTGGGGCGGGGTGACCTCTCTCCCCTGGCCCCTCTCCCGAAACCCAAGGGATGCGCCGGAGCGCACCCTGGGAAAGGGGGACAGAGAGTGCGGTACTTGACCCCCCCATCCCCTCCCCCTTCCCGTTTCGGGAAGGGGGCCGGGGGGTTAGGTAACGGTCTATCAGAGGCCCGAACAATGGTTGGAGGAGATACCTGCCGGCCTGGACTATCGTTAGGGAACAATCTCCCAAAGCTCCGCACCCCGCCCCGGCGGGACAGTCGCCCTTATCTTGGCGTACGGGGACAGGGTGTAGCGTCCGCCCCCACACCGCTTTTCCTATACCCTATCCCCTGATCCCTACACCCTTCCCCACCCCTGGAGGCCCCATGAACCCCCTCGCCTGGCTCTCCCGCCGCAAGACCCCGCCTGTCCGCGAAGTGGCCGCCGTGCCCGGGGCGGACCGGGAATGCTACGACCCCGACCAGATCCGCCGCGTGAGGCGCATGGGCGCTCTGGCCCGGATGGAGCTGGACGCCCAGGTCAAAAGCTGCCTGGACACCAAAAAGTGCGCCGTCCTCTCCGGAGGCTGGCGCGTGGAGCCTGCGGACGGCTCCCCGGAGGCCCGCCACCTGGCCGACTTCGCCGCCTACGCCCTCTCCGCCGCGGACGGCTCCATCACGGACGCGCTCTACGAGGCCATGGACGCCCTGGCCCGCGGGGTCAGCGTGGCGGAGCTCAACTGGCGCATCGTCCCCTCGGGCCGGTGGGCCGGGCTGGCCGCCCTCCGCTCCATCCGCGCCAAAGACCCCGCCGCCTTCGAGTGGAAGCTGGACCGCTTCGGCAACCTCGCCGGCCTCTCCCTCAAGGGCGACCCCGGCGGCCCGCCGCTCCCTCTGGAGAAGTTCGCCGTCTATATCTACCGCCCCGCCCCCGGCTTCCCCCTGGGCCGCTCCGACCTCCTCTCCGCCTATCCCCACTGGCGCAGCCGCGAGCTGCTCATCCAGTACTGGAACCTCTTTTTGGAGAAGTTCGGCTCTCCCACCGTGATAGGCCGCTACCCCGGCGGCATCCCTCGCGACCGCCAGAAGCAATTCCTGGATCTTTTGAAATCCATCCAGCAGGACAGCGCCCTGGTCATCCCCGAAGACCTGGAGATCTCCCTCATGGAAGCCCAGCGCGGCGGCCCCGCCTCCTACCGCGAGGCCCTGAGCTACCACGACCGGGCCATCGCCAAGGCCATTTTAGGCGAAACCCTCACCAACGACGAGGGCGACCGCAGCGGGTCCCTCGCCCTGGGCCGCGTCCACCTCGAAGTCCTCCACTACAACGTCCGGAAACTGCGCCGCGACCTGGAAGAAAGCCTCATGGGCGAGCAGGTCGTCAAACGCCTCATCGCCTACAACTTCGCCACCGACCTCTACCCCCATTTCGTCCTGGCGGAAGATTCCTCGGTGTAGAGAGATTGTCTTTGCGCCACCGATGAACCCGGACCAGAGCGGATGAACACCGATCAAAACTAAAATAACCCGAGCCGTTTGCCACCGTAGGGGCGCGATTTATCGCGCCCCATAGGGATCCAGATCAGGGGAAACATCCTCCGGTCATGGGGGATGGGTGACCTCTCTCCCCTAACCCCTCTCCCCGAAACCCAAGGGATGCGCCGGAGCGCACCCTGGGAGAGGGGTAGACTGTGCGGTGCTTGAGGGATCATCTCTCCCCCTGCCCGTTTCGGGAAGGGGGCCGGGGGGTTAGGGAACGGTCTCTCAAAGCCCCCAACCCCGCCCCGGCGGGACAGTCACCCTTTTGGATGCACATGGGGCGCGATAAATCGCGCCCTGCCAGGCTATTGGGCGCGATGAATCGCGCCCCTACATCCCACAGGCAACTATCCGCCTTGATCTGTGTTGATCCGTGTTCATCGGTGGCGCAAAAGCCATCCCCCAAGAAAGGAACCCCCATGTCCTACCCCATCACCCGCGAAGCCCGGCTGCTGGAGGCCGGGGAATATCCCGACAAACAACTCACCGTCTCCGAAGGCGACCTGGACGCTATCGCCGCCTCCTTCGAATCGGTTCCCGTCCGGATCGAGCACCGGCCCTCCCCCTTTGACCTGGGCTGCCTGGAATCGGTCTGGCGCAGGGGCAAAGTCCTGATGGGCCGCCTCCGCCTCCGCGCCCCCGCCTGGAGTTTGATGCAGGAGTGCGGCGCAAGGAAGCTCTCCGTCTGCCTGGATAGGGACCCCCTCCACATCTCCGAGGTGAGCGTGGTCGCCTGCCCCCGCGTCCCCGAAGCCGCCGTCATGAGCGCCTTCCTCGCCTTCGAAACCGACCTCCCCGAAGCGCCCCTCCCCGATGCGGAAAGCGAACTCGCCCGCCTCAAAGCCTCCGGCAAGATCGCCCCTGCCGCCGAGTCCCTCGCCCGCGCCCTCCTTCTGGCGGAAAGTGCCCCTGCCGCCTTCTCCGGCGAGCCGGGCGACCTTCCCTCCCTCTTCCGCGCCTTCCTGGACGCCCAGCCCCCCGCCATCCCCATGGCCGAAATCGCCCCTTCCACCGCCGCCCCGCCCCACGCCCCCCTCTACACCCGCCTCGGAGTCACCCCCGAACAGGTCGAGAAATATAGCCGCGGGTAGAAGGCGCTTTTTCAACCACCGATAACACCGATAAAGACGGATCAAAACGGATGTTTTTTTATCTTGACCCAAGCTGCGACCTACCCGAATAGAGTGGGGTAGGGGCGCGATTCATCGCGCCCAACGGTCAGAAAGGGCGCGATGAATCGCGCCCCTACAGTGGAAAACTTGGGTTATTTTAGTTTTGATCCGTGTTTATCCGCTCTGATCGGTGTTCATCGGTGGTTGAAAAACCCATCTCCCGCAGAAAGGAAAATCCATGTCCTCTCTCATCGCCAGCAAGGAAGTCTACGCCAAGGTCGGCCAGATCATCCGCTACCCGGTGGCCGCCGGCGCGCATATCTACAAGGGCGCTCTGGTCTGCGCCGATGCGGACGGCTACGCCGTTCCCGCCGCGGACACCGCAGGCTACGCCTTCCTCGGAGTCGCAGCCGAGGAGTCCGACAACACGGGCGGCGCGGACGACGATGCCTCCGTCCGGGTCCTCAAGACCGGCACGGTGGAGGTCGCCAGAGCCGCCGCCTCCCGGACCGATATCGGCCAGCCCTTCTATATCGCGGACGACCAGACCGTCACCGACGCCGCCACCGCCTCCCAGGATATCCTGGCCGGCTACGCCGTAGAAGCCCCCGACAACGCCACCCTCCGTCTTCGCATCGACCGCGCTGTGCAGTAGACTCTTTTTTCTAGTAAAACGACGAACACAGATCGAAACGGATAGTTTTTATGACAGCTTTTCACCCAAGCCAGTCCCGTTTTCCGTTGTAGGGGCGCGATTTATCGCGCCCCATAGGGATCCAGATCAGGGGAAACATCCTCCGCTCCTGGGGGAGGGGTGACCTCTCTCCCCTGGCCCCTCTCCCCGAAACCCAAGGGAGGCACCGGAGCGCATCCGGGGAGAGGGGGACAGAGGGTGCGGTGCTTGATGGATCATCTCTCCCCCTGCCCGTTTCGGGAAGGGGGCCGGGGGGTTAGGGAACCATCTATCAAAGCCCCCAACCCCGCCCCGGCGGGACAGTCACCCTTCTGGATGCACATGGGCGCGATCAATCGCGCCCCTATCCGCCTTGATCCGTTTTGATCGGTGTTCATCTGTGATAAAAAAAGAGTCCCCCGCCGAAAGGAGAATTCATGCTCACCCGAACCGATATCCCCGAACTGCTGGAACCGGGCCTGCGGGCCGTTTTTTTCGAGATGTATGAATCCCTTCCCGCGCAGTACGAGCGGATCGCCACCATCGTTCCTTCGGACCGGGCGGAGGAGAGCTACGGCTGGCTGGGCAGCGTTCCCGCCATGCGCGAGTTCACCGATGAGCGGATCCCCGCCGCCCTCTCCGCCTACGGCTACACCATCCGCAACCGCAAATGGGAATCCACCGTGGCGGTGGACCGGGACGCCATCGAGGACGAGCAGTACGGCCAGATCCGCCTTCGCGTGCAGCAGCTCGCCCAGGAGGCGAGACGCCACCAGGACGAACTGGTCTTCACCCTCCTGGCGAGCGGCTTCACCGAAAAGTGCTACGACGGCCAGCCCTTCTTCTCCGCCAGCCACCCCGAAGGCGGCGTCCAGTCCAACAAAGGAACCGCCGCCCTCGGGGCCGCCTCCCTCCAGAGCGCCATCTCCGCCATGATGAAATTCAAGGACGATTCGGGCAGGCCCCTCGGCATCGTTCCCGATACCCTGGTCGTCCCCCCGGACCTCAAATGGACGGCCATGGAGCTGCTCAACTCCGCCTACTATCCGGAAAGCCTGGGAACGGCCTCCTATCAAAAGCTGGCCGCCAATGTCCTCCAGGGATCCCTGGAACTGGTCGTCTCCCCCTATCTCACGGACACCAACAACTGGTTCGTCCTCGCCTGCCGCCGCGTGGTCAGGCCGATCCTCTTCCAGCAGCGCTCCCCCGTGGAGTTCGCCGCCCTGGAAGGCTCCACCGACGAAGGCTTCATGCGCGACACCTACCACTATGGCGTCCGCGCCCGCTATAACGCCGGCTTCTCCGATTGGCGGCTCGCCTTCGGCAGCCTGGTCAGCTGATGGCAGGCTCTCTTTCGACCGCCGATGAACACGGATAAATCCCGTAGGGGCGATCCTTGTGATCGCCCCGCCCGCCGACCTCGCCTTTTCAGGGCGAACGCGAGGTTCGCCCCTATCAAGGATACCCACATGCCCACCGCCATTTTTCAGCGCAGCGATACCTACACCGGCACGCAGGACACCCGCATCTGTTCCACGAATCCCGCCGCCACCTACCACTCCGCCACGGATATGAATGTGGCAGTCAACCATGTCGCCGTGGGCGATGAGCGCATCCTGCTCCGCTTCGATCTGGCCTCTGTCCCGCCCGCCGCCGCCGTGCAGTCGGCCTCCCTGGAGCTTTACCTGGCCCAGCTCGTCTCCGGGGCGGGCCTGGCCTCCCTGGAGGTCTACGCCCTCGCCGAAAGCTGGCATGAAACCGAGTGTTCCTGGCAGAACCGGGCCTCCGGCCAGCCCTGGCAAACGCCGGGCGGCTCCCTGGGAACCCTTCTCGGAACCGTCGCAGGCAACGCCATCGGCGCGAAACAACTCGCCTCCGGGGCCCTCCGGGAGGCCGTCCAGGGCTGGGTCTCCGACCCCGATTCCAACCACGGCCTTCTGGTCAAAGCGCCCGCCGACGACGAAGCCTCCACCCCCTACACCAACATGCTCTTCCGCCCCGGCGAGTATTCAGGCACCGCCCAGCGCCCGAAGCTGGCGCTCACCTACTCCGTTCCGGTGGGAACGCCCGCCCTGGCCTACCTCTCCCGAACCGCAAACTCCCTGCGCCTCTCGGTGGCCCACGGCTCTCCCGGCGACGACCCCGTGGCCGGAACCGAAATCTATCTTTCCGGCGATCCCGAAACCCCTATCGCCGACTGCCCGATCTCCGAAAGCGAGGTTACGTTAGGCTCCCTTGTTTCCGGAAGAAACTACTATATCACCGCCCGCACCTATGACGCCTCCGCCCCCCGCCGCCTCTCCGCCCGCAGCCCCGAGCTGGCCGCTCCCGCCGCCCCGCCGCCAGTCCGCCCTGTCGCGGTCTGCGAGGTCTTCGCCTCCCTGGAAGACTGGCCGCAAAGCGAGGGGCTTTCCGTATCGGGCAATGCCGCCTTCGCCTCGGGGCAGCCGCCGGGCGGCGCCTCCCGACCGGTCGCCTCCGGCCCGGCCTTTCGCCTCCAGGCCGATATCGCGGTCTCGAAAAACGCCAACTGTCATGTCGGGGTCTCCTCCGGCGAAACCGTCCTTTCGGTGGGCTATTCGATGGCGAACGGCGGCCTCGCCCTCTACGACGGAGCGATCTGGCGCACGATCCTTTCCGCCGCCTCCATCCAGCCCGGGCAAAGATTCCACGCGCAGCTCCTCTCCGACGGCTGCCGCATCTCCGCCACCGTTTTTCCGGAAGGCTCCCTGAACGAATATCACGCCTCCTTTCCCCTGGCCGATTTTGTCCCCGATAGCCTCCTGGTCCGCTCGGAGTCCCCGCAGGACAAGGTGGCCCGCCTGGGCTTTCGGTCCGGCCTCTCCCCCTTCCCGGACGCCCGCTTCGACCATCTGATGGTGGTCTCCTCCGCCTGCCCTTCCGGGCATCCCATCCGCTTCCGCCTCCCGCCCTCCTACGACGGCTCCGCAGGCGGCCACAAGGCATGTCTCCTCTGCCACGCTTCCGGGCAATATGTCTGGACTTTCTGGGAGACCACCACCCCGCCCCGCAAGCAACTCCACGACGCCCTTCTGGAAGACGGCTGGGTTCTCGTCCTCCCCGAGGCCGCCACCCGCCACTGGGGCCAGGACGAGATGCTCTCCGATGTGGAACTCGCCTGCGATTACGCCGCCCGGGCGCTGGGCTGCCAGCCGCGGATGGGCGTTTTCGCCTCCTCCATGGGCGGCCTCATGGCCTTCCTCGCCGCAGCCGCCTGCCCCGACCGCTTCAAAGGGATCGCCGCCGTCTATCCGGTCTGCGACCTGGACGATATGTTCGACGGGGGCCTGCGCTCCGGTGAAAATTTCCACGATTATATCGCCTCCGCCTACGGCGTCGAGGCCGAAGGCTCCTCCGATCCCGCCTACCGCCAGGCCACCGCGGGCCACAATCCCCTCGCCCTGGCCTCCGCCCTCGCCCGCATCCCCATGTCGATCTGGCACGGCGCGGAGGACGCCACCGTCCCCCTCTCCGCCCACAGCCGCCCCTTCGCCGAAAGGGTTTCCGCCGCAGGCGGCTCCATCGCCCTCCACGAAGTCCCTGCCGCAGGCCACGGGGCCACCGGAGAAGCCTGCTGGGACATCCCCTCCATCCTCTCCTTCCTGAACGCCTGCGCCACAGGCCGCATCCGCTCTCGCCTCAATCGCCTCCTGGCAAGAAGAGGGCGGCGGTGAAAGCACCCCCCAAACCCCCCGGGCTTCGGGGGGGCTAGATGGTGCGGGCTCCTGATAGATTGAGCAAAGCCCCCAGGGCCACTCCCCCCGCCGCAGCCCGGCGGGGGGCTGGGGGCGGTTGGCTTTAGCTGAGGGGCGGTTGCCTCCTCCGAAAGGATCTCTTTCCATGCTCGCCATCAGCGCCGAAGATATCAAAGACATTCTCTTCATCCCCGCAGAGGAGGCCGCTTATGACGCGGCCATCACGGCCCATATCGCCCGGAGCCAGCTCGCGGTGGAATACCGGATCGCAGGCGATTACCTCCTGGACGCCTCCGCCCCCGGCCTTCAGGCCCTCCTCCGGCTGGGGGTGATGGAAGTCCTCGCCGGGGAATTCGCCGAACAGGCCGCCTCCGAGGAAGGGTCCGTCGAAGCCTTCCAGATCGCCTCCATCCGGATCGGAGAACGCTCCCCCGACCCCGCGGGCCTGAGAACCCGCGGTTGGGAACGCCTCGCTCCTTTCCTCAAACCTCCTCCCGCCGACCTCCTCAGCTCCACCCTGACCCTCCCCCGAAGGCTGGGCCTGGACGAAGACTCCGGCCTTCCCTGAGCAGCCCGTTGGCGTCAAGGGGCAGATGTTGTGGGGTCTCCCACCATAGGGGCGAACCATTGGTTCGCCCCATCGCGATCCCGATCAGGGTGACTGGCCCGCCGGGGCGGGGTTGGGGGCTTTGATGGATTGTTACCTACCCCCCCCCCGCCCCCTTCCCGAAACGGGCAGGGGGAGAGATTATCTATAAAGCACCGCACACTCTGTCCCCCTCTCCCCGTTTCGGGGAGAGGGGCTAGGGGAGAGAGGTAACCCATCCCAGGGGAGAGAGGTCACCCCTCCCCCAGGACCCGAGGATGCTTCCCCTGATCTGGATCCCTATGGGGCGAACGCAAGGTTCGCCCCTACAGGCTGGCCCCGCAGGGTCGCCCCGGAGAGGG
>JADLDR010000195.1 GCA_020846535.1 Armatimonadota bacterium | reverse complement strand
GGGACAGAGGGTGCGGTGCTTGAGGGATCATCTCTCCCCCTGCCCGTTTCGGGAAGGGGGCCGGGGGGTTAGGGAACGGTCTCTCAAAGCCCCCAACCCCGCCCCCGCGGGACAGACAGCCTTATCTGGATACACATGGGGCGAACCTTGTGTTCGCCCCTGCGAAAACGGTCTTCCCTGACAACCCTTCAATCCTCCGGAACGGCCTCCGCCACGCCGCACTCGGGGCATTGGATCTCGACAAAGTAGAGCCACCGGACGGCTTCCTGGATGGTTTCGCTCGCATTGTCCGGGTTTAGCACCAGGCGCGACGCCTCGATGCCGAAGCGATCCGCGACAATCAGGACCGGCTGCCCTTCCGCGCCCAGCTTGCGGATGACGCTGCCGTCGGCGTCGAGCAGAACCGGAAAGGGCATTCCGGCTGCGGCAGGCTCCCGGACGATAGCCAGCACCTCCGCCCCGATTTCCTGACAGGAGGGATAATGCTGCCGCAATAATCTCAGCACAGGGTCGGCCTGCGGCTCGATCAGGCAGGCCAGGGCCAGGGGCTTTTTATGCCGATAATCCGACCGGCGGATCAGCCTCCCATCGGAGGTACGGAGCGCGAAATCGGGCAGAGCGTTTTTGGGGTCCAGAATCGGCTTCCACATGTCGGGCATGGTATCACTCCTTTCATTTTATCGGCGACAGGGTTCGTCCGATGTTTATATTTTACCTTTTCTTTCCCCAATAGTCTTCTGGCGGCGTTCCGGTCGGAGAGGAATTGTCTGTCCCGGGACGAATCCGTGCCCATCATGCATCAGGAGGCGCTACCATGTCCGTTTCTGATTCGGATGTCGTGACCGGCGCGTTCGGGTATTCAGGGCAGTATATCACCCGGCGGCTCCTGGCGATGGGGCGATCCGTCAGGACGCTGACCGGGCGGCCCGACCGCCCCAACCCGTTCGGGGAGCGCGTGGAAGCCTTTCCTTTCCATTTCGACCGGCCTGACAAACTGGCGGAAAGCCTGCGCGGGGCCGACACCCTCTATAACACCTACTGGGTGCGCTTCACCCACGGCAGGGCCTCCTTCGACCGGGCCGTGGAGAACACGAAGATTCTGATCGATGCCGCCCGGGAGGCGGGCGTCCGGCGGATCGTTCACATCAGCATCACCAATCCCGACAGAAATTCATCGCTTCCCTATTTCAGCGGAAAAGCCGCCCTGGAGGATGCGGTCCGCCAGTCGGGCCTTTCGTATGCGATCCTGCGGCCCACGGTGATCTTCGGGCCGGAGGATATCCTTATCAACAATATCGCCTATTTTCTCCGCAAGTTCCCTCTGTTCGCCGTGCCGGGGTCCGGCGGTTACCGCCTCCAACCGGTCTTTGTGGAGGATATGGCCGGGTTGGCCGCTCATGCCGGGCAGTCGGACTCCAATCTCGTTCTGGATGCCGTCGGTCCGGAAATCTTCACCTTCGATGAGCTTGTCCGCCTCATTGCCGCCAAAATCGGGAGCAGAGCGAGGATTGCTCACCTCCCGCCCGCGATGGCTCTCGGCGCGGCCCGGCTCCTCGGCTCGCTGGTGGGGGATGTGGTGCTG
This sequence comes from Armatimonadota bacterium, assembly GCA_020846535.1. Lineage (GTDB taxonomy): Bacteria > Armatimonadota > JADLDR01 > JADLDR01 > JADLDR01 > JADLDR01. The sequence continues at coordinate 9,039 of JADLDR010000195.1, read as the reverse complement.
ACCCGCGAGGAGGTCAAGGGCTTGATGGCCGGCCTGCTGGTTTCACCCGATCCTCCCACCTGCCACACCCTTCTGAGCGATTGGCTGGCTGAGAACGCTGCCTGTCTGGGTGCCCGCTACGCTTCCGAACTGGGCCGCCACTTCCGCTGAAGGCCTGCGTAACTAAAGGCCCTGAAAAGCGTTATCATTCCTGACAGCATCTTATCAGGAGGCATGGCGATGTACCAGGGCAAACGCGGCGTGAAGGCCGTGCATTTCAAGGTGGATGTCCACCAGGGCGACCTGCCGGAACTTCAGGCATATCTGGACGACCCTCGTATCAATGTGCTGGATGTCCGCTACGGCATGATGGAAAGCTACAACGAAAAGTGGGTGCTGGTGATCTACGAGGATGTATAAGCGGTAGGGGCAAACCCGATGGTTCGCCCCTTCGTTTGCATCAGGGTTTCGGGGGAATTTTGCATCGGAGCAGATGTTGCTCGGTGGCGGCGTAGAGCCAGTCGCCGAGAACGGCTTTTCCCGTATAGAAAGGCGCATCGCTGCGGGCGAATTCGATCACCTGCCACCTGCCGCGGCTGAAACGCGGGAGGATCGCCGCCGCTCCAGCCAGACCGACCACGCGGCCATCCTTCAGGGTGAGCAGACCCGCCCGTCCGATGCGGCCCTGCCGTAAGGTGATGCGGGAAAGCACGCGGCGCGTTTTCGGGTCGAATGCGAACAATTCGCCGCCTGCCGATCCGTAAACCAGGCCGTCCCCGCCGACAGTCAGATTGTCGATAGATCCTGCGCCTGCAACCGGCACGCACTCGAAAAGATTCTCTTTCCGCTCCGGGTCCCAGATAAAGAGCGATGCCTCTTTGACCAGAGGTTGCGTTCCCGGCCCGCCCTCGATGGAAGTGCCCACCACCATAGGGCCTCCGGGCAGGGTGCAAATCGAAGCGATGGCATGATCCTCAAGAGGCGACGGGACATATTCCACTTGGTCCGTCTTCGGATCGTACCAGGAAATAGCTCCTCCATGATGCCCGTAGGAAGGTACGCAGGCCATATAGATGCGGCCATCGGCCCCCAGGGCGATATCATAGGGCCTGTCCTGCTCCGGGGCGGTCGAGCCGTAGTGGGAAGGGTTGTTGTCGCGGGAGCCGCCGGGCGCGAAGGGCTTGGTCGGGTCGTAAATCTGGAGCGTTGCCCCTGTATAAGAGGCGATGAAGAGTTTACCATGAGCCGACAGCATCGAGTAGGCCTCCGCGCCGGGGATCAGGCCCATGGTAACCCGGCTCATATCGCCCGGATCGAAGCGCAGCAGGTATTCCGGCAGGATAGTGCTGCCGTAGATTTTGCCGTCCGGCCCGGCGGCAATACGGAAAATCGGCAGATCTCGCCCGGGATATTTATTCGAAGCTGAGGCTTCCCGGCCATTCTTGAGGCGGGTCTGTGACTTTGCCGCCGGAAGATCGGCGATAACGCTGGCTTTTCCGTCCTTGAAGGCGTAGTTTTTCCCCGCGAACGTTCCGTAGGCGTTCCCGTCTTCGCCCTGAATCACCGAGCCGAAGCCGGGCTTTCGCTCTTCCTCCGGTAGCAGGCTTCTCAGTTCTTTGGTTTCGGGATTATAGGCCACCAGGTTGCCTTTTTCGCTTCCGATGCCGCAGTAAACCCATCCGTCGGGAGCCGCGCAGAGCGTCCGGTTATAGTTCTGAGACGGATCCATGCGGCCCAGATCGTTCATCTTGCCGGTCGCCGGTTCGATTTGCAGAAGTTTCGCCCCCGGGTAGGTGCATCCGTAAAGCATTCTATCAGGCCCCAGCGAAAGCCGCCAGACGTATGTTTCTCCGGGGATGGCCTGGCCCAGATCCTCCAATCGCTGGGCCCGCGGGTTGAATCTCAGGATATGCCCTCCTGTATAAGTCCCGATATAGATGCGCCCGTCGGGGCCTGTTTCCATCGCCCACGCGCCACCCTGCGAGTTCGGCCATACCTTGCAGTCGCCGGTTTCCGGGTCGAACGCCACAAAATCCATGCTGGAAATATAAGTATAAGAGACATAAAGCCTTTCCGTTCCGTCCGGCCCCGGGCCGGCGAGAACGCTCATCGCGCCTCCCCGCCCTGTAAAAGTTCCCAATTTCTCGAACTGTCCCTGCGCCCCTGCTGCCGCTGTCAGCAGCAGAGAAGCCGCAGTCAACCAAAACATCGGCTTCACTGTCATCCTCCTACGCATATTTTAATCGATTACGACGCTCTTCCGCCCGATTCCTTTCCGATGGCGTAAATCCTAATGGTGTTGTATAATAATCTGAATTCACCGCTTCCCAATTGTGAAGGATATCCATGTCGAAAAACGGTCTCAGCCGGAGCGCCCGGAGCGATTTGCGGAACGGCCTTCTCTTCGCCTCGCCCTGGCTCATCGGATTTCTGCTCTTTACCCTCTATCCTATCGCGGCTTCCATCTACTACAGCCTGTGCAGCTTCGACGGCATCTCTGTTATGCGGTGGGCAGGGCTGGACAACTATAAGACACTCCTCGCCGATGACACCCTGTTCTGGAAGTCGCTGGGGAACACCCTTTATATGGTCATTCTGGGCCTTCCCATCGGCCTGGCGGCCAGCCTCACCCTGGCGCTGCTGCTCAACTGGAAGGTCAAGGGGATGGCCTTCTACCGCACCATCTATTACCTGCCTTCCATCACCCCGGTGGTCGCCACTTCCATCCTCTGGCTCTGGCTTCTGAACCCGGAGATCGGCCTGGTCAACCGGATGCTGTCCCTGATGGGCCTCTCCGGGCCGGGCTGGCTGGTGGATCCCAAGTGGGCGAAGCCTGCCCTGATCTTCATGGGGCTGTGGGGCGCGGGCGGCTCGGTGATCATCTATCTCGCCGGCCTCCAGGATGTGCCGGAACAACTTTACGAGGCCGCCGACCTGGACGGGGCCAATATCTGGCAGCGGTTCCGCCACGTCACCCTCCCCATGATCAGCCCGATCATCCTCTTCAATGTCATCATGGGGGCTATCGGTGCCTTCCAGTACTTCACCCAGGTTTACGTCATGACCCAGGGCGGCCCGCAGGACGCCACCCTGTTTTATGCCCTCTACCTTTTCAATAACGCCTTCCTGAATTTCAAGATGGGCTACGCCTCCGCAATGGCCTGGGTTCTCTTCCTCATTACTCTGGTCTGCACCCTGATCATTTTCAAGACATCGGCCCGCTGGGTCTATTATTCCGGAGAACTCAAATAGCATGGCATCCCAGACGCAAACCACGGGCTGGCAGAAGCGCAAGCGGCGAAAGGAGACGCTAAAGCAGCTTGTCGCTCATCTGGCGCTGGCGGGCTGCGGCATCTTTTTCTTCCTGCCCTTCTACTGGCTCGTTTCCACTTCTCTTAAAACCGACACCCAGGTTTTCGCTCAGCCTCCCGTCTGGATCCCGCATCCTCTGGTCTGGGAGAACTACCCGAAGGCCCTGAACTACATTCCCTTTCTGAATTATCTCAAAAACACCCTTTTCATCTGCATCGTGAGCGTGGCGGGCACGCTCCTTTCCTGCTCCCTGGTGGCCTACAGCCTTTCCCGCATCCGGTGGCCGGGCCGGGACATCGTTTTCATCGTCCTGATCGCCACCCTCATGCTGCCGGGCCAGGTGACCATGATTCCGGTCTTTTCCATCTTCAAGTGGCTGGGGTGGATCGATACCTTCCTGCCCCTCACCGTCCCGGCCTTCATGGGGAACGCTTTCTTTATCTTCCTGCTCCGCCAGTTCTTCATGACCATTCCGCTGGAGCTTTCGGACGCGGGCCGGATCGACGGCTGTTCGGAACTGGGCCTCTACTGGCGGCTCCTTCTGCCCCTCGCCAAGCCCGCCCTGGCGACCGTGGCCCTTTTTACCTTCATGGGAGCCTGGAACGATTTCATGGGGCCGCTGATCTACCTCAACGACGAAACGAAATACACCCTCTCCCAGGGCCTCCAGCAGTTCGTCAGCCAGCACGGGGCCGAATGGTCGATGCTCATGGCCGCCTCCACCGTGATGGTGGTGCCGATCATCGTCCTCTTCTTCTTCACCCAGCGCACCTTCATTCAGGGGATTACGCTGACGGGAATCAAAGGATAGGGCAAAAAAGGAATCTTCCTCTCTGGCGCGAATGAGGGGAAAATAAAACGGGAGAGGGGATGGCCGATGACGGCTGAAAACAAGGAGGATGCCCGCCAGTGCTACGAAAAAGCTATCGACACCCTGGAGAACGGACAGCCGCAGGTGGCTTTGAGGATACTGTCCCGGTCGCTTCAGCTCGACCCGGGCTATACCGAAGCCCTGCAACTGGCCGCCGATATCCTGCAATTCGTCGGGAGAGAGGATGAGGCGGATCTCTTCCGGGAAGCCCTGCGCTCGCCGGAGGAGGCGCAGCCTTTCTTCGATCTGGGCTATCATTTCTCCGATGTCGGCCTCTATGACCTGGCGGAGGCGTTTTTCAGCAAAAGCCTGGAGTTCGCCCCTGACGACGCCTTCATCCATTACGAAATGGGCTTCTGCCTGTCCCGGCTGAGCCGGTACGCCCAGGCTGTCGAGCACCTCAACGCATCCCTCCGCAGCGAGGGAAGTCCTGAAACCGCCCTCCTCCTGAGCCACTGCCATCTGCTGATGGCCAGGCCCGACCAGGCTCGCCGCTCCCTCGAAGAAGGCCGCTCCCTCGATTTCGAAGGCGAACACAGCCTGTTCGCCGATGAGATGGAGGCCCGGCTGCATCGCTTCGCCGATGAACCCCGGCCCTTCCGCCCGGGGCTGCGCGAATGGCATTACATTCAATACGGGGGCATCCTGCTCGACCTGTATGAGAATCTTTCCCTGGCCGGAGGCCGCTACACCGCGCTCTGGACGGATTATGTCCAGGTCGCCCGCACTCTCACCCGCGCCTGCGCTCTGCTGTCGAAGTGGAATCTCTCCTTAGACCGGGTGCTGTACCACGGCCCGGAATCGGCCCCCCTGGGGATCGCCCTGGCGTCTCTGCTGGAGGTTCCCTCTGCCCCTTACTGGGAGGCTTCGGGGCTGGACGGGAGCCGCCTGGTAGTGGCCGCCAACAGCCAAGACCTGGAGGATATCCGCGAGGATTTGTACCCGCACCAGCACGATACCGCGCTCTTCGCCTTTGCTCTCAACTGGGGACGCCCGCAGCCGGTCGTGCCGGAGATGATCGGGCTGATGGCCCTGATCTGCGAAATGCCCTGGGGAGAGCGCCTGACTACCCAGGAGCCGGACAACGCCACCGGAGAGCATCCCCTGGAAACTCTTCCGCCCGACAGCCGGCCCGCCGACCGGATCGCGGAGGACATCCTGAGCGCCTGCCGCCGCATGGAGCTGGACCCCGGCCTGGAGGAAACCGTGAGCTTTTACGACCTGCGAAGGCCGCATGTTCTTCTGGGCAACGCCTCGCGTTACCCCAGGCGCAACGTCTTTTCCCCGGACTCCCCTGTTCCGGGCATGGAGCTGACCTGACCGATGACCGCTATTGAAATTCTCCAGACAGGCCGCTGGCAGCCGGAGAACCGGCATGCCCTGGACAGCCTTCTCCTGAAGCGGGGCAGCCGCAGCCCCGGCTACAATCTCGCCTCCCCGCCTGCCGCCGTTTTCGATTGGGATGAAACCTGCATCGCCAACGATATAGGGGTGCTGGCCTTCTTCTACGGGATCGAGAACTTCTGCTTTCGCCTCGATCTGGAGGAATTCTGGGCCATTTTCCCGGAGCGGTACGGCAGGGAAACGGTGCGCCGCGCCTGGGAATCTTTGCGCGGCTTGCCGCCGGAGGAGGCCCGCCGCCAGCCCGAATACCCGGTCTACCGGAAGGGGCTGGTGCAGGCGGTGTGGGACTGTTTCGATGCGGAAGGGGAGATCGCAAGCTCTGTCTGGATGGCCCGGATGCATGTCGGCATGACCGCAGACGAGGTGCGCCGGATGTCCGCCGGGGCCATCGAAGCCGAACTCAGGCGGCCCCTGGCCCGCGAGAATATCGCCTCCCGCCCGGAGGACGCCCATCCGATCATTGTAAAGCGGGGGGTGCGCGAGTATGCGGAGATGAAAGACCTTATCGCCTGCCTCCACACCCACGGCTTCGAGGTCTGGGTTGTCAGCCTGACGATAGGCCGGATCATCGAGGCGTTCGCCGACCGCTACGGCATCTCCCGCGAGCGCGTGAAGGGGCTGGCGCTCCACGAGGAAAAGGGCGTCCTGACCGCCGGACTCACCGGCCCCATCACCGCCAAAGCCGGGAAGGTGGAGGCCATCGAACGCTACATAGGCCGCCGCCCGGCCTTGGTCGCCGGGGACAGCGTGAACGACCTGGACATGCTGGCCTATTCGGAGGGCCTGAGCCTGGTCATCGACCGCAATCGCCCTGAAGTCCTCTCCGTCGCCCGACAGAAAGGCTGGTTCATCCAGGGAGCCTTCATCCCCATCGAACTGAAATCAAGCCGCAGCTACCTGTCGGAGGAGGAATAACCGGCAGAAAACCGCAATAAAAGGTTGAATAATCAGGGCTTTCGCTTGGGGAAGACATCCGCGGGTGTTTTTTTGATGGGATCCGGCTTTGAGAAGGATATGTCCAGGATGCCAGTCGCTTCCTGATCCGCTGCCTGTCTCTATGGAGGTGTGAAATGAGGTTTCCCTGTTTCCCGCGTATTGGCCGAATTCAAACCGGTGTCTTTCCGGCAGTTCTCATCGCTTTCCTCCTGCTGGCATCCTTTTGCGGCTGCGGAGGCGGTGGATCTTCTCCTGGGGGAGGCAGCGGGGGAGGTGGAGGCGGCATCGGCGATACCTCTTCCCCGGCGCGACAGGCCGTCTATGATGCTATCAACACGAAATTCGCCTCGCTTCCCCACCGGGATGTCGCCGAAGATAACCAGGCGATCTATGAGTTCGTGAAGACGCAGCCCGAATTTGAGGCGACCGGCTACGATCCGGATGCCGGATCGGTCTGGGCGCGCTTTCGCGGGGGCCCGACGCTGATTATCTGCAACAACCAGCCTTACGAACTCTACCGACAGGCGAAAGCCCCCAGGATGCCCCCGCTGCTGACGCGCGGCGGCTCGCTGCCTTCCGGCAAGAAGGTGATGCTGATCAATGCCTTCAAGGAGGATGATCTCCTCCAGCAGGGCTTTGCGGATCAGACCCACGAGCTAATAAGGCAAGCTCTCAATCATAAAGGTTACAGTATTGCATCATATACCGGAGATGTGGATACCTTCAAGACGGTCCAGAACGTGGATGTCCTGCTGGTGAGCGGGCACGGCACACGCGCCGAGATCGGGGGCAAGCAGGTCTATTGCCTGCCCACCAGCCAGCATGTGAGTACCGAGCTGGATACCAGGTACGCCCAGTACCTCGGTGAGGGCTCGGTCGGCCCTGTCCTGACACCGACCGTGGAAGGGCTTGCCATCCGTCTCATCAAGCGGCCTGCATACTATTTGACCCCGACATTCGTCACCAAGTACTGGTCTTTTACCCCGCGCAGCTTCGTGATGATCAACACCTGCCTGAGCAGCTCGAAAGACCCGCAGTTTGCAGACTCCACTGCCTTCCGCGATGCCTGTATCGCCAAAAGTGCCTCCGTATATGCCGGGTGGACGCAGCAGATCCATAACGGGGATTCCGCCGAAACCGCCCGCTACCTGTTCAACAGCCTGGCCGGCACGAACTTCCTCGACGATCTGGCGAAAACGCCCCCCCAGCGCGCCTTCACATGGGGCGATCTGCTGACCGACCTGGCGACTCAGAAGCGCGGGAACCTTACGGGCCACACCTACACCCTGGACCGCAGCTTCAGTGAGCATAACAAAAAAGGAATCGATAACGGCTATGCGCTCCTGGCTTTCAAAGACTCGGCGGCGCGGGATACGGAGGATACCTTCGGCATCCTTGCGCCCAGCATCTACTCGATGGATATCGCTGCTAATGAACTGCGTATTTACGGGGTTTTTGGCGCGGTTCCGGGTAAAGTGACGCTGGACGGCACGGATCTCCCGGTCGACAGTTGGTCGTCCACCCTGATCAAGTGTACGCTCCCGCCGCGCATTCAGGCTGCCGGCTCGGTCGGGGATGTGGTGGTAGCGGTAGATGGGATCAAGAGCAATGTCGCCCAGTTGACGGGGTGGGACATTACCTTTCGCCAGACGGATACTTATGTCTTTAGCGGCAGCGATCCGACGAATACGAACACAGTCCTATCCGGCTCCTACACGGTTACGGCGGACTTTCTGGTCAAGCTGCGCGTGGATGTGCGGGCTGCCAGGCTTCTGCCGGGTGAGCAGCCGCCCTCAGACTTACTGGCACAGCAATTTACCCTCGTCTCGCATGGCCTGCCCACCAGCGACCTCCGGGTGGTTCGGTACGCCGCCTCCGGGCAGACGCAGTCCGAGACCTTCTTCGGCGGTGCTAGCCAGACCGAGACCCATACCTACTACCCCTACGGAAAAGCGCCTGTCCTCTTCGATGATACCGATCCGCGTGCGAACGCAGCGACTATCTTCGGGAGTGTAGACCAGAAAGCCCGCGCTCTGAATATCTATATGGGCGTGCAGGCCCGCAATCTGTTCCTGGCCAAAAACCAGAGAGGAGAGGAAAGCTCCGGAATCCTCCAGACCGACATCATCGGCATAGACACGCGCGCCTACTCCGATCAATTCACACTTCAACTGGATAACGCCTATAGCATCCAGCCCGGCAATATGACACGAGTCTACGACCACGGCTACTACCGGCGCACCGCCCGGCTGACCTGGAGCGCCGCCCCGGCGCTCCACCCTCCGGATCCCGAAGCTGAGCGTCATCCCAAAGACAATGGGAAGCGGTAGACATGGAGGTGAGATCCAGGCTAAGCCGGATAGCCAAATGCAATGAGGAATAAAGGGCAGAAAATCGTAATGAAAGGTTGGGCATGGTTCAAAACCCTGGAAAGTGAGATGGGCACTTTTTCAAAAGGCCAGAAGGTTTTTGGGGCTTGCAGACCGTCCCATAGGAACGTTTTTCGCTGGCAATAGCCCTCCCCAAGGGTTATTGCG
>JADLDR010000194.1 GCA_020846535.1 Armatimonadota bacterium | reverse complement strand
GGGGAAACATCCTCCGCTCCTGGGGGAGGGGTGACCTCTCTTCCCTGGCCCCTCTCCCCGAAACCCAAGGGATGCGCCGGAGCGCCTCCGGGGAGAGGGGGAGAGAGGGTGCAGTGCTTGCCCCCCCATCTCCTCCCCCTGCCCGCTTCGGGAAGGGGGCCGGGGGGTTAGGTAACGGTCTATCAAAGCCCCGCACCCCGCCCCGGCGGGACAGTCACCCTGATCGGGATACCTATGGGGCGCGATGCATCGCGCCCCTACCGCGGAAAACGGCACCGGCACCGGGCTAGGTGGCAACTTGGGTTAAATGTACGAGAAGGCTCTGTGCGTAGGCGTGATCCTGGAGATGGCTTCGGTCTTCGCCCTCGCAGACTGCATCGACTACGGCGGTTATAAGGAGGATATTCATGAAAACTGTCAAGCTGGGCGTGCTGGGCGCGGGCCGAGGGGCAGGGCTGGCGCAAGCGGTGGCCCGGGTTCCCGGGCTGGCGCTGGCGGCCCTGTGCGATGCCGACGAAAACCGCCTGAACCGCGCCGCAGGCGAGGACGTGAAACGCTACACCGTCTACAAGGCGATGCTGGACGATCCCGATATCGATGCCGTCCTGGTCGCATCCCCGATGCCCCTCCATGTGGCCCATTCGGTCGCCGCGCTGAAGGCGGGCAAGCACGTGCTGTCCGAAGTGACGGCGGCCACCTCCATCGAGCAGTGCTGGGAGCTGCTGGAGGCCGTGAGATCGTCGGGCAGGCAGTATATGCTGGCCGAGAATTACTGCTACACCTGCTTCTGGAGCGTCGTTTCGGGGATGGTGGCGGCGGGCCTCTTCGGAACGCTCTACTACGGGGAGGCCGACCAGATCCAGGATTTCAAGGCGGGCGTCCCGCCTCCGGAGACGGGATACAACTGGCGCACCCAGGAGCTGGCGATGCGGCAGGGCCACCAGTATATCACCCACAACCTGGGGCCGCTCTATACGGCCTTCCGGGAGCGCATCCGCCAGGTGGTCTGCCTGGGATCGGGCCAGCACCACCTGGCCTGGGCGAAAGCGGACGATACCTGCGTGGTTCTCCTGGAGACCGAAAGCGGGCGGCTGCTGCGGATTCGCCTCGATTTCTTCTCTACCCGCCCGAACAACTACCTCTACCTGGGCCTCCAGGGAACCGGAGCGGCCTACGAAGGCCCCCGCGCCCCCGGCGAAGGCCACAAGGTCTATGTCCACGGCCAGACCCCGCCCGGCTCCTGGCAAAGCCTGTGGGACTACAAGCAGTACCTCCCGCCCGAATGGAACGCCCTCGCCAACGATCCCGAAGATGATACCCACGACGGCGGCCTGGCCGTCATGCTCTCCGATTTCGCCCGCTCCGTCCGGGAGGGAACCCGACCGCCTATCGATGTGGTGGACGCCCTGAACCTCACCGCCCCCGGCCTCCTCTCCGAGGTCTCCGTCCGGCGCGGGGGTGCCCCGGTGGAGGTGCCCAAGTTCGGATGAGACCGGCGGGAAAAGCGCCATCTCAGCCCCCCGAAGCCCGGGGGGCTGAGATGGCGCGTTCTTTTGATAATCTCTCAAAGCCCCCCAAAGCCACTCCCCCCGCCAGACTTCGGCCGGGGGCGGTTACTTTTTAGCCGAGGGTCGGTTGCCTCTCAAACCACTTTGATGCAGACGGTCTTGATATTCACGAACTCGCGAATGCCGTAGCAGCCCAGTTCGCGCCCGTAGCCGGAAGTCTTGACGCCCCCGAATGGCAGCCTCGGGTCCGAAGAGACGAACTGATTGATGAAGACCGAGCCTGCCTCCAGGCGGCGGGCGATCCGCTCCCCGCGCTCCCGATCCCCGGTGAAGACGGCGGCCCCCAGGCCGAAGGCCGTGTCATTGGCGATGCGAACGGCATCGGCCTCGCCCTCGGCTTCGATGATAGCGGCCACGGGGCCGAAAAGCTCCTCGTCATAGGCGGGCATCCCGGGCGTCACCCCGGAGAGTACGGTCGGCGGGTAGTAAGCGCCGGGGCCGGGCGGAGCCTCGCCGCCCAGCAAAAGTTTTGCGCCCTTGGCTACGGAGGCCGCCACCTGGCGGTGCAGGTCGTCGCGCAGATCGCGCCGGGCCAGGGGGCCGACCTGCGTGCCTGCCTCCAGCGGATCGCCCACCTTCTGCTCCCTCATGAGCGCCGTGAAGCGTTCCGTGAAGGCCGCCCGGACGGGCCGGACGACGATGAGCCGTTTGGCGGCGATGCAGCTCTGGCCGCTGTTGATCAGGCGCGACCGGACGCACAGGGAGGCGGCGTCCTCTATGTCGGCATCCTCCATCACCAGGTAGGCGTCCGAGCCGCCCAGTTCCAGGACGGTTTTCTTCAGCGCCGCACCCGCCCGGGAGGCCACGGCCCGGCCTGCGGGCGTGCTGCCGGTGAGGGTCACGGCCCGCACCCGCGGATGCTCGATGACCGCCTGGACCTGCCCGCTCCCGATGGGCAGATGGGTAAAAACGCCCTCCGGAAACCCCGCCTCCCTGAAGAGCGCCTCGATGAGAAGGGCGCAGCCGGGCACGTTCGCGGCATGTTTGAGGAGGCCGACATTCCCCGCCATGAGCGCGGGCGCGGCGAAGCGGTAGACCTGCCAGAAGGGGAAATTCCAGGGCATGACCGCCAGGACGGCCCCCAGCGGTTCGAAGGCCACATACGCCCCGGCTCCCTTCACCTCCACAGGTTCCGGGGCCAGATAGTTCTCCGCGCTGGCCGCATAATACTCGCACACCCAGGCGCATTTCTCGACCTCGGCAACCCCTTGCGCCAGGGGCTTGCCCATCTCCACCGCCATCAGGCGGGCCATCTCCTCCCGGCGCTCCCGCAGAATGGCCGCCATTTTGTGCATCAGCGCGGCCCGCCCGGCAAAAGGAGAATCCCTCCATCCCAGCCACGCATCGTGCGCCCGATCCACCGCAGCCGCGGCCTCTTCAGGCGTCATCTCAGGATATACCTGTACCGGCTGGCCTGTGGCCGGATTGACGGATATCATGCTCATGGATCGCCTCCTTCATCACGCTTTTAGAATAGATCTGTTATCGATGCAGTCTGCGAGGGCGAAGCCCGCGGCAATCTCCAGGGCCGCGCCCACGGACAGAGCCGTATCGATGCCGCCTACGAGGAGCGCGGAGACTTGGCAATCTCCGGGCTATCACAAACCAGATGACTTCGCATCGACTAGGGATGGTGCGGGAGGGGGATCGGATCAGGGTAAGATCCGCTGCGGATGCCGGAGGCGAATCGGAAAGGCATCGGAGTTCCTCCTGCTTGTTTGCCCTTCCCTCCTTTCGCTTTCCGTAAGGAGATTCCTGCTCGCGGCGCAATGGCTGCAGGCCGGAAGAGGATTCCGCCCCCTTCGTATGGAAACCAATATCGTCTCTTTGCCAACCAGCAGCCGTTATCGCTGCCGTCTGCGAGGAGCGAAAGCTTCGCGGCAATCTCCAGCGTGCCAAATGCTGAGATCGTGCTGTGCTTTGTGAGTCTGGAGATGGCTTCGTCGCTATCGCTCCTCGCAAGGACACCGGCTGCATGACATCGCTAACGCAATGACATCGAATATTCAATAATATCGCTTACGGCAATGGCATCGATAATGGCTCTCTCCCGGACGCCAAAACAAAGCACCGAGAAGATAACCGGGCCGCCTATATCGGTTCTCATCCGTGTTCATCTGCGCTAAAAATAACCAGCCCGATACGGTGAATCAACCCCATGGCCCAACTCACGCGCTCTAATCCCGCCGCCCGGTTTCGCTTGCTCGAAAAGCTGGCCCCTCTTGTGGCCCTGATCGTTCTGGTCACCTTGCTCGCCGTACTCTCCCCCACGTTCCGCACCACCGGCAACCTCTGGACGGTGGCCCGCCAGACGGCGGTGATCTGCATCATCGCTATCGGGGAAACCTTTGTCATCATCGCAGGCGGTATCGATCTGTCCGTGGGGTCGGTGGCGGCGCTGGCCGGCGCGGTCGGCGCTCTGGCGATGCTGAAAATTCCCAGCGTCCCGGTTGGCATCCTTGTCGGCATGCTAACCGGCGCTCTCTGCGGCTTCGTCAACGGCTTCATCACCGCCCGCGCCCAGATGCCCTCCTTTATCGCTACCCTGGGCATGATGGGCATTGCACGGGGGGCCGCTCTCATTCTCTCCGGCGGAAACCCCATCTTCGATCTGCCCAAAGGCTTCGACTATCTCGGCGGGGGCAATCTCCTGGGCATCCCGTTCCCGGTCTTTCTGACCGCCCTCATCGCCATGATCGCCTATGTCGTCCTGGCCTATACCCGCCTGGGCCGGTATACCTATGCGGTTGGGGGAAACGCCCGCGCCGCCCGCCTATCCGGGGTGAATGTGGACCGCCAACTGATTGTGGTTTTCACGATCTGCGGCCTTCTGGCAGGACTGGCCGGCGTGGTGCTGGCCTCCCGGACGGCCTCCGCCCAGCCCACCGCAGGCCGCAGCTATGAACTCGATTCCATCGCCGCCTGCGTCATCGGCGGGGCCAGCCTGATGGGCGGGGAAGGAGCCGTTTCCGGAACCCTCATCGGGGCGTTCCTGATGAGCGTCATCCGCAATGGCTGCAACCTCCTGGCGATCAACGAATACTGGCAACAAGTCACTATCGGAGCCATCATCATCCTCGCGGTCTTCTACGACCATCTGAGAAAGCGGGGGCGGTAGTCTTCGTTGTTCAGCGTATGTTTTAACACAGATGAACACAGCTGAAACAGGATAAAGGCGGATAAAGATTTTATCTGTGTTCCTAAAAAGCACTTCTCGGCCAAAATATATCTTTGGGGAACCCCAGGGGGTATATTCGTGTCTTATAAAGCGTAACGCCATTTACAACGCCGAGGGGGTGAAATGAAGGAAGCGAAGACCGAATTTGAAGTGCGCGGCATGACCTGCGCCTCCTGCGTGGCCCGCGTGGAGAAGGCGCTGTCGAAAGTGGAGGGCGTGGAAAGCGCCGGGGTGAACCTGGCGACCGAACGGGCGACCGTCCTCTATAACGCCGAAAAGACTTCGCCGGAAGCCCTGATGGCTTCGGTGGAGGATATTGGCTACGAGGCCCGCCCCCTAGAGGCTGCCGGAGTGCAGACCTTCGAACTGAACATCCAGGGCATGACCTGCGCCTCCTGCGTGGCCCGCGTGGAGAAGGCGCTGTCGAAGGTGGAGGGCGTGGAAAGCGCCGGGGTGAACCTCGCCACGGAAACCGCCACCGTCCGGGCCGCACCTTCCGTGCAGGCGGAACGGCTCATCGAGGCGGTCGAAAATACCGGCTACACCGCCGCTCTGGCGGCGGCGAAGGAGGCTCCCGGCCCGTCTTCCGAAAAGGAGGAGGCTTACCGGGCGCAGCGGAGACGGCTTGTCGTCAGCACGGCCTTCACCCTGCCGGTTTTCGTCCTGAGCATGTTCTTTCACTCGGCCCACATCCCGTATAAAAACTGGATCCTGCTCATTCTGACCTTTCCTGTGCAGTTCTGGGCCGGAGGGCCGTTCTACCGGATGGCCTGGAACGGCCTGCGGCACGGGGCGATGGGCATGGACCTGCTGATAGCGGTCGGCACATCCGCCGCCTTTTTCTACAGCCTGACCGCCACCCTCTTTTTCGGAGACCACGCGCCGGTCTATTATGAAACCGCGGCGGTGATCATCACCCTGATTCTCTTCGGGCGCACCCTGGAACTACGCGCCCGGGCCCGCACGTCGGAGGCCATCCGCAAGCTGATGGGCCTAGCCCCCCGGACGGCCCGCATCCTCCGGGACGGTCAGGAAACAGATATACCGGTGGAGCGGGTGCAGGTCGGGGATACCGTCCGCGTCCGACCCGGGGAGAAGATTCCGGTGGACGGGGAGGTTCTGGAAGGAACTTCCGCCGTGGACGAGGCTATGATCACCGGGGAAAGCCTGCCTGTAGAAAAGGGGCCGGGCGACCGGGTAATCGGGGGAACGGTCAACGCCAGCGGCTCCTTCGCCTTCAGAGCGACCGGAGTGGGGCAGGATACGGTGCTGGCCCACATCGTCCGGATGGTAGCCGAGGCCCAAGGGTCGAAGGCTCCCATCCAGCGCCTCGCCGACCGGGTGGCCGGCATCTTCGTGCCGGTCGTCATTGTGATCGCGGCCCTAACCTTTGTGGGTTGGTATTTTCTGGCCCATGCCGGCCCGGTGGCCTCCCTGATCCCGGCGGTGGCCGTGCTGGTTATCGCCTGCCCCTGCGCCCTGGGGCTGGCGACCCCCACGGCCATCATGGTCGGAACGGGCAGGGGAGCGGAACGCGGCATCCTGATCAAAGGCGGCGAAACGCTCGAACGGGCGCACCGGATCGATACGGTGGTGCTGGACAAGACCGGAACCCTCACCCGCGGGGAGCCGTCCGTCACGGACATACTGGCCCATAACGGCGTCTCGCCCGACGAACTCCTGCGCCTGGCCGCCTCTGTAGAGCGCCTTTCCGAGCATCCACTCGCAAAGGCGATTGTCGCAAAGGCCGAAGACAGGCCGCTGGAACTCTTTCCGGCGGAAGACTTCCGGGCGGTCGCAGGCCACGGTGTCCGGGCAGTGGTGGCCGGAGAAACGGTCCGGGCCGGAACCCCTCTGTGGCTGGAGCAGGCCGGAATCCGCTTTCCCGATGAGGCGCAGGCCGATATCCGCTCCTTGCAGCAGTCGGGGAGGACCGCCATGGCCGTGGCGGTCGGCGCAAAGCCGGTCGGCGTCATCGCCGTGGCCGACACGCTGAAGCCCGAAGCCGGAGAGTCCGTGGCTTCCCTGAAATCGATGGGCCTGAAAGTGGTCATGCTGACCGGAGACAACCGCCGGACCGCGGAAGCTATCGCCGAGGCGGTCGGGGTGGACGAAGTGAGGGCCGAGGTGCTGCCCGGCGATAAAGCGGAGGAGGTGCGCCGCCTCCAGTCCGAAGGCCGGGTGGTGGCGATGGTGGGCGACGGCATCAATGACGCTCCCGCCCTGGCCCGGGCCGATATCGGCATCGCCCTCGGCACCGGAACCGATGTTGCCATGGAGACCGCCGACATCACCCTCATGCGCGGCGATATGCGCGGCGTGGCCGAAGCCATCCGTCTCAGCCACCTGACCCTGAAAACTATCCGCCAGAACCTTTTCTGGGCCTTCGTCTACAACATCATCGGCATCCCGGTGGCCGCTCTGGGTCTCCTGAATCCCATGCTCGCCGCCGCCGCCATGGCCCTGAGTTCCGTCTCGGTGGTGACGAACAGCCTGAGGCTCAGAAAGGCAAGACTGGGATGACCCCCGTAGGGGCGAGCCGATGGCTACTCCCTAGCGATCCAGATAAGGTGAAACATCCTCCGCTCCTGGGAGAGGGGTTACCTCTCTCCCCTGGCCCCTCTCCCCGAAACGGGGAGAGGGGGACAGAGTGTGCGGTCATTGACGGCCTCATCCACTCCCCCTGCCCGTTTCGGGAAGGGGGCCGGGGGGTTAGGTAACAGTCTATCAGAGTCCCGCACCCCGCCCCGGCGGGACAGTCACCCTGATCTGGATCGCTATGGGGCGAGCCGATGGCTACCCCTCCCAGGCGAACATCCCGAAAACCGGAAGCAATCACCTTATAAGGAGGCATCCTCGATGGAGAATACCGTTTTTGAAGTTCCCTCGATCACCTGCGGCGGGTGCGCCGCCTCGATTAAAAAGGCGCTGACCCCTCTTTCGGGCATCCGCAAGGTGGATGTGGATGTCCTGACCAAAAAGGTTTCGGTCGAATACGACCCCAACCTGGTCAACGAGTTCACCATCAAGCAAAAGGTGGAACAGGCGGGATTCAGTTTGTAAATATTCGTAGCGTGTATATCGATGCAGTCTGCAAGGAGCGTTAGCGACGAAGCAATCTCTTTTTATGCAGAAATACGAGATTGCTTCGCCTCGCTCGCAATGACAGCCCTACCATAGAAAGCCGATCTGACAATGGAAGGAATCATCTATCTCGATCATGCGGCCACCACGCCTGTCGATGCGCGGGTGCTGGAGGAGATGCTGCCCTATTTTGGGGAGGCTTTCGGGAATCCGGCTACCCTCTATTCGGTCGGGATGATGGCGAAGGCCGGGCTGGACGCCGCGCGGGAGCGGGTGGCCTTCCTGATCGGGGCGGCCCCGGATGAGATCGTCTTTACCGGCGGGGGCACGGAAGCCGACAATGCGGCCCTCAAAGGGGCCGCCTATGCCCTCCGGGATAAGGGCAACCATATCGTCACCACACAGATAGAGCACCATGCCGTGCTGGAGCCGTGCGCCTTTCTGGAATCGCAGGGGTTCGAGGTAACCTATCTCTCCCCCGATGCGGGCGGGTTCATCCATCCCGAGCAGGTGGCGGAAGCCCTCACGCCCCGCACCATTCTCGTCTCCGTCATGCATGCCAACAACGAGATCGGCACCATCCAGCCCATCCGCGATATCGCCCGCGTCACGCGGGAGAGGGGCGTCCTTTTGCACACTGATGCCGTGCAGACGGTCGGCAGCCTGCCGGTGTCAGTGAGGGAGCTGAGCGTCGATCTGCTCTCTCTTTCCGCACACAAATTCTACGGGCCGAAAGGGGTCGGGGCGCTTTACGTGCGGCGGGGAACGCCTCTGGTTCCCTTTTTACAGGGCGGCGGGCAGGAGCAGGGGCTTCGGGCCAGCACCCACAACGTGCCGGGCATCGCCGGGCTGGGGAAGGCGGCGGAGATCGCCGCAGGGGAGATGGCGCGGAACGCCTCCCGCATCCAATCGCTCCGGGACCGGGCTATCGATGCCATCCTCTCCCGCATCCCCGATGCCCGCCTCAACGGCTCCCGCGCTCCCCGTCTGCCCGGCAATGTGAATGTCTGTCTGGCGAGTCTGGAAGGGGAGGCGATCCTCCTCTCCCTGGATATGGACGGTATCTGCGTGGCCTCCGGATCCGCCTGCGCCACCGGCTCGGTGGAACCCTCGCACGTCCTTCTGGCCCTGGGCGTTCCCCGCGATCTGGCCCGGAGCGGGATTCGCATTACCTTCGGACGCGAGAACACGGAGGAGGAAGCGGACTTCGCCGTCGCCTGCCTCGAAAAAGCCGCCGCCCGCCTGAGGGTGATGTCTCCCGATTATCCCCGCTCCGGCAGATAAGAAGGAAATTCCCGCTCCTCCCCGAATCAACCGTAACTGTGTCTTCAGAGCTTTCGTTTCACGATGAACGGCCCGAATTCATGCCGTTCCGGGGAGCTTGCGCGACGAAGCCGTCTCCGAGACGGCGGAAGCCGGACGGCTCCATTCGCAACGGCGGATATTTCACCACAAGGAGGCAGTCGGATGAACAAGGTACGGATTGCGATGCTATCCATGGCCCATGTCCATGCGGGAGGATATGCCCGCCAGGTGGCGGACAACCCCGAGGCGGAGATGGTCTGCATCTGGGACGACGACCCGCAGCGCGGCAAGCCCGCCGCGGAGCAGTGGAACGTCCCTTATTACGAAGACTTGGAAGCGGTCGTCTCCCGGAGCGACATCGAAGGGGTGGTCGTGGATGCGGAGACCTCCAAACACAAGGAAGTCTTCATGGCCGCCATCCGGCACGGGAAGCACATCTTCACCGAGAAGGCGCTGACCATCAAGACGAAAGACGCCGATGAGGTGGTCAGGCTGGTCAATGAAAGCGGCGTCAAGTTCATGATCTCCCTGCCCAGCCGCACCATGCCGGAAACCCTTTTCATGAAAAAGGTTCTGGACGAGAAGCTGTTGGGGGACATCACCCTGATGCGGGCGCGGGTGGCGCACAGCGCAGCCCTGGACCGGTGGTTTTCGGGCGGGAGCGCGTGGTTTACCAATGCGGAACTGGCCGGAGGGGGCGCTCTCTTCGATCTGGGCTGCCACACGGTGGATGTGATGCGCTGGTTCATGGGCGAGCCGCGCAGCCTGGTCTCCCAAGTCAACAACTTCTCCGGGGCCTATCCCATTGACGACAACTCGGTGGTGACCGTCCAGTTCAAGAACAAGGCCCTCGGCATTCTGGATACGGGCTTCGTCCACCGGAGCGGGCCGAACCTCATGGAACTCTACGGCACGGAAGGCTGCCTCATCCGCGGACTGCCCGGCCAGGGGCTTCTGATGCAGTCCCGGAAGGTCAAAGCCGGGGACATCGAAGGCTGGATCCAGCCGACCAATCTTCCCAAGGCTCTGCCCATGCCGATGCAGCAGTGGATCAACGCCATCCTGCGCGACGAGCCGATGGCGATCACCGTGGAAGACGGGCGCAACCTGACCCAACTTCTGGAGGCGGCCTATATCGCTGCCAACGAGGGAAGGGAAGTGAGGTTTTAGCCTTACCGCAAAAGCCCCATCGATACAGACTGCCAGGAACGCAGTAGCCGATGCAATCTGCGAGGAGCTTAAGATTGGCGGCCATCTCCAGAGTCGCAAATGCATGCGAAGGCTCTACTCGTAGGCGTGACGCTGGAGATGGCTTCGTCGCTTGCGCTCCTCGCAGACTGTATCGATGACGGCCCATCTCATTTCATGCACGAATGCGCCCGATATCCAGCCGCCTCCGCCTCTGCCGCCGACCGGAAGCTGACGCGGTTTTTGGCGGAAGGCAGGCGGGAGCAGCTTGCCGCATGGTAGATGTGGCTTTTCGCGTGCCCGTAGACAGGGTCGGATGAAACCGGCGCAGGAGCCGCGACCGGAGTTCCCCCGACCTGCACGGTCTGCCCGTTTGAGGTGACCACCACCGTTCCCTGAAGGTCGGTGCGGTAGACCTTTGCTTTGGCTCGCTTCAGGGCGTCCAGGGCCTGCTTGTGAGGGTGCTTGTAGCTGTTGCCCTTCCCGCACGAGATCACGGCAATCGAGGGTTTCACTCTCTGGAGAAAGGCGTCGTCGGTTCCGTTGTGGCTGCCGTGGTGGGCGACTTTCAGGACGTTGGCTTTCAGATCGGGCTGGGCGCTGTACATGCGCGCCCGTCCGTCCTCCTCCATATCCCCGGTAAAGAGAAAGGCCGTTTTTCCGTAGGTGATCTTGCAGGAGACCGAATTGTTGTTGGGGTCGGAATCGGTGTTCTTGAGGTAGGGCTTTTTGGGAGAATAGACAAGCAGATCGACGTTCGGCTCGACGGCGATGTGGTCGTCCTGCTGGGCCACCTTGAAGGGGATCGCCTTCGAGCGGATGGTCAGCAGCATCTTCTCCTGGGTTTTCGAGCCGTAAGCAAATCCCGAATCGAGGAATTGCCTGACCGGAACCGATTTCAGAACCGCGTTCATCCCGCCGATATGGTCGGCATGGGGGTGGGTGGCAACCACATAATCGAGATGCCGGACCCCCTGGCTCTTCAGATAGGCGACCACCTCATCGCCTTTGTCCACATCCCCGGCATCGATCAGAATGGATTTCCCCTGCGGCGTGCGGATCAGTTCCGCATCTCCCTGCCCGATGTCGATAAAGGAAACCTGCATCACGCCCGCCCGGGGCGCGGCGGCGGTGCGGGCTTTCGCTGGCGGCATCGCCTCGGAAATGCCGGTCCCCGGCTGGCTGCACCCGGTCAGGCCGGTTAAAAGCGCCAGGGCGAGGGACAGATACAAAGGAAGTCTGTAGGGTTTCATGGCTTTCCTCACTATGCGGGCCGGAGGGATAAGGGGCGCAGGCCGCCTTTACAGGTCTTCCGGCTCTTCGGGAACCTTATGCTTCCTTATATCTTACCTCACTTTTATTACGAATGCAACCAGGGCCGCGTTGCGGGCGGAAGCGATGAACGCGCCTCCTTCCCGGCTTTTCACATTACGCAATTTCAGGCAGCAGGGCGTACATGCGAATCGTCCCTGCCGAGCAGCCATCCCGCTCTTTCCGAACCTTCAAAAAATATAAAACGCGCTTTCAATTGACTTGACAATATTAGACTCAAGTGGTATAATGATGCTGAACTAAGGCGATGGATGTGATTTGAGGTTGAAAATGGCTTACAAAGATTTCTATAAGGTGCTGGGGGTCTCGCGGGAAGCGACCGAGAAGGAGATCAAGCAGGCTTATCGCCGCCTGGCCCGGCAGTATCACCCGGATGTGAATCCGGGCGATAAGAAGGCTGAGGATAAATTCAAGGAAATCAGCGAAGCCTATGAGGTGCTGAGCGACCCTGACAAGCGAAAGAAATACGACCAGTTCGGCGAATACTGGAAACAGGCCGGGAACGCCGGGCAGGGCTTCGAGGGCTTTTCGGGCGCTCGTCCCGATTTCGGAGGCTTCAACTTTTCCGGTGACAACCTGGGCGATATCTTCGACAACCTCTTCCGGGGACGAGGCGGGGCGACGACCCAGCCACGGGTGGAGGCTCAGGACGTGCAGGCCGAGGTGGGGATCTCCCTGCGAGAGGCTTATTCGGGCACGGCTCGCACCATTCAGATCGCCGCGCCGGAGATGTGTTCCCGATGTGCCGGCACCGGCCAGGTGGCGACAGGCCGCACCCAGACCTGCCCGTCCTGCCAGGGATCGGGCCGCCGCCGGGCAGGGAGCGGAATATTCACCATCGGAGGCACCTGCGAGCAGTGCGGCGGCG
Source organism: Armatimonadota bacterium (assembly GCA_020846535.1). Lineage (GTDB taxonomy): Bacteria > Armatimonadota > JADLDR01 > JADLDR01 > JADLDR01 > JADLDR01. The sequence goes on along the minus strand of JADLDR010000194.1, from coordinate 5,662 downwards.
CAGGCCAGATCAACCTCGATCCCTGCCGAGAATGCGCAGGGACCGGAGCCACCCAGAAGGTGCGGCGCGTCGAAGTGAAAATTCCCGCTGGCGTCCATGACGGGGCGAAGATCCGGCTGGCGGGCGAAGGCGGCGCTGGAAGCGACGGGCAGCGAGGTGACCTTTACCTGATCGTGAAAGTGGCCCCCGATCCGTCCTTCGAGCGTAAAGGGGATGACCTCTACTGCGACCTTCCGGTGACTTTTACGGAAGCCGCGCTGGGCGCTGAGGTGGATACCCCCACTTTGAAAGGCAGTGTCAAGCTGAAAATTCCCGCCGGCGTTCAGGGAGGGCAATCCGTTCGCCTTGCGGGACGCGGAATGCCCCACCTGCGCGGCAGCGCCAGCGGCGATCTGTTCGTGCGCGTCAAGATCGCGGTTCCCAGGAATCTGTCCGACCGCGAGCGCGAGCTGATCGAGGAACTGCAAAAAATCAGGCCGGAGAATCCGAGGCAGAATCTATCGTAGTGCTATCCGGTCCGTCAAGGAGGTGAGCCAGGGTGTCCGAGCGCGATCCTCATCAACCCTTATATATGATCAGCATTGCGGCCAGGCTCTGCGAGATCCACCCCCAGACGTTGAGAATGTACGAACGTCTGGGGCTGGTCAAGCCGCGCCGCGCCGACTCGAAAAACCGTCTTTATTCGGATGCCGACATTGAGCGCATCCGCCAGATCCAGCGGCTCACCCAGGACCTGGGCGTAAACCTGGCCGGTGTCGAAGTGATTCTCGACCTGCTGGAAAAGATGGAATCCATGCGCCAGGAAATGGAAGACGAGCTGAAGCGCATCCGCCAGGAAATGCGCCGCGAAGTGGAAAGCGAACTCAATCAGCGATACGCCCTGGCAAAGAAGGAAGGGTAAGGGCGGCCCGATAGACCGCCCTGCCACCCCCTATTTCCCCAACCTTGCCTCTATCTTCAACCTCTCTTCCCGCCACTTCAGAAGCCCACTTTCGTCTGATGTATAATCGGTGAAGGAGAAGAGGGTTCATAAAGAACAAGTAAGCATCAAACTCCAAACCGGCATCCCGAACAATAGAAAGGCCCGAAGGATATCCTTCGGGCCTTTCGGCGCAATCGTTTCGCTGCCCGATTAGAACTTGATGGTCTTGAACTGGGGCAAATAATCCTTGTTGATTTCCAGCATCTCCTTGACCATGGAGCGGATCTCCTCTAGGGAGCAGACGGCAGCGGTCAGGGGATCGTAGATGACGGAGTGGAAGACCATCTCCGGGTTGCCGGTGATAGCCGCCTCAACCGCCATCTCTTCGATCTGGGCGCTGATGGAAACGAGGGCGGCGCACTGGGGCGGCAAGGGGCCGACGTGGACGGCATTGAAGCCGCGCTTGCTGACAAAGACGGGCACTTCCACGCAGCAGCCCTGCGGCAGGTTCTCGATCAGGCCGTCGTTGGGGACGTTGCCGTTGAACTCGAAGTAGGTTCCGTCGCCGGCCACAGCGTTGATGATGGAGGCGGCGTACTCGTGGCCGCGTTTCAGGTCAATCGGCTCATTGCTGTCCAGCCACCGCTTGACATCCTCTTTCCAGTGGTCGTCGCGATGCATGTATTCCTTGAGGATATAGGCGTATTCGCCGGGGTTCCAGCCGGTGCCATGGATGCAGTATTTCTCGATCAGGTCAGGGCGCTTGCGGAACCAGGCGTTGTATTCGGAGTTGTGCCCGCTGGACTCGGTGACATAGTAACCCAGATGCTTGCACATCTCGTTGCGGACGATCTCTTCCTGATAGATTTCCGGCCTTTTGATGGCCTCGTGGATGAGCGGATAGGCGTCTTTCCCGTTCCACTTGTATTCGATGAAGAAGGACTGGTGGTTGATGCCTGCGCTGACGTAAGTGACCTCTTCCATCGGCGCTCCGATCCAGTGCGCCAGCATCATGGCCGTTCCCTGGACGCTGTGGCAGAGACCGGTCAGCCGGATCGCGCTTTCCCGCTGCATCGCCCGGCAGAGCATCGCCATCGGGTTGGTGTAATTCAACAGGATAGCATCCGGGCAGAGTTCTTCCATATCCTTGCAGATGCCAACCATGACCGGGATGGTGCGGAGGGCGCGGAAGATGCCGGAGGGGCCCCGGGTATCGCCGACATTGGTATCGACTCCATATTTTTTCGGGACTTCGATATCGTGCCGCCAGACCTGGACGGGCGCGGCCAGGATCGTACACAGAACGGCATCCGCTCCGTCGAGGGCCTGCCGCCTGTCCAGGGTGGCCTCCACCTTCGCCGGGTACTTTCCAGCCTCCACGATGCGGGTGACCGCAGTTTTGGCAAACTCCAGCCGCTCGGGATCGATATCCATCAGGCTAATGGTCGAATCCGCCAGCGCGGGAAAGGTCAAGATATCCCGCACCAGCCCGCGGGTGAATCCGAGGCTCCCTGCGCCGATAAACGCGATTTTAGGCATTTGTTTCTCCTGTCGAGGAATAGATCACAGGGCGCGCCGCATGACGCGCCAACGTTTGGTTCGCGAGGGTCCGGCGAACTCCTTCAAACTATGTGATATTATCACACATTTTGATCGACCCGGACAACCGCGGCCAGGGTAGCCTGGGCCGCCATACGGACATTCGCGAAATCGACCCTTTCCGGCACATCGCCTGCCAGGTGGTATTCCGAATCGCCATAGGGGAAGGAACCGATATTGATGACCGCGTGCTTGTAGCCCGCATTGACGAAAGACCCGTCATCGTCTCCCGGCTGGGGGCGCTGGAGGGAAGACTGCTCCAGCCCGATTCGGTAGAAGTCGTTCACCTCCGCCATGAGGTCGGCGAAAGGCTTGCCCTCCGGCTCGGTATAGAGGGTGAAGGCGGGTTTCCGGCCCGAGACGTGATCTGCATCGGATTTGCCGCCCAGCCCGTCCAGGTTGTAGATGGCGACCAGATCGTCCCCGCGCTCGCGGGCGTTCCGGGCCGCCGTTACGCTGGTCCAGGGGGTGTGTTCCTCATTGCAGAAGAGATAGCGGATCGTCTTCCGGTTGGGGTAATCGGAAAGCGCCCGCGCTATCTCCATCACCGCCGCTGTGCCGACCGCGTTATCGTAGGCTCCGGGGCAGTCCGTCCAGCTTTGAGAATCCTTGTGGGCCAGCAGCAGGATAATCTCGTCCGGGCGCGACGCGCCGCGCTTTTCGGCATAGAGGTTGTGGACGGTATAGAAAGGCGCACCGGGCGCGGGAGGGGCGTAGGTGTGGTGCTTCGGCTTGCTCGGGTCGAAGCCGAACGCCTGCACCCGGCATGCCTCGCGCTCCACCGGATAGCCCCGGCTTTTTAACTGCTCCTCGATCCAGTCGTCGGCCTCATCGAGCGTGGATTTGGCGTGACCGGGCACGGTATAATTCGCCTTCCGAAAAGGCAAGGGGTTTTGGGAAAGGTGAAAAACGCTTCGCTTCAACTGCGCTTCGCTGACTTTGCCGATCAGGTCGGGGATAATATCCATGAGCTGACTCCTTATGGGTTATGCCTGAAAACCAATCCCCCATCGATGCCGTCAGCGACGAAGCACTCTCCAGGGTAGCGATAACGAGCAGAGCCTTCGCGTGTATTTGGTACGTTGGAGATTGCCACGTCGCTGCGCTCCTCGCAGACGGCATCGATATCAACAGGGAGGCATCCGATTTCTACTCGATTCTTCACCCCGGCAGGATTTCCTTTTTCGGAATGCGAATTATCCTCATGAATATAATCGCATTCCAGGAGGCAATCGCGATGTCCATCGATGTGATTCAGGAAAGCGGGCCGGTTGTGGATCGGGTCTCGCCGGAGCAGGCGGCCTTTTACCGGGAGAACGGCTATCTCAAATTCGGGCGCATCTTCACCCGGGAAGAGATGGCGGCCCTGAAAGAGCATGTCGATGCCATGATCGCCGCCCTGCCGCCCGGAAAGCGGCCCGAAGCGATGGACCGACCCCATTTCGAGGATCCCTGGCTCTTCCGCTACCTGACCCACCCGCGGGTTCTGGATGTGATCGAGGCGTTCATCGGGCCGGATATCGTCCTCTGGTCGAGCCACTTTATCGCCAAGCCCGGCGGAGACGGGCGGGCCGTTCCCTGGCATACCGACGGAGCCTACTGGGGCCAGGCGCTGGAGCCGATGGAGGTGATCACTCTCTGGCTTGCCGTGGACGAATCCACCACAGAAAACGGCTGCATGAGGGTTATCCCGGGATCCCATAAGAATCGCTCCGACTCCCTGCGGAATTACGAGGCCGTGGACCACGATCAAAACGTCTTCGGCCAGGAGCTGCGCCCCGAGTTCATCGACGAAAGCAAGGCGGTGAACCTGGAACTCGCTCCCGGCGAATGCCATTTCCACGACGCCTGGACAGCCCACAATTCCGCTCCCAACCTCTCCGGCAAGCGGCGCTGCGGCTACACCATGCGCTACATGCCCGCCCATGTCCGCTACCATCCCGGAACGCTGGGCGAGCATCATATCTATTTGCTGCGCGGGCAGGATCGGGCGGATGGACATAATGTGTATACGCCTGTGCCGGGGAACAGGTGAGTTGTCTCTAAAGAACTCGATGGTTTGATCACTAAATAAATAACTATTAAAATTAAAATATTTAAAATGTTATTACTGAAAATAAAAGTAGGAATTTTTCCCGAAAGGTATTGACAAGTATTTTTTTGTATGCTATAATTTCCTCATCAACTTATGAGGAGAGACCATGAAAAGAGCGGTTATTATTTTGGCGTTGGGGTTGCTATGGGTGAGCTTGCTGCCCATACACGCGGCTACGAACAAGCTGCTCGATCTTACCCAAAGCTCCGGACTGACCTATCGGTGGACTGATGAGGTGTATGTCCAGGCGCAGAAAAGCCATTTTCTCGAACTCGTTTATGAGTATCAGGTAAATGGGGGACAGGCCGTTGAGTTGTACAATTATTTCACCTCTCCGCCTGACAATGGGCCTCGGACATGGACGTTTACAAATTACTTGGATTTTCCAAATTCCGGCACAACCTACGAATGCTGGACAATAGCTTCGGGTACGAGTGAGTATCCCATCAATCCACCTGTCTGGTCTGTGCAATCAAATCATAAATTCGCTTCGCCTTAACAAAGATTGAATAGGTCCCTGCCATGAAATCGAACAATCACTTCCGCAACATATCCCTTTTAACGTTCGTAGCTATGGAATTTTTGCTTTCGTCCAATATATGGGCTGAGCCGCAAACGATAGCTCAATTCCAGGCAAAGGATAAGCGGTTGTCTGCTAAAGCCACCCTTATCATGAAGGGTATATCTCTAGGTGATGCCGTGCAGCAGATGACAAAGCAGACAGGGGTGAAATTGAGTGTTCAGCCTTCCTGGGCTGACCAGAAGATACAGCTATTGGTTCAAGGCCGCTTGTTGCACGAGGTGCTGGCGGCCTTGGAACACCTTTACCCCGGGTATTGGGTAGAAAAAGAGGTATCTTCTGGACAAGAATACACCTATAAGCCGGAGGATTGGTTGCTTCGAAAACGTAAATCGTGGTGGCAGGATGTTAACACTCTGGCGAATGCGGCAGAGGACCAACGGAAGGAGTACCAGAGGAACCACTTCGACGAGAGGCTCAGGGCCGTCATGCAATCTCAAGGACAAAATCCTGAAGAAAATGGCGG
>JADLDR010000193.1 GCA_020846535.1 Armatimonadota bacterium | reverse complement strand
CTTTTAATCGAACCAGGGTGGAATTGAAACTTACACATATGAAGTGGCTCAGGAGGAAAACTGAACCGCGCCCAACGGCCTGGAAGGATGCGATGAATTGCACCCCATAGCGATCCAGATCAGGGTGACTGTCCCGCCGGGGCGGGGTGCGGGACTCTGATAGACGGTTACCTAACCCCCCCGGCCCCCTTCCCGAAACGGGCAGGGGGAGGGGATGGGGGATCAAGTACCGCACCCTCTCTCCCCCTCTCCCCGGAGGCGCTCCGGCGCATCCCTTGGGTTTCGGGGAGAGGGGCCACCCCTCCCCCAGGAGCGGAGGATGTTTTTCCTTATCTGGATCGCTATGGGATGCGATGAATTGCGCCCCTACAGTAGAAAACGGCACCGATCCCGGGTGAGGCGGTAACTCGGGTTCAATGATTCCTCCATTGAAGGATACCGATTGTTTCCTGTCGAACTCTAACCCTGGCAGGCAGGCCGGCATTCCATCTCTTCGCATGAAGGAAAACTTTGAGATCCCACCCCCCTTATTACAGTGCGCTCATTATTGCAGCCATGCTGTTCCTTCTCACGGTAAGCCAGGGTGAAGTAGCCCATCTCCCATATCACAGGGTCAAGGCATCGGCTCCCGTGTCTCCGGCGCTGGCGGCAGACAGTGGATCTATCCCCCGCGATTATCAGGGCAAAATCATCCGCCGCCGGCTCCGGCGCTTCCCGGACAGGCTGCTGGCCCTGACCTTTGACGACGGGCCGGACCCGAAAACCACGCCCCGCATCCTCAAGGCGCTGAAGGCTCATCACGCCCGGGCGACCTTTTTTGTGGTGGGAGAGCAGGGGAAACTCCACCCGGATATCCTGCGCCGGATAGCCCTGGAGGGCCATGCGGTCGAGAGCCACAGCTATTCTCACCCAAAAAATCCTTCCCCGGCGGAAGCCGTGGAGGAATTGAGCCGGACCGAAAAGATCATCCAGGAAGCGGCAGGCCGTCTGCCGACCTGTTTTCGTCCTCCTTACGGTAAAACGCACAACGCCTTCGCGGCTGCGGCAGCCCGGAAAGGGTATGCGCTGGTTCTATGGACCATCAGTTCAGCCGACTCCAGCCATATCGAGCCCGGCGTGATCGCCCACAACGTGATTTTCACTCCCAACCCCGGTGACATCGTTCTGATGCATGACGGCCCCGGCCATCGAGCCTCCGCCGCGGCAGTGGAAGCGATACTGCCCCGCCTCCGGGCCGAAGGATTCCGCTTCGTCACTGTCCCGGAACTGATGCAGTCCTGGAATCGCTGGACAGCCGCCCGGAAGATGAAGAGGCGGCTTGAGATCGCCTCAAGCCGGCGATAAGCATCCGGTTGGGGTAAGGGGGTTGGGTTCTTTTGCCACCAGGCGTAGGGGCGAACCTCGCGTTCGCCCCGTAGGTATCAAGTTCAGGGAAATCATCGGAACCCCGACGGCTACCGTCTGTGCCTGTCCGGATCCATCCCCTCCGGAGCCGCCTCTGCGCCCTCTTCTGCTCCTACGGCCACCAGGGGCCAGGGGAAAGCGGACTCGATCCCGATCCTGCTCCCGCTCCGGGAGGATTCGTTGGCGGCCAGCATGATCTCCAGAACATGATAGGCGTGTTCCGGGGTCATCAGGGTTTCCTGGCCGGTTGCCAGGCATTCGGCCAAGTGAGTTCCGCCGCGCTCCCATTTGTACCCTTGCTGGTCTTCGCAGAGGCAGGCGCGGCCATCGGCGGTGAGAACTTCAACCCCGGAGGGCTGCCAGTCCCAGCCCAAAAGGTTGACGCTGCCCCGGGTGCCGATGACCTCGACCGTCGCCTCCTCGCGATACGGCCCGAAGGTGAAGCCCGTGCCGACGCAGGAAAAAACCGCATTGCCGTGATCGAGCAGGACGAGGGTGTTGTCATCCGCCTCGACTTTGACCTGCTGGCCTTCCACGAACCGCTCTGGAATGACCGTCCCCATCAGGGCGGACACCGATTTGACGGGGCCGAGAAGCCCGGTCAGGAAGGTGATATTGTAGACCCCCAGATCGAAGAGCGAGCCGCCGCCCTTTTGATAGAACCACGGCCCCCAGCCCGGCCCCGGATGGCCGTAGCGCCCGTATGCCTGGGCCGCCCGCCCGATCTTCCCGGAGCCGATTGCCTCCGCCATGCAGCGGAACGCCGGGCTGATGACCACCGCAGGGGCCCCCCAGAAGCGGACGCCTTTCTCCTTTGCTATCTCCAGCAGCCTCCGGCCTTCCTCCAGAGCGCCCGCCAGGGGCTTCTCGGAGAGGACGTGCTTGCCCGCCTGCAATGCCTTCTGATTGACCGAAAAGTGGGTCTGCATGGAGGTCAGGTTGATCAGATAATCGAACGGAGGCCCCTCCAGCAGAGCATCGACATTATCGAAATGATAGGGGATGCCAAATTCTTCGGCCCGCCGGGCAGCGCGTTCCATCCGGTGGTCACACACGCTCACCATTTCCACATAAGGGCTTTGGGTCAGGTCGGCCAGGTAGGGGCCGCTCACGCTGCCACAGCCGACAATCGCCGTGCGCACAGGATTCATAGTCGGTTCCTCCGCATTGTCGTTGGTATGACAGGATTCGCCAGGGAAGGGGAGATCCCTGTTTCGCGAACGGAAGAATTCGCAGCAATTTGTCACTAAAAGCAGGAATTGCTCATCTAAAAAGCGAACAAATATTCGTCTTTCTCAGGGAACAAAACAGGCCGGGCAGCCGTCAAATCTTTTGTCACTTCCGGGACGCCGCCTGAAACCGGAAGAACGGCCCGCCGTTTCCTTGAACGATGCCGGCAGTGCGCTATCGGCAATAAGGAATTTCTCTATTTGCGGGCAAACTTAAGACTCCCTCTGAGAGCTATAAGGAGTGCTGTCATGCAAAGGCAAGGTGATGTCCGAAAGCTCTACGAAGACGCCCTCGCCTCCCTTATCGAGAAGGTCAAGCAGGATCGTTACGTGATCGCCGCTATTCTGGGAGGCAGCCTTTCCTATGATGAAGTCTGGGAAAAGTCCGATATCGATCTGCTGCTGATCGGCAGGGAAGAGAAGAAGCCCGCCCGGGACTACTGCCTGGTGGAAAACGGGGTCAACATTCATGTCATCATGATGGCCCGCAGCAAGTTCAAGGAGGTTATCGAGCAGTCGCTGCAAAGCTCGTTCTTCCACTCCTTTTTCTCCAAAAGCACCCTCCTCTTCACCTGGGATGAAACCATCCGGGACTACTATGAGAACATCCACCGCGTCGGGGCCAGGGATCGGGAGATTCAACTGCTCCGGGCAGGGGCTTTCGTGCTGCCCGTGCTGGCGAAAGCCGAAAAGTGGCTTTACCTGAAAGGCGATGCCCCTTACAGCTTCGTCTGGATCCTGAACGCTCTCCCCGGCCTTGCGGCCATCGAAGTTTTGATGCACAGCGAGGTGACCGGAAGGGAGGTGATCCAGCAGGCCCTCCGGCACAACCCCGCCTTCTTCGGAAAAGTCTACTGCGAGTTGGTGAACCGGCCCAAGACCGCCGGAATCATGCGAGAAGCCCTGGAGATGATCGATGCCTATCTGGACGGTAAAATCCATCTCCTCTTCAAGCCGATCCTGGACTTTCTGACCGAGGCCGGAGGCGCTCGCTCGGTCACCGAACTGGATACCCACTTCAAGAAGAGAGCGCAGACAGACACCCTTGCCTTTGCTTATGAGTGGCTGGCTGACAAGGGCATCATTCGGAAGGTGTCCGCGCCTCTGCGGCTGGCCGCGAAGAGCCAGGTGGTGGTGGACGAAGCGGCCTACTATTATGACGGGAGAGGAAAATCGTGAGACAGACCATCGCTGTAAAAGGGGCGCGGGAAAACAATCTGAAGAGTATCGATGTTGAGATCCCTAGGGATCAGTTGATTGTCATCACCGGCCTGAGCGGGTCCGGCAAGTCCTCTCTGGCCTTCGATACCATCTATGCCGAAGGGCAGCGCCGTTTTCTGGAATCCCTGTCGGCCTGGGCCAAGCGTTTTGTCTCCCAGATCAAAAAACCGGACGTAGACTTCGTATACGGCCTGTCGCCGGTCATCTCCATTGAGCAGAAGACCATCACCAAGAACCCGCGCTCGACCATCGGCACCATGACCGATATCTACGATTACCTCCGCCTGCTTTACTGCGTAACGGGAACCGCCCACTGCCCTCACTGCCAGCGCGAATTGCTCATCCGGACGCCCTACCAGATGGCCGAACACCTCCTCTCTCTCCCGGAGGGCGCTGCCATCGAAATCGATGCCCCGGTCTCCAAAATCTACGGTGAAGACTATTCCTATCTGATTGCCGAGGTGAGAACCAAGGGTCACCGCTGGATGCGCGTCGAGGATAAGCTCTGCGATATCGGCGATGAGATCGAACTGGACGAAGCCGCCGGATACGACCTCGAAGCCGTTGTCGACAAGTTTGTTATCCGCAAAGATATCGATAAGCAGCTTCAGAAAGCCATCGAGAACGGGCTGAGGATAGGGGAAGGGTTCCTCCGGTTCCGAGTCCTGAACCCGGAAACGCTGCCCGGCGGACTGACCGCCTTTTACGATGCCTTCGCCTGCCCGGAACATCGGATCGCGATGGGCGAACTCCTCCCTTACTACTTCTCCTTCAACGAGCCGGAAAGCGCCTGCGTGACCTGCTCGGGCCTCGGAACCTACTTGCGGGTGCATCCCGACCTCCTGGTTCCCGACAAGAGCCGGAGCATCAAGAGCGGGGCCTTCATCGCGGAGGCGTTCCGGTACGATAAGAACACCTGGAACGGGCGCATGATGTACAGCCTGGCAAAGCGCTACGGTTTCAGCCTGGATGTTCCCTTCTTGGAACTATCCAAGGAAGTTATCGATATCCTCTTCTATGGAACGAAAGGCGAGAAGTTCGATCTGCTCCTGCCCGAAGGGGCAGCGAAAGGGGACGAACACATCGGCAAGCCCTTCACCTTCAGCGGTATCATCAACGATATCGAGCGCCGATATCGGCATTACCGCAGGCAGGGCGAGGCGCACACCTGGATGGAGGAATACCTCAAAAAAGTGATGGTCGAGCATGCCTGCCCCGACTGCCGGGGAGCGAAGCTCAAGAAACAGCGGTTCCTCGTCCGGCTCTGCGGCAAAAATATCCACGAACTCGGCGAGATGAACCTGAAGGAGTTGCGGGATTTCCTGGAAAATCTCCCTCCCTCGACGCGGCAGAAGGAGGCCGGGGAGCAGATACGGCATGAGATCATCTCCCGGCTCGACCTGTTGCTGGGGATCGGGCTGGACTACCTGAACCTGAACCGCAAGTCGGCCACCCTCTCCGGCGGGGAATCGCAGCGCATCCGCCTTTCCACCCAGATCAGCTCCGGCCTGATGGGGATGCTCTATGTGCTGGACGAACCGAGTATCGGGCTGCATCCCAAGGACAACATCAAACTGATCAATACCTTGCAGCGCCTTCGGGATATCGGCAACACGGTCATCGTGGTGGAGCATGACGAGGCCACGATCCGGGCCGCCGACTATATCGTGGAGTTCGGCCCGGGGCCGGGCGTACACGGGGGAAGGGTGGTCGCTCAGGGAAGCGTCGAAGAGATCCTGCGCCATCCCGATTCCCTGACAGGCCAGTATTTGAGCGGTCACCGGAAGATCGAAGTGCCGCCAGACCGCCGGAGTCCGAACGGCCAGCAGTTGATGATCCGGGGAGCGCGAGAGAACAACCTGCAAAATATCGATGTGGAAATCCCGCTGGGGCTTTTCATCTGCATCACCGGGGCGTCGGGATCGGGTAAAAGCACCCTGGTCAACGAAATCCTCTTTAAGAAGCTCTATGCCCACTTCCACGACAGCCGCGTGCTTTCGGGCGACCACGACGCTATCGAGGGGCTTGGGCATCTGAACGATGTCATCAATATCGATCAAACCCCTATAGGCAAGACGCCCCGATCCAATCCGGCCACCTATATCGGTTTCTATGACGATATCCGCCGCCTCTTCGCCGCCACCCCGGAGGCCGCCGCCCGAGGTTATACGGCCTCACGCTTCAGCTTCAATGTCAAAGGGGGTCGGTGCGAGGAGTGCGGCGGGGAGGGTATCGTCACCACCAGCCTGCACTTTATGCCCGACGTGGAATCTCCCTGCTCGACCTGCAAGGGGACGCGCTACAACCAGAACACTCTGGAAGTGCAGTACCGGGGGAAGAACATAGCCGATATCCTGGACATGACCATCGAGGAAGGCGCGCGGTTCTTCGCAGGCAAGTCCTCCATCGGCCACAAGCTGCGAATCCTGGAAAGCCTGGGTTTAGGCTACCTGAAGCTGGGCCAATCCTCCACCACCCTTTCCGGCGGGGAGGCCCAGCGCATCAAGCTGGCTTTCGAACTGGGCAAGATCAAGCGGGGACGGAATCTCTACATCCTGGACGAGCCGACCACCGGTCTTCACCTGGCCGACATCCAGCGCCTTCTGGACTGCCTCAACCGCCTGGTCGCCGCAGGCAACACCGTGGTGGTGATCGAACACCACATGGACCTCATCAAAACCGCCGACTACATCATCGACCTCGGCCCGGAAGGCGGCCATAACGGAGGCCGGGTTGTCGCCCGCGGAACCCCTGAAGAACTGTCCCAAGCGCCTCATTCGCATACGGGACGCTATTTGAAGGAGTATTTAGCTATTTGAAGTCGCATGATTTTCGGGACGAATTGAATGATACCCCTATCGCTCGTCTGCTGTATATCAGAGAAATCATGGCGATTTTGCAAAGATGGCTTCATGCTGTCGAGGAGCGAACCCTTCCGGCCACTGGGCCTTCGCATTGTAAGTGGCTCCCTCCAAAAGGGATATCTGCATCTTAGAGACTGTATAGAAACCATGTGAAATCGGTGGCGTTGGTGTGGAAGAAGGGAGTATGACACTCTCATCCTACTCCACCAACCTCACCGATGCTCAGTGGCAACGCATCGACGCCTTGCTGCCCGTGCCCGATCCGAAGAAAGGGGGCCGTCCGCGCACATACACCCGGCGGGAGATCTTCAATGCCATCTTCTACCAACTGCGTACGGGCTGCCAGTGGCGTCTGTTGCCGAAAGACTTTCCGCCCTAGGGGGCCGTCTGGTTCCACTTCCGACGCTGGCGTGACGATGGTACGCTCGAACGGGTCCAGGCGGCCTTACGCAAGCAGGTGCGCCAGCAGGCAGGCAAGCGCACGACGCCTTCGGCCCTGATCTTCGACTCCCAGACGGTCAAGACCGGTCAAAAAGGGGGGCCCGGGGCTACGATGCGGGCAAGAAGATCCTGGGGCGCAAGCGCCATATCGGCGTAGATACGCTGGGCCTGCTCTGGAAACGCCGGGTGCTGCCCGGGGATATCCAAGACCCCGACGGGGCCCGCCAGACCTTGCCGGGCATCAAGCGGCTCTGTCGGCGGCTGACGACGATCTGGGCCGATGGACGCTATGGCGGGTCTCGGGTCGCCTGGGTCAAAGCCAAGTTCGCCTGTGATCTGGAAGTCGTCAAGCGCACCGATGGCGGGAAAGGCTTCACGGTCTTGCCCCAACGCTGGATTGTCGAACGCCCCTTCGCCTGGCTGATCCAGAACCGGCGCTTGAGCAAAGACTATGAGTTCACCCTCCAGAGCAGTGGACTTGCCCCGGTTTAGTGGACACACGGGTTAGGCAGCTTGTCCCCTGGCCTGGGCCTGGGCTTGCCCCGATTTGGTGGACACTTGTATAATAAGGTTAGCAAGGCAGGGGCCGGGGGGCGGTTGCCTTTAAGCCGGGGGACGGTTGTCGCCCCGTATTACGCGCCTTACAAGCGAAACTCCCCTTGCGGCCTGCCCAGGGGAGTCGAAAAAGAATTGGTTGCGGGACGGGCTACTCGGACCGTTCGGCCAGCAATTCGGCGCGGGAGACGCAGTAGGAGAGGACAGCCAGTTCCTGGAAAAAGTAAACATCGCGCACGGTGATATCTGCGGGCAGGCGGAGGGTGGCGGGCGCGAAGTTCAGGATGCCCTTCACATCGGCCTCGACCATAGTGTTGGCGATGGTTTGGGCTTCGCTGGCCGGAACAGTGAGAATGCCGATCTTGGCCCCGAGCTTGACGATGCCCTCTTTCAAATACTGGATATCCTGGATTTCCATCTCGCCCAGCCGCTGGCCGATCTTTTTAGGGCTGTTGTCGAATACGCCTGCGATCACGAAGCCGTGGCGGCGCAGGCCTGGATATCCGATCAGCGCGGTTCCCAGGTTTCCCGCCCCCACCAGCACGACCGGCTGCTCGCGGTGGACTTGCAGGATGCGGGCGATCCGCTGCTGCAATTCCAACACATTGTAGCCCACGCCCGGCTTCCCGAATTCCCCGAAGAAGGACAGATCCTTCCGGAACTGGGCCGCATTGACCCCGGTATCGCGCTCCACATCCGCGGACAGAATGGTATGCACCCCTCGGGCCTGCACATCTTGCAAATATCGAAGATAGGTGGAGAGCCGCTCCAGGGTCGGCATGGGCACTTTGATGTTTTCGTTCATATCGTTATCCTTTTCCCGGTTCGTTGACGAGGCTTCTCTGTGAATTATATCGCAACTCAGGAAAAAATGCAAGCCTGCTCAAATTCCCTCCCCGCCCCGGAGCCAATCGGATTTCCCCCCTGTCTTGCTCATCAGCCGGATCTCAGAGATCGTCATGCCGCGGTCGACCGCCTTGCACATATCGTAGAGCGTCAGCGCCGCCACCGAAACCGCGGTGAGGGCTTCCATCTCCACGCCTGTCTTGCCCGTGGTCGCCACGGTCGCCTCGATCTCCACGCACGACTCGCCAAGAGTGAGAGCGACCCGGATGTCCTCCAGCAGCAGCGGGTGGCACATCGGGATCAGCTCGGATGCGCGCTTGGCCGCCAGGATGCCTGCCGTCTGCGCCACCGTCAAAGCGTCCCCCTTGGCGACCGCATGCTCCCGGATGCGCCTCACCGTCTCCGCCTCCATCCGCACCTCTCCCTGCGCCACCGCTACCCGGCGCGTATCTCCCTTACCGGACACATCCACCATCCGCGCCCGGCCGTTTTCGTCTATGTGAGAAAATTGTTCCATAGGCAATGAACGGGTGTAGGGAATAGGGTATAGTAGGCGGCTGAGGGGTATGCGCAGACTCCTGTCACAGCACCCTATCCCCTACCCCCTGTGCCCTAATCCCTATCCCCTTCCCAAAAGCTGCTTGAGGCGAGCGCGTTCCTGGGCCTCGGTGGGAGGGGAGGCGGTTTCGATTTCGGCGATTTTGTCCTGCACCAGCCCCGAAACCCAGCCGGATTCCGATTCGGAGGCTTTCAGGGCGGCGGTTTCAGGCAGAGGCTCGTTTTTTTGCAGGTGCTTGAGGGTGGCGGCCCAGGAGCCGAAGTGGGTAACGGCGGTTTGATAGAGGGCGGGATATTTGGCCTGGATATTGGCGGGGGCGAGGTTTTCGCCTTCGAGTACCATTTCGGAGAGGCGGTCCAGGATGAGAAGGCGGCTCCAGAGGCGGTTTCGCTGCTTGATCTCTTTGGCGGATTCCTTGACCTCGACATAATCGATCCGGGCGCTGGCGATGGCCTCCTGCCAGCCGCCGAAATACCGGCTGGCGGAGCTGAAAAGCGCGGGATATTTTTTCTCGATCACCGAGGCCCGCAGGTCTTCTCCGGTCTGGCGGAGCGACAGGATTTCCTCAACGATGCGCTCCTGAGACCACTTGCTCACCTTCTGTGCCCTCTGTTCCTCGGAATGCTCCCGGATGGTGTCGTAATCGACCCCGGCGGCCTCCACCGCGTTTTTCCAACTGCCGAAATAGCGGATGGCGGCGCTGGTGAGCTTCGGGTTAGTGGTCTGCACCCGGCTGTGGCTCAGATCTTTCCCCAGGCCGTTCAGGTACTGGATCTCCTCCAAAATTCTTTCCTTGGACCATTTTTGCTGCGCCATAAACAGCCCTCCTTCCTGGAAGGTCAGGATGATTCCCTGGGGCGGGGCTCGCGTTTCTCTTCTTGCACTCTCCGGATAATCGCTTTGATCTCGTTCAGCTTGAAGGGTTTGCGGAGATAATCGTAAGCGCCGCTCCGCATGGCCTCCACGGTGGTATCGACCGTGGCATAGGCCGTCATGATCACCACCCTCAAGTCGGGATTGATCAATTTGGCGACTTTCAGCAGCTGCAGGCCATCCATGCGGCGCATTCTCAGGTCGGTAATCACCAGATCGAAGGGCTTATCTTTTGCCAGCATCAGGGCTTCCTGGGCCGTGTCGTAGGCTGTCATCCGGTGGCCCTCCATCTGGAGAAGGGTGGTCAGAACATCCAGCAGTTTCGTGTCGTCATCCACGATCAGAATATCGAGTCCGTTATCCATGCGTCTCGGCGACCTCCGCCTTTTGAGTGATCGGCAGGAACACGGTCACCTCGGTGCCGCGTCCCGGCTCGCTATCGATGTCTATCCTGCCTCCATGCTTCAACACGGTTTCCCGGGTCACCGCCAGGCCCAGACCGAACCCCTCTCCGGTCTCTTTGGTGGTAAAAAACGGCTCGAAGATATGCTCCAGGTTTTCCGGCGGGATCCCGATGCCCTCGTCCCGGAAGCGGATGGCGGCCTCGCCCCTCTCGCGCCGGGTCGTCACGGTCAGGCAGCCTCCGTCAGGCATGGCCTGCACCCCGTTGGAGGCGATATTCAGAAACGCCTGGCGCATCCGCTCCGCATCCATCGTTACGGGCGGCAGGGTGCGGTCCAGGTCGGCGGTGATGGCGACCCCCTGGGATTTTGCGATATTTTGCACAGCAGCCAGCACGATATCGAGGAGGGCGTTGACATCGGCGGGGGTTCGCTCCTGTCTTTGCTGGCGGTCCAGGGTCAAAAGTTGAGCCACGATCTGTCCGATGCGCTCCGACTCCCCGGCAATGGTGTCCAGGAAATACTCGCGCTGCTCCATCGTGCAGCTTTCCGAAAGGAGGGCCTCTGCGGACATGGAGATCGTCGCCAGGGGGTTGTTGATTTCATGGGCGACCCCGGCAGCCAGCAGGCCGATGGCGGCCAGCTTTTCGGACTGCGCGACCTGCTTTTGTGCCTCCACCACCGCCTCGCGGTTCGCCTTCACCCGGTCCACCATCCGGTTGAAGCTGCTCGCCAGCCAGCCGATCTCGTTTTGAACATCCAATTCCACATGCGTATCGAGATTTCCTGCCTCCACTGCCGCCATCGTCTGCGCCAGGCGCAAAACGGGCCGATGCACCAGAAAATGAATCACATAAGCAATCGCTAGCGCGACCGCAAGCAGGGTCAGGACAGCCGATACGATGAGAATCCTGCGCGTCCGGGCGATCTGGCTCATCGCGTCCGTGATATCGATCTCCAGGTTGAGGTAGCCCAGATGTTTCCCGCTATTGCTATGACAGGCCCTCATACATGAAGGCTCGTTCCGGATCGGGTTGAGGAGGTGATAACGGTTTCCGGGGGAAGTCCACCGGATGCCCTGGTCGGATGAGGCAACCCGGTCGATATAGCCTTTCAGGCCGGATGCTGACTCTTTGTCCCGGTGCAGCCCGATGCTGTCGATCCGCACTCTCCCCTGCCCGTCCACTACGCGAATCTGTTCGATATCGTGGAGTTCCTCCACTGCCGCCAGGGTTTGCCGCACATACTCCCAGTCCACCTTCAGCATGGCGTAGCGCAGGCTCTTCTGAACGGTCCGGGCTAACTTATCCGCCGACTGTGCGTACTCCTCCATCAACTTGTTGTCCGTGGTCCTGACATTGAGAAGCGAAAATGCTACAAATGCCAGTACCAATATCAGCCCGACAAGAGCGATCAGGCTTGCCATCAAGCTCTTGCCGAAGGGCACGTTTTGCCGGACGCTCTCGATGATATCGCGGTTGCCGGAGGAGTCGTCTCGCATCTCGGTCTTTCAGGCAGGAATCGGCGGGGGCATTCAGGAAAATAGGAAGGGCGATGGATAGCCTTTCATCAATAATGCGCCGACTATCGAGCGGCCTTGCATCGACTCTTCGGAGATAATATTATATGCAGCGTGAGCGCATTCCTCTTTACTACTGGCTTGTTGTCTTTATTCCCATCAGCCTGATCCTTCACTGGATGCACGCCTCCCCCACCCTCGATTTCGTGGTGGCCTGCATCGCGATCATCCCGCTGGCAGGCGTCATGGGGCGGGCCACCGAGGAATGGGCCAAGCATACCGGGCCGACTATCGGGGGGCTGTTGAACGCCACCTTCGGAAATGCGACGGAGTTGATTATCGCCCTGTTCGCAGTCAGGGCCGGATTGCTGGAAATGGTGAAAGCCTCCATCACCGGCTCGATCCTGGGGAACCTGCTTTTGGTGCTGGGCCTGAGCGTGCTGGCGGGTGGCCTGAAATACAAGATGCAGCAGTTCAACGAGGAGGCCGCCGGGATGCACTCGGCCATGATGGTGCTGGCGGTGATCGGCCTGGTCGTTCCCTCCGCCTTTATCCACGCCACCCCCAACGGCTTCGATTCAGCCAACCAGGAGGCCCTCAGCCTGGGGGTGGCCGGGGTCCTGATGCTGATCTATCTCTTCGGCCTCTTCTTTTCCCTCAAAACCCATGAATCGCTCTTTACCTCCGGAGAGGAGCATGAGGAGCCGCTCTGGTCGAAGCGCCGGGCCACGATCCTGCTGGCCGTCTCCACCCTCTTCGTAGCCGTCGAAAGCGAATTTCTGGTCGGCAGCGTGGAACATGTGGTACAGTCTTTCGGGATTTCGGAACTCTTTCTGGGCATCGTCATCGTGCCGATCATCGGCAACGCAGCGGAGCACAGCGCGGCGGTCATGCTGGCGATGAAAAACAAAATGGATATCAGCCTGGGCATCGCCGTCGGCTCCAGCACACAGGTCGCCCTCTTCGTAGCCCCGGCCATCGTCTTCCTCAGCCTCCTCATGGGCCACCCGATGACCTATGTTTTCAATCAGTATGAACTCGTTGCAATGGGCTTTGCCGTCATGATCACCGCCATCATCTCCCTGGACGGCAAGACGCACTGGCTGGAGGGCGCTCAACTCCTCGCCGCCTATCTGATCATGGCCCTGGCGTTCTTTTTCATTCCCGGCTAGCGTTCCTGTTCCGCAGCAAGCAGGGTTGCTTATCAACCTCCAAATCTGATACAATGAATCGGCCCGCTTCCGGCGGATTCGCCGTTTTGCAGGAGTGATGTGTTGATTGGAGTCAATTCATGTTGTCAAAGGCAGGTGTTTCTCTTCTCGTGTTCTTGACCGCTCTGTCCGCCACGCATTCCCGGCCCGAGAGCGTCGGCTACAGTTATGTCAAAGGGCCGGTCCCGCTGCATGTGGTGACCGTGAATCTTGAGGATCCGGATATCAAGCTGAGCGTGGCCCTGCCGTGGGGCGGGGTCGGGACCTCGGAGTCGTTTCGCGGCATCCTGCGGCGCAGCCACCCGGCAGCCGCCATCACAGGCACGTTTTTCGGGGAAAGGTCGCTCCAGCCCGTGGGGGATATTGTGATCGATGGCAGCCTTCGCTGCACCGGTTTTATCGGCATCGGAGTCTGCTGGACAACCGACAACCGGATCGACTTCATCGATACCCGCAAAGGCCAGCCGCGCGACTGGGATCTCTATGAAGGGGTACTCTGCGGCGGTCCGCGCCTGCTACGAGACGGGAAGATAGCCCTCGCCCCCAAAGCCGAGGGCTATCGCGACAAGCGGCTCTACCGGCCCGCCCTCCGCAGCGCCCTGGCCCTCACGGGCAGCGGCAAGCTGCTTCTCGCCACCTCCACGCGCCGCATCTATTACCGCCAGATGGCCGCGGCGCTACGCCGCCTGGGGGCGGTGGAGGCGGTCGGGCTGGACGGCGGCACTTCTACCGGCCTCTTCTACCGGGGCAAATTCCTGAGCCGCCCCAACCGGAAACTGACCAATATCCTGGTCATCTTCGACAACCAATACCACTACGATCAGGTGAAGGGAGGGCTGGTCCCCAATGGCTAATCGGCCTGCTCTTTGCACCGCCATCGGCCTGCTCTTCCTGGCTCTCGCGCTGTGTGGGTGCGCGGAGCAGGCGGTTTCGGACTACCTTGCGGGTAAGATCCGGGCGCGGCTGGTGACCGAGATCGGCCCGGCGCGGCGCTACAAAGTGACCGTCTCCCAGCAGGCCATCGACAAGACCATGCGAGGTCATATCCGGTGGATCAAAATCGAGGGGGAGGATGTGGAGGCGTCGGCGGGCTTGGTCATCGACCGGATCTTCATCGATCTGCGGAATATCGATTACGACCGCAGAAAGAAGGCCATCCGTAAGATCGAGAAAGCCTATTTCGAGGGCCGCATCTCGGAGGGCAACCTGAACCGCTACGCCGCCCGCCGGGTTCCTCGCGCCGACGACATCCAGGTTCGCCTCCGGCCCGAGGCAGTGCAGGCTTCCGGCAGCCCCCGGCTGCTGGGCGTTCCGGTTCAGGTCTGGGTCTCCGGCAAGCTGAGCCTTGTGGACGAAAAACGGGTCTCCTTTGTTCCCGACGAGCTTTCGGTGGTCGGCATCCACCTACCCCAGGGCTGGGCCAAAAAACTGACCGACCGCCTGAACCCCCTCATCGACCTCGAAGCCGCCCGTATCCCCGTACGCATCGAATCCCTGGCAGTGGAACCGTCCGCCCTGAAGGTCACGGGAACCGCCATCTGGGAAGAAGGCTTGTTCGGGAATTAAAAGCGCAGGGGCGGCCACATCGGGCTGCCCCTGCGCCATTTTCCCCGGTCTATTTCAGCGTAGACACATAATCCGCGACAGATTGAATCTGCGCTGCCGTCAGCCTGGTTTTGAAGGAGGGCATCTTGCCGTGGCCGTTGGTAACAGTGGTCACGATTTCTTTGACAGGTTTGCCTTTCACCGATGGGCCGGGTCCCCCCTGAGCGTTTGCGCCATGGCAACGGATGCAGTTGGATGCAAAGATGGTTTTGCCGTCAGCAGCCTGAACCGGAGCCGAAGGGGACTTCATCGGGGCGGACGGGCCGGAGGGGCCTGAAGGTTGAGGCGAAGCGTTTTTGGCGCATCCTGCCAGGAGAACAGCTCCCAGGGAAAGCGAAAGGGCTAGGAAATGCCAGCCGGACACAGCGGAATGACGCATAGTAAGCCTCCTGTTTTGTGATCTGCAAGGAGTGGAACGGGCCGCCTGAAGATTTTCGCTTTGCGGCCGCTGCATGGATGGCTCCTTCGGCATCGAAAGCGCCTGTGTTCCTGGAGAGAAGTTCGTTATGCTATGACCGCGCCTCCTTGTCGCTCAGAGCTTTGGTGCCGGGCACTTCCGCCATCGGGGAAAGGATGGATAGCTCTTTCAATTCGCGGACGATCTGGCTGACGGCACGGACGATGATCTCGCTGTACTCTCGGGTTCTGGGGTGATCCATACGCATCAAGACCTGGCAGGTATCGAAAATGGTGGTGATCGGGGCTAGAAGCTGCTGTTCGCTGGCAGGGATACCGGAGATTTCGACCACCCGGGCCGTTGTCGCAGGCAGCCCGTCCTTCAGAAGATCCACACCCGGCTCTCGCTCTTTGGCGTGAACCGGAGCCTGGTCGGTTTCGATGGCCCGGAGCGCCTCTCCGATGGCGATATAGAGCGGGGTGGTACTCATATCACGGTCTGCGGAGACGCCGTAATCGGCTTTGCTGGTTCCGTAAAAGATGGGGTCAGTGGTAGCATAATTGATAAACATGATAGCGATGAACTTCTGGAACACGTATTTGTCGAAGGTGTAGCGGTCCAGATAGTTGTCTTCATTATTGACCGCATCGAGAACGTCCTGGAAGATTTCCACCACGAAAGGCCGGGCAGGCATCGGCTCGATGCGCTCCAGCGCATGTTCGGACAGAAGAGAGTAATTGAAATTCGGCTCAGGATGTCCCCCGTTTCGGGAAGCGTCAGCCTCCTCCACCGATCCGAAAACATCTAATTTCATCATACTGTCGAGCATCTTGCGCGGGCTTCCCTTGCGAATCATCGCGATCATATAATCTTTAAGTTCGTCGAGATCCGTGCCCAGAAAGTGGGCCTGCCCGCTGGCAAGGCGATCTCTCAGCTCAATGAGGCGCTTCCGCAGGTTGCTGGAGGCGTCGTAGATGATCTCCATCATCTCATCGCGAAGCTCCTGATCATCGGGGAACTGCTCCAGGGTTTCGAAGGTCGTCCGGATGACCGCAAAATCGTTCAGGCCGTCTTCAAGGCAGGGATAGGCGATGCCGAGAGGAAGGTGTTCGGGGAAATCCTCGATGGTGTCCGCATTTTTCAGACCCGATTCCGGACTCACCAGAGTGTAGAATCGGTTATTGGTGAACCGGCTCTTGAGCAGCACGACCTGCCGGTTATCGATGCCCCCTGAAGTCATTACACTGTCTCCGACGCAAACCTCTTCCAGCAGAGGAACAAGCGCCGTTCCTCCTTTCTCATCATGTATAGGGAATAGGGTACAGGAGATAGGGTATAGGAAAAGGCAGCAGGCTCACGTGAAAACGATTCATGCTTTGCCCCTTATCCTGCACCCTATACCCTGAACATTGGCGATTAAACACAATATACTCCACTCCTCCCCCTTTGTCAAGCGAAGAAGGCTCATCAAGTTGTCCCATAGCCTTTATGACGGACTCATCATTAAAGTTAGGGAGGCGCTTCGTTTTTGCTGAAGAATATCGATATTTCTAGCGGGAGCTTTTTTTGAGAAGATAGAGAAAGAAGGGAACGCCGGTGAAGGCGGTCAGGATGCCGAGAGGCATTTCGGTATCGGAAACCAGGGTGCGGGCGAGGGTGTCGCAGGTTGTAAGATAGATCGCTCCCAGCAGGATCGCGGAGGGGAGAAGCCGCCGGTGGTCCGGGCCGACCACCAGCCGGACGATGTGGGGAACCACCAACCCCACAAACCCGATGATCCCGGAAACCGAGACGGCGGCGGCGGCGGTGAGGGAGGCGGCCAGCAGGAGGATCTTTTTCGTGCGCTCCACCTCCAGGCCCAGATGAAGCGCGGACTCCTCCCCCAGCAGAAGCAGATTGAGGTCGCGGGCGTAGAAGAGGATGGTCAGGCTTCCGGCCAGGATGTAGGGCAGAGAGGACTGCACGTACTGCCACTGGGTATTGCCGAACCGGCCCATCAGCCACCAGTAGAGAGATGTGCCGCTGAAGGTCCCCTTTTCCATACTGAGGGTCAGCAGGAAGGAGACGATGGCGGACAGGAACGCATTGACCGCGATGCCGGAAAGGAGAAGGGTTTCCGTCCTCACCTTGCCCCCGCTCTGCCCCAGCTTCAGGACCGCCAGCGCGGTCAGCAGAGCGCCCAGCAGGGCGAAGAGAGGAACCGTGTTCAGCCCCAGCAAGGTGATCTCCAGGCCGAAGCTGATGGCGACCGCAGCCCCCAGCGCCCCGCCCGAAGAGAGGCCCAGAATATACGGGTCGGCCATCGCGTTCTTGAATAT
The DNA here is from genome assembly GCA_020846535.1 of Armatimonadota bacterium. GTDB lineage: Bacteria > Armatimonadota > JADLDR01 > JADLDR01 > JADLDR01 > JADLDR01. Next base: position 9,160 of record JADLDR010000193.1, on the reverse strand, counting down.
CCCCTGAAGGCAGGCCCCGGAGAGCGACAGGGCCGCCCCCACCAGGGCCGACAGGACGATGCGCGGAAGCCGGGTATGAAAGATGATGAACCCTTTCGAGCCCTCGACACGGCCTTCGGTCAGGAGCGTCCGGAAGGCTGCGACGATATCGCGGAAACCGATATCCGCCTGGCCGCACAGGATGGAGACCGTCACCACGGCCACCAGAAGAAGCGCCAGGAACCCGAAGAAAAGCCGGGCCGCGCGCCCCTGCCGGGCCGAAGGAAGGCTGCTTGCTTGATCGGTGTGGGAAGTCGTGGTCATGGCGGGTTTATGGGGCTTTCCTTGTCGGGCGGCTGGGGGCCGGCGTTGGCTAAATTCATGGCTTTCTCCAGCCCGTTTTCCAGGAGATATTCGATGGTCTCCGCCGCGCGATCCCATGCCTGTTGAATGACCGGCTCCTCGCCCGGGGAGAAGTGGGAGAGAACATGGTCGATCAGGTCGGGGCGACCCGACTCTCCGATGCCGATCTTGAGGCGTGGGAATTCCGGGCTGCCCAGTGAGGCGATCAGAGATTTGATGCCATTGTGCCCGCCCGCCGAGCCGCTGGCCCTCAGGCGCAGGCGGCCCAGCGGTAGGTTGGCATCATCGTAAACGACCAGAATATCCGGCAGGGCCAGCCGGTAGCGGCGGACCAGGGCCTGGACAGAGACTCCGGAAAGGTTCATGAAGGTCTGGGGCCGGGCCAGCAGGACGTGCTGCCCGGCGATCTCCCCTTCCCCGACCTGCGCCTGGCAGCGGCGGGATTCGACCGGGATGCCGTATTTCCGGGAAAGTCGGGCGATCACCTCGAAGCCGACGTTATGACGCGTTCGGGCGTATTGGCGGCCCGGGTTTCCCAGCCCGATAATCGCTTTCATCCCCTCACCGCCGGGGCTTTCGGGCGGTGCTTCTGTCTTTCGACTTCCCGATAACGAACGTATCGCCTTTCGCCACACTGTAGCCGTCTCCGATCAGCACCGCTTTGGCCCGGTCGTTCTGGACTTCCACCACGCGCAGGCAGCCCACCGGCTTTCTGTCGGTCCAGACCACTTGCCCGTCCTCATCGCGGATCACCTCTTCCCGGACGAGTTCGACCTCCATGCCCTCTTTCAGGCCCGAGAAGCGGCCCAGGCTCAGAATGGCGGCCCGGTCCGCCCCGCTTCCGAAGACCGCCAGCACCTTCCCTTCCGCCGGGAAGAAACCGACCACCTTTTCCAGAACATCGCCCACCGCCTTGCGGGTGGCCTTGCCGATGCGGCTTTCCGACCATTCGGTGGTGTCGAATCGGCCCACCACCACGATATCGCGCAATTGCCCTCCCGCAAAGACGACGCCCGACTCCTTTTCCTCGCCGACGCCGGTATCGGCCACCAGGATTTTGCCGGTCCGGACCTCGATCAGGCGCATGTCGAGCGCCACGCGGGCGGTGCTGTTTTTGAGGTCCAGGCCGCCGAGAGCGCCCCGGCCCCCTAATATCTGCCCGACCGCCCCCAGCCCGGAGCGTTTGGTCTTCACCCCGAATTCCGACACCTTGCCGCCCAGCAGGTAATCCACGCCCAGGATTTTGCCTGCCTTGACCGCGGTGGCCGGATCGAGAAGCCCCTGCTCCGCCAGCTTGTTCTCCTTCAAGACCGCATCCAGATGAACGCGCTCGATGACATCGAAGACGCCCGACTTGACCAGAGAGGTCGTGATCATATCGGCCACCCCCGTCCCCAAGCGGGTGCTGGTGTAGTCGTTGGGAGCCTCCAGTTGGATGACGGCGATTCGCTTCCTGCCGTCCGGGGCCGCCTGCTTTTCAGCGGCCTCCTGGCTGTAGGCCGAGAGGTTGAGGGATATCAGGATCAGCGAGATGAGAGCGCATACGGTTTTCATGGCTGCCTCCGGTGGGGGATGCAACCGCCCCCCCAGCCCCCCGTCTTATTAAGGCGGGGGGAATAGATGGTGCGTTATTTTGGGCGACCCGCCGGGTCGCAAGATAGAGAGGAGCGTTGCACAGAAGCAATATCGTTCTTTGTGGGTCTGGAGATTGCTTCACTTCGCTCGCAGACCGCTTCGATTGCAGCCCCTGCGATGTTTATTTCTCCTCGTCCTCTTCGGCGGCCATGTCCGCCAGACCGGCGTAGGCTTTGGGGAGGAAGAGGCGGTCCACATCTTCGCGGGAGAGAAGGACTTCGCGGGGTTTCACGCCATCCAGGGGGCCGACGATGCCTTTTTGCTCCATGGCGTCCACGATGCGGGCGGCGCGGGTGTAGCCAATCTTGAATTTACGCTGGAGCATGGAGGTGGAAATGTGGCCGTTGGAGACCGACCATCGGACGGCAGGCTCGAAAAGTTCGTCATAGGCGGCATCGTCGCTGTCAGCCTCCTCGCCGTCTCCGCCGCTGAGGGAATCGACCGGCTCCATGGTGTAGTCGGGGCGGCCCTGCTGTTTCAGAAATTCGACCACATTTTCGATTTCCTGCTCGCCGACATAGGCCCCCTGGATGCGGGTGGGCTTGATGGCATCGATGGGCTTGAAGAGCATATCGCCGCGCCCCACCAGCCGGTCGGCCCCGGCCATGTCGAGAATAGTGCGAGAATCGACCTGGGAGGAGACCGCGAAGGCGATGCGGGAAGAGATGTTGGCCTTGATCGTTCCGGTGATCACATCTACCGAGGGGCGCTGGGTGGCGATCACCAGATGGATGCCGGTCGCCCGGGCCAGCTGGGCCAGTCGGCAGATCGAGGTCTCCACCTCGTTGGCGGCCTGCATCATCAGGTCGGCAAGCTCGTCCACCACGATGACGATATAAGGCAGCTTCTGCTCCTCGTCCTCTACCTTCTGGTTGTAACTGACAATGTTGCGGCTGCCCGTCTTGGAGAAAAGGTCGTAGCGGTTCTCCATCTCCTTGAGGGCGGCGCGGAAGATGCCGGCGGCCTGCTTGATGTCCTTGACCACCGGCCACAGGAGATGCGGGATGCCGTCGAAAAGGCTCAGTTCGACCCGCTTGGGATCGATCAGGATCAGGCGAAGCTCTTTGGGGGTGGCCCGGTAGAGCAGGCTGGTCAGAAGCGTGTTCAGACAGACGCTTTTGCCCGCATTGGTGGCCCCGCCGATGAGGAGGTGGGGCATCCGGGCCAGGTCCGCGTATTTAGGCTCGCCGCCCACGTCCAGGCCCAGGGCGAAGGTGAGCTTGGAGGGGGCGGACCAGAACTCCTGGGTTTCCAGGACATCCCTTAAAGTCACCAGGGCGGAATGGGAGTTGGGGACTTCCAAGCCGATGGCCGATTTGCCGGGGATGGGGGCGACCACCCGCACATCGATAGCCTCCAGGGACATCGCCAGGTTATCGGCCAGGCGGACGATCTTGCTGACCAGGATGCCCGGAGCCAGTTGGATCTCATAGCGGCTGACCGTAGGGCCGTGGCCGATCTCCACCACCTTACCGTCGATCTTAAAATCCTCCAGAGTTTGCTCGATGATACGGATTTTCTCCTGAAGCTCGTCCTTGGGAGTTTTGACCTGCTCGGAGGCGGGCGGTTCCTGCAACAGATCGATGGGCGGCAGATCGAACGGGGTCTCACCTTCCTCCTCGCCGTTTTCGGCGGGTATGATCAGGGGCGGCTGGAGAACTTCCTCGCGGGCCGCTTTTTTGGGCTTGGCGGACTGAATGACAGGCTGGGGTTTCTCGCGGACAGGATGCGGCTCCGGATCGGGTTCCTTCGGAGCGGGGATATCATCATCGCCGGGAAGGGGAACCTCCAGTTCGCCGCCGTCCGGGAGGGCCAGGACGCGCTTTTTGGCCCGGACAGGCCGGGCGGGCTTTTCGCTGACGCCCCGGGTTTTGCGAATCTGCTCCGCGCCCTGGCGGGTGAGTTTGACCCCGCCTGCGGCCCCCTGCTTGAGATAGCCCATGATCGCCATAAAAGAGGCGTTGGTGATGAGCAGCACGGAGGCCAGGATCAGGGCGGAGAGGACGATATAGGCGGACAGTTCCCCGACGCTGCTCCTCAAGGCCCAGGCGAAGGCCCCGCCGACATAGCCTCCCCCGGCCATGCGGGCCGCTGTATCGAAGTTTTTCTCCAGGACGGAGACGCTGAGATGCCGCCAGGCCAGGGCGGAGAGAAAGAGGATGCCCACCCCGGCGAGGGCGTTACGGGAAAAGGTGCGCTCAATGCCCATCAGGGCCATTCCGCCGACCATCATGAGGAGCAGCGGGACCGCATAGGCCCCGACGCCCATGAGGCTTCTCAGAGCGGTGTTGGCCCGGTCGATCACGATGCCGCCCCGGTCGCCCACGGACAGGCCCACCAGGAGGACGGTTCCCAGAGCGAAGCAGGCGATGCCCAGCAGCTCGCAGAAGAGCCGGAGGTTCTGGATCTGAAAGAGGGGGCCGGTTCGCTTTGTTTTTTGGGCCGCCGCCGGACTTGCCTTTCGGGGCCGGGAGGATGCGCGCGCTTTCGCCATAAAACCCTTCCTTGCAACAAGCTACAAACAGTATATCATAAACACCTGTCCGAAGTCAAACAAGGGTTTGAATGGGATAGTGCTATGTTCAAGGCGTTGGAAAAGCACCTCACCCACCCCAACCCTCCCTCTCCTGAGCGGAGAGGGAGGGAGCCAGATACAGGAGATTCTGCCGCCCTTCGGTTCCCCCTCTCCGTTCAGGAGAAGAGGCCAGGGATGAGGTGGGAGACCCGGCCCGGCTGTCGCTTGCCGCCCTTTCAGCCGATTCTATCCTGAATGGCCGCCAAATCGCTTCCTCTGGGCATGATGAAAAGGCACTGGCCGCCGCTCCGGTCGGCCCAGAGCTGGCCGATGGCGCGTTTTTCTCTGGAATCGTCGTTGCTCCAGCGGTCTTCGCCCTTGTATTCGACGACCAGGTAGCGGCCATCATTCAGTTCGGCCACGAAGTCAGGATAGAAGCGGTCGGTGGCGGTCTGAAGCCAGAAGGAGGACTGCGGGCGGCGCTCCAGGTTGCGGACCCACCGGCTCACCCGGGGCAGCCGATCCATATAGCAGGCGCAGTCGAACTCCTCGCCCCTGTCCTTGAGTTCCCCGACATAGGGGAAGCAGTGCTTTTCGAACCGGTAATAGCCCTGGTAATACCAGTTCGGCGCATATCGCTCCTCATCGAAGGCGAGGCTGCATGTCGGTTCGACGGCCAGATCGGTTTCCAGAAGGATTTGCTGGTAGGCCTCCTGGCGGTGACGGCTCCGATGGGCGGCGATTTTGGCTTCCAGAGCGTTTCGGAGGCGGTATTTGTGGCGGGCCAGGACTTCGAGGGTGAAACCGCGCCCCTCCATGAGACCGGTCAGGGCGCGGTGGATGAACAGGCTCGATTGGGCCTGCGCGATATCGGGATGCGGGATGCTCCGATCCAGCCAGTTGACCAGGGCCGGCAGCGTCCAGCCCGGCTCCCAGCCGATCAGGGCCAGTTGCGCCTGCACCTCCTGCGAAAAGCGGGCCTCGAAATGGCCGCTTTCGGCGATATCGATCTCCCCGGCCTGTCCCGAAACGGCGCGGGAGGAAAACTCCGATTCTGATAGAGACGGATTGCATTCGGACAGCTTCCAGAGGGCGCTGAGAAAAAAGCTTTCCTCGAACAGTTCCAGCACGCCGTTCTCTCGCACGGCCAGCAGAGGGACCCGCATCGGGGCCTTGCGCGGGGCGCTCGCGGCAGCCGGGCAGCCCTGCAAGCGGCGGCAGAGGCGCTCCACAATTTGCCGGTCGGCCTCTTCGGAAAAGCATTCCTGAAGGGCGGCCACCTCCCGCCCGCCCACCGGCCCGGAAACGGTGAGGGTGTGGGTCGCTTCATCGAAGGCGGCGAGCGCCCGCATGGAGGCAGGGAGGCGGCTCAGGTCGGGCGGCTGCATGACGGTTCCGCTGGCCTGCGAAAACAGGTTCAGTTCATCGGGCGCGAACAGCATATCGGCGTCCGTGCGGGGAGCCACCAGGTCGCGGGCTTCGATCTTCTCGAAGCCGCTTTCCACCAGGGCGTCTTTGAGGGATCCGGCGGTTTCGGCGAAGCTGGCGGAGGCAGCGAAGGCATAGGCGCAGTTCAATGCCTCCCGCTTTTTGCGCGCGGCTCCCGGCATTCTCAGGACCCGGCCCAGCACCTGCTCCACCGACCGGGCGGAACGCTGTTCCGCCACCGAGCAGAGGATGTAGGCGAAAGCGCAGTCCCAGCCCTCTTTCAGGGCCTGCACGGTCAGGATATAGCGGATGGGGCAGGCGGGGTCGTAGAGGTTCACATTCTCAAGCCCCCGGGTGTCTCCGGTGGCGACGGCGATCTGCGCGGCAGGGATGCGGAAATCCTCCTGAAGCGACTGCCGCAGCGCTTCGACCGTGAGGGCGGGCCGGTCTTTCCGGTCGGGCTGGGCCTGGAACAGCACAAGCGGGCGGATGTATTCGCCCGTTTCGGCCCGTTCCGCGGCGGCCTCCTCTTCGAGGGCGCGCTGCTGCTGGAGGGCGTCGGCCACCACCTCTTTCCAGTCCGGGCGGGCGCTGAGGTGGATCGGCAGCTTGATCATTTCGGCCTCTTTCAGCTCCCGGGCGGAGGTCTGGCAGAGGACATTGCTGGCGAAATAGCCCTGCCGGGGCCGGTCTTCGGTCATCGGGGTGGCGGTGAACTCGATGACACAGGAGGGCTGGAAGCGGATCAGTGTATCGAAGGAGAGCGGAGTGCGGGCGTTGCGGGCCTCATCCATAATCACCACCGGCCTGCGGAGGCGCAGGACATTCGCCAGGGAATAAAACGGTTCGCCTTCCACGTCGCGCTCCAGGCCCTTCAACAGTGCATCGGGCAGGCCGGTAAAATGATGATGGAGCGCCCCCGCCGATTCGTAGACCTTGCGCCCCTCGGTGTCCTCCACCCGCAGCGCGGCCAGCGTGCAGACCACCACCACCGTCTCCCCGTCCAGGACGCCCCGCTGCACGTAAAGGGCCTCGGAGACATCCATCACCTGCGCCTGGCCGGCGAAATGCGACTCCAGCGCCTGCCGGTAGGGATGGCGGCGGTTTTTCAGGGCGGCCAGGGTCTGCTCCCGGATGGCGTTGGAGGGAACGAGCCAGAGACAGACCGCCCGCTCCGCCTGCAAATACGCGCGGGCGCACGCCCCCAGCGCGTGGGCCGCCATGAAGGTCTTGCCACCGCCCGTGGGAACGCGCAGGCAGACATAGGGCATATCCCCCAGCCCGGCGATTTCGGTATAGGGCCGCCCGGTTTGCAGCACGAACGCCTTCTTCGCCCCGAATTCGCAGGCCGTCTTCAGATATCCGGCCAGCGCCTCCAGATTGCGCTTCTGGTAATCCTTGAGTTCGAGCATCAGGAGTCCTCTTGTGTGGGGTAGCTTGGAAGGGCGAACACAAGGTTCGCCCCTAATCGCCCTTGGAGCATATCAAGCGAAAGCCTGCTACAAAACGCGCTTCTTTTCCGAACCATTCAGGAAAGCCCTCACTGCCGTCACCCGGGCTGCTCAGCATGTCCTGACGCTGTAGGGGATCTGTTTGAACACCACGCCCGCCTCCCTGAGATGCTCCTGTGGAATCAGGCAACTGTCCGCATAGACGATCTTCACGTCCCCACCTTGCGGCAGCGCGGCCAGCGCCCGGCGGTCCAGAACGCTTCCCCCGTCCCCCCACAGCAGGCAGACGGCCCGGTTCTCCGCCGTCCCCAGCAGCGGGCTGCCCGGGCCGGGCGGATGCGGCAGGGGCCGTCCCGTTTCCGCAATGAAGATATGAGCCGCCAGTTCGCGGAAGGTGACGCCCTCCCGGATATGCCCCTCCGCCGTAAAGAGCGGCTCCCCCAACCGGCAGTAGCGAAACCCGCCTCTGAGGGGCGGGATGTCTACGGTTCCGCCTTTTATCCGTTCATATGAGTAGCCCTCTATAACCCGCTTCAAACGCTCAGCCGTTATTCCGCGACATATATCAGACTCTAGCTCAATTAATATGAATCTTCGCGTTCCTCCGTCTTCAGTATTTATATCGAGTGTTGCATGGCCTGTTGTGCCAGTCCCCGCAAAGGAGTCGAGAATGAGATCATTTGATCGGGTTGAGGCTCGTATAACTGAACGCACAAGCGATAACGGTTTTGGGTATGCAAATGTTCTGCTACCAATTATTTGTTGCAGCAACTTTCCGCCTTCTTGTGTCATACCCGAATGCAAAATCGTAACATCATATTCATTCTCGATTTCCTGTATTTGGCGGTCATTAACGCTTGTTGATTCTATCCAACTCGAAACGGGTTTAGGCTTGTCTGTATCAGGATCATGATACGTTTTATATCTGGGACGCTCCATATTGCGATGAGGAGATTCATCAGGCCATATTATTAGATCGTTGGCGATAACTTTCTGCATAGTGTCAGGATGAAATCGCCAAACTCGTTCAGGGTTAGGATAATATGTTTTCCCGGTTCGAGGATTTTGTATTGTGTAAAACTGTCCTGGCCGTGAATCCTTATTCATACCAACAGTTAAATCAGTGCTTGTATAGTTCCCCCTTTCGTCTTGATAGGGGTAATCTTCAATTCCTTTGGATAGACCATATAAAGCTGTTTTATCAATATCAATCCCGTAAGAGATTATATGCTCGTGATCTGTTGATAGTGGAGTGCCCCGCATCGCTGATGGACTCCGTCTCTTCCATACTAATGTTCCCAGCATATTTCTTGGGCCGAAGATATCATTCATTAACAGATGCAAATGCCCCACTTCGTTATCATCAATACTTATAAATATTACACCATCACGCCTGAGAAATTGGCGTAAAAGGGTTAAACGAGGGTACATCATACAAAGCCACTTATCATGACGTGTCAAATCCTCATTTTCTTTTCCGACGACTGCCTGTATCCACTTTTGCATTGATGGGCTATTTACGTTATCGTTGTATGTCCACTTTTCTTCGCCGGTGTTGTAGGGGGGGTCTATGTAGATGCATTTCACCTGGCCCGCATAGTAGGGAAGGAGAGCTTTGAGGGCCAGCAGGTTGTCGCCTTCCACCAGCAGGTTGCCGGTGTCGGGGTCGCCTGCGGAAAGGGATTCGTCGCAGCGGAGGAGCCGGTAAGTCACTTCGCGGTGGTGGTTCAGGACGGCGGACTTGCCGATCCAGTCGAGGCTGGGCATGTGGGATTCACCTGTTTTATGG
>JADLDR010000192.1 GCA_020846535.1 Armatimonadota bacterium | reverse complement strand
GCGCCCCATGGGTATCAAGATAAGGCTGTCTGTCCCGCGGGGGCGGGGTTGGGGGCTTTGAGAGACCGTTCCCTAACCCCCCGGCCCCCTTCCCGAAACGGGCAGGGGGAGAGATGATCCATCAAGCACCGCACACTCTGTCCCCCTCTCCCCGCTTCGGGGAGAGGGGTTAGGGGAGAGAGGTAACCCCTCCCAGGGGAGAGCGGTCACCCCTCCCCCAGGACCCGAGTATCTTTTACCTGATCTTGATGCATATGGGGCGCGATTCATCGCGCCCCTACAAAGGATATATCTTCAGTAACTCGCGAGGTGTTGGCTGTCGACCTCTATCGGACAGGAAGGATATCTTTCGGAAAGGCCGCGGAAATTGCCGGGGTATCGCATGATCGAATGACGCAGATCCTCGCCAATCATGATGTCTGGTTGGCATATGATACCGAAGATGCTCTGTCCGATTGGCAGAACCTTAAGGATGCGCTTAGTAACCATTAAAAAACAACTTCCCGATGAACGCCTCGTCCTTGCAAGGAGCGACAGCGACGAAGCCATCCCCTGGTCCCCTCCCGCCATGAGATGGCTTCGGCTTCGCCGCGTAATGACGGGTGGGTCGCCGTTCCTGACAGGAGGTTATTTCTTAACCTTGACTTAGCGAATGATAGTCACCAGCAACTCGACGCCGATCATCCATCTTGCTGCGATGATTGAGGTCCATGCGGGGTCGGGGCGCGATTCACCGCGCCCGGCCAAGCCGTTGGGCGCGATGAATCGCGCCCCTACAATGGAAAACGGGACTGGCCCCGGGCTAGGTGGCAACTTGGGTTAGAATAGCTAACCAATCGGCTCTTGATGCCAGGGATATTGGGCATGGGCGAAGCTGCTTGGATTGTGCTGTCAACGCAAATAGGCGCTGATTTGCTGATTCTGGATGATCGTCTGGCAAAAATCCATGCAGTCCAGCAAGGATTGAAAGTAACCGGAACTGTCGGTATTTTGATGATGATCTGCGAGAAGCACCATCGGGATTTGGTAGGGATGTTGGATAACCTGATGGCAACTGGTTTTCGTTTATCGCCTCAAGAACGGCTACGTGTCCTCGATATATCGAAAAATATTGTTCCGAAATTCAAGTATCCATCAAAAGATGGGTCGTAAAGCCCTTCACCCTACCCCTGCAAAGTCGATGTAGCCCTTTTCCGCATCGGTGGCGATCAGGCGCACCTGAACGCGGTCGCCGACATCCATCCCTCGCTCTCCCCGGACGACCCGGCCTTCCACCGGCGGGGCGATGAGGCGGACGTAAGTGCCTTTGGAAGCGGCTCCGGTGACGATGGCCTCGAAGACATCCCCGACCCGGTCTTCCAGCATGACGGCTGCGGCGACCTTCCGCATCAGGCGCTCAACCTTGCGGGCGGCGTTTTCCCGCTCGGTGCAGTGTTCGGCCAGTTCGTCCAGGTCGCCGATGCCATAGGGGGTATGGGCTTTCTCCAGGGCGGACTTCAGGAGCCTCTGGGTGATGAGATCGACATAGCGGCGGTTGGGGGCGGTGGAATGGGTGTAGTTGTGGACGGCCAGCCCGAAATGCTCCGCCCCGTCGCCGCCCGGACGGACAACGGCGTATTCGCCCGGGCCGATGAGCTTCACGATGGCAAGCGAGAGGTCGGCGAAGCGTTCCGGGTCGGCGGCGCGGCGGCGGACGAGGAAGCGAGCGAGGGCCAGGGAATCGGGCTGCAACGGCAGCGATTCGCCCCACTGGCTCGCCAGGGCCGCGATTCTCGCCCAGCGTTCGGGCGATTGCAGCACCCGCTGGATCATCGGGAGGTTTCTATCCCCCAGAAAGGCCGCCATCGCCTGGTTCGCGGAGATCATGAAATTTTCGATGATGTAGTGGGCCTTGGTTTTCTGACGGACTTTCAGTTCCACCACCCGCCCGTTTTCCATGACAGGGCTGGCCTCGATGGTCTCGAAATCGAGCATCCCGCGGCGCTGGCGCTGGAGGTGAAGGCGTTCGGCGGCCTCGTTCTGAAGCCGAATCTGTTCGGCAAGCCCCTCGGTGGAGGCGATTTTTTCGGGCATCGGGCCGCTTCCCTCAAGCCAGGCTCCCACCTGTTCGTAGACGAGTTTGGCATGGTTGTGTACCGCCGCCCGGTAGATCGCCCCCCACTCCGCCGCCCCGTCCGGCCCGATCTCCATTTCGATGACCACGGCCAGCCGATCTTCGTCTTCTCTCAGGGAGGACAGATCGGTGGAGAGGCGCTCGGGGAGCATGGGGAAGATTTCCACGCCGGTATAAACCGAGGTGGTGTTGTGGGCGGCCTGGCGGTCGATGGCGCAGCCCCGATACACGAAGTTGTCCACATCGGCCACGCCGATCCGGATGAAAATTCTGCCGTCCGGCAGGCTTTCCGCCACCTCCACCTGATCCAGATCCCTGGAATCGACATTATCGATGGATGACCAGAGCAGGGAGCGCAAATCCCGGATGCCGGCGGGCAGTTTTCCAAAAAGCGGCTCTTTCAGCCCGGCGAGTTCGCGGGCCGCTTCAGGCGGAATGTCGGGAAGGAAGCCTGCCTCCTCCATGACCTCGCGCGCCCGGGCGCTCAGATCGAAGTCGCCGTTGATCATGGATCAATACCTCCTGTTCTCAAGAAGTTTCGGGATTTCCAGGACAGCCTCCAGCGGAGCGTCCGGGGGAACCTCCTCATGGCCCAGGATGAAGCGGGAATCGCCTCGCATGGAATCCAGGGCTTCCCGCGCAAGGTCGGGGATGCGATGCGACTCCACCACAAAGCGGGTGGGGTCGATGCCGCCGATGATGACGAATTCGGAACCCACGAGATTCCGGATGAGAGGGGCCGGTGCGTCGCCGGTCGGGGGAGGGGTCAAGGCTTCGCCGCCGTCGAGGTCCGCCCGGCGAAGCACGGGCAGCATATCCTTCAGCGTGCCGCACATGTGGGGAATGAACCGCTTTCCCTGCTCGTGGCAGATAGCGGCGTATTCTTTGAGATACGGCAGGGCGTAGCGGGCGTACATGGCGGGGGAAGTCAGCGAACTCGATGTATCCTCGAAGGGACGGACGACAGGCACAGTGATGGAGGCCAGGGCGCGGTAGAACTCCTTGTATTTCTCGTGCATCCGGTCGAAAACCTCACAGCACTCATCGGGATAATCCATCACGCAGTAGAGCGTCTCCTGAATGCCCATCAGATACATGATAAAGCTCATGATGGGGGTTTCTGGAGTGGTCAGTGAGGGGATGCCCGCCTCGCCGATCACCTCCAACTGCCGGGCGACGGCAGCCTCATCGGGGGCGAAGGTCAGCGATTCCAGGGCTTCCAGATAGGGCTTGAAGTCTTCGGGGCCTTTGAGGAGGTGTTCGGACACATAGGTTGTCTGGGCCACCGGGTCCGTGACCGAGATTTGCTTCAGGACGCCGGAAGGGGTTTCGATCCGTATCTCCTCCCGGTTGTCCTTGCGATACACTTCCCGGCGAATGCGCCCGTCATTGTAAGGATAGGACGTCGCCAGGTAATGGGGCGTCACGCCGGAGATGCCCATCAGCATATCGGCCCCGACCAGCCGGTTCCCGGCCAGATAGAGATTCGGAAAAGACTTCGGGTCGATGCCCTGCTTCCGGAACTGCTTGCGGATAAAATAGTGGTTCAGTTCCGGAGCCCAGGGAATCCGGTCGGGCCTCTCGCCGGAAACGGCCGCCGTCAAACGCTCGCGTGATGTCATGCAGTTCTCCTTGTCGTTTTTTGACAAATGCAATTGCGTCCATTATAATTAAAGCCAGATTGCTACTGCCTCTTATGAAGGAGCCTCCTGGTGAAGAAGCGACTCGTTCTCAACTGCCTGTGACAGCCGGGATTCCCGCGCCGGTCGGCGCGGACAATGTTGAGGATGAGCGCGGTTCTCCCAATAGGTTCTCTCTTTTAACCCCTCTTCCTCTGCCCGACTCCACTTTTCCGCCATCTGGTGGCTTTCTGTTGTAACCACCGATGCACACCGACCAGAACGGATGAACACGGATCAATGCGGATCAAAAATCATCTGCGTTTATCCTGTCTTTATCTGTGTTCATCGGTGGTCCAAAAAGAAAGCCGCCCACCATTATCGAGAGGTTTTTCATCGATGGATACATTGCCGGAGGGCGATTTTCAGGTTCGGGCGTCTTCGCCGGATGGTTCGGCAGATCTGGGGGATATTCCCATCGGGGCGAGTTTTTTCCTCCGGGTGAAGAACTGTCTGGACAGGCTGGAGGACGGGAAGGTGCTGGAGGTCAGGACGAAGCGCCTTCACGCGCGGGACGATTTGAGGAGCTGGTGCCGGATAAAGCAGCACCAATACCTGGGCGACCTGGAGGGCGGGACGGAAGCCCGGCACCTGATTCGGAAAGGGGAGCGCAAAACCCCGGACGGGCTGCCGGACTGGGGCATCCGGATCCCGCTCCGGGGCGACGGGAGCCTGTCCATCCGAGACTGGTTTGCCGGGAGGGCGGGCAGGCTGATGGAGAACGCGCCCGCCTATGTGGGCTTTGTGCCGCGGGGAACGGTTTCGGAACCGGGCGTGCCGGACTACGGCTTCACTTTGAATCGCAAGATCGATGTATGGGCCGATAACATAGCCGAACTCTACGAGCAGGCGAAGGCCAGTCAGTGGAACGCCAGCACCGACATCCCCTGGGCGGAGCTTCCGGCACTGCCGGAGCCGGCGGAGCGGGCCGTCTGCCAGATCATGACTTTCCTGGCCGAAAACGAATATTCCGCCCTCTACATCCCGGCCAAATTTATGGCCCGGATCAATTCCCACTATATCGAGGTATTGATGTACCTGTCCGCGCTCGTCCAGGACGAGTCCCGGCATATCGAGGCTTTTATCAAGCGGGCCATGGCCGGGGGAGGAGGGCTGCAATACTCCTCGGTGCTGACAGAGCGATCCCTGCACAGCCTGTTCGTGCAGGAAGACTATTTCAAATCCTCTTTCCTTCTTCACGTGCTGGGGGAGGGAACCTTTCTCGACCTGTTGGGCTTTATCCGTGACCACGCCCCGGATCCCATCACGGAAAAGGTGGTTCATCTGGCGCGACTGGACGAAGGCCGCCACGTGGCCTATGGCATCGCCCATGCCCGGCATGTTCTCGCCAGGGAACCGGGAATGGTGCGCGCCCTGACCGATGCCGTCGAGGAACGCCGGGAGTATATGGAGGCAGTGGAGGGCGAGAATTCGCATGTGATCGAGGCGCTTTCCGTGCTGGCAGGCGGAGGGGACAGCCCGGAGCGGTTCCAGGAGGGCTTCCGCCAGGTCGAGAACTTGCAGAAGTTGATGTACGAACACCGGATCCAGCGGATGCTTCAGGTAGGCATAGGCCGGGAGACAGCGGAGCGCATCTCCGCCTCCCATACGCCGAATTTCATGTAAACGAGGAGACAATCCATGCCACTTCCATTGAAAGATGCGGTTCAGGCGGCTGAAGAGGCGGTGCGGCGGGTGATCGGGCCGCAGGCCGCCCGAGTAGACCGGGAGAGGCGCTTCCCGGAAGAGAGCTTTTGGGCTCTGGGCGAGGCCGGGCTGATGGGGCTGATGGTTCCCGTTGGATACGGCGGCCTGGGAGCCGACCTGTCCACTCTGGCGCGGGTCTGCGAGACGATAGCCGCCGGGTGCGCCTCCACCGCCATGTGCTATCTGATGCACTGCTGCGGAACAGCGGTGATCGCCGCCAAAGCCAGCCCGGAACAGGGGGAGCGGTTCCTGCGGCCTATCGCAAAGGGCGAAAAGCTGTCCACCCTGGCCTTCAGCGAGCGGGGAACCGGGGCGCACTTCTACCAGCCGGAGATTCAGGCGCATTTTCAGGACGGCCACGCCGTCGTGTCGGGCCGGAAGGGGTTCGTGACCAACGGGGAGCGGACCGATTATCCGATCATTCTGGTGGCCGCCTCCGACCCGGCAAAGGGGCTGGATGTCTTTGTCCTTGATTCCAGGCTGCCTGGGGTGCGGTTCGAGGATACCTGGGAGGGGCTGGGGATGGCCGGCAACAACAGCATCGCGATGGTGCTGGATCAGGTGCGCGTCCCCCGGGAGAACCTGCTGGGCGAGGAGGGGGACGGGCTGGGGATTATCTTCAATGTGGTGGCACCCACCTTCATGCTGGGCCTGTCCGGGGTCAACCTGGGGATCGCGGAGGCGGCGTTTCAGGCGGCCTTGCAGCACGCCAGAGATCGGAAATACTCGGACGGCTCTTCGCTGGCGGATCACCAGGCGATCCAGTTTTACCTTACCGAGATGCACGGGCGGGTGGAGTCGCTCCGGCTCTTCCTCTACCGGGCGGGGCAGGCGGCGGACAGCGGGGAGGCGGACGCCCCTCTGCGGGTCATGCAGAGCAAGGTGATGGCTGCCGAAACGTCGGCTCATGTGACGCAGACCGCACTCCAGGTCTGCGGCGGCCAAGGGTATACCCGATCCCTGCCTGTAGAGCGATACTTGCGAGACGCTCGGGCCAGTTCGGTCATGGCTCCCACCACCGAGATATTGAAAACCTGGATCGGCAAGAGCCTTGCCGGGATTCCCCTGTTCTAAAGGAGGCTTTCGATGACGTTATCCGAAAAACCGCTCTGGGTCGGGGCGGTGGCTTATGACCCGAAGGTGGTGACGATCTGGGACATCATCCGCGATTATTACCGGGCGCAGGGGGTTCCCATCGATTATCTCCTGTTCTCGAACTACGAGGCGCAAATAGAGGCCCTGCTGACGAAGCGGATCGATATCGCCTGGAACACCAATGTGGCCTATGTGAAGGTGCAGCACGCCACCGGAGGCACAGCGAAGGCCCTGCTGATGCGCGATACCGATATCGGCTTCACCTCCAAAATCATCGCCCGCGCCGATAAGGAAATCGAATCGCTGCAAGATTTGAAGGGCTGCCGGTTCGCCCTGGGGAGCGCGGATTCAGGCCAGGCGGCCATCCTGCCCTACCACTATATCCAGGAAGCGGGCCTGGAGCCGGAAAAGAATATGCAGATCATCCGCTTCGATCTGGATGTAGGCAAGCACGGCGACACAGGGACCAGCGAATACGAGGTGCTGCGGGCCGTCAAGGAGGGGAAGGCCGATGCGGGCGCGGTGGGCGAATCGACATGGATACGGATGCTGGAAACAGGCCAGGCGGACAGCGGCCGCGTCAGAGGCATCTGGACCTCGCCGGGCTACTCCCACTGCAACTTTACCGCGCTGGGCGATTTCGACCCCTCCGCCGCACAGCGTTTTGTCGAAACGATGCTGTCCATGGACCCCGCCCAGCCGCATATCAAACGGATGATGGAGATGGAAGGATTAAACCGCTGGGCCCCGGCGGAAGAAGGGCTGTCCGGCTATGACGTCTTGTTCGAGGCGATGCGTCAGCAGGGATTGTTGGGCGGCTCCTGACCGCTCACGCGGATTCACGGCAGAGAAATTTCATGCCTGCTCGCCGGAAAGCTCGCTCCGGATTGACACCGCAGATTATCGTCAGTATAATGACACTTAATCAATGCTACCTTCGGAGGCGAAGAAAATGATTAAGACAAAAAGATCTGCTTTTTCGGGAATGCTCCTGGCAATACTGATCGTGCTGGGGCCGGGCTGTCAGGCTCCGCGTTCTTCATCGGAAAGGCCTGCTTCTCCTCCTTCCGCTCAGCAGGAGAAGCAGGCCGCGACCCTCGAACCCGCTGCGGATTTACCCTCCGGTGCGTTCAAAGCTTCCGGCGATAAGAAAGCCCCTGTCCGGCTGATGGTTTACGTACCGGGCCGACTGGGAGGCAGTCCCGTCGCTTTTCCTTACGACCTTACCATGCGGATGATCGCCGAGCTTCAAAAGGATTACCCCGGCAAGATACGGGCCGAGGTATACGCCATCGACACAAAGGAAGGCATGCAGCTTCTGAAAAACGCGCATCTCGGCAATCCTTCTGTGGTCATGACGATCCGGCGCTCCGGCAAAGAGGGCAAAAGACAGATATTCGACATGATTTCCGAAAAAAAGGTCTATAAACCGATGGATGTAGCGCAGCAGATACGCCAGGCACTTCAAAACGGTAAAAAAAGCTAAAGAACAAGGCCCCGCTTTGTCGGTTTGTGAAAAAGCTCTACCGGAAAATGCGGGGCCTTATGTGTTTTCATGAATTTTGTTTGGAGCTATTGCTTCGTCGCTGCGCTCCTCACAATGACAGCGATGCCGGATATCGTCATCGCAACTTCAGGGGTTATTGGCCGGTCTGCCCACCGCTCATCGGCATGCCTCCGGAGTTTTCCCCTTTCATTTTGGACATCGGCAGCCCTTTGCCGGCGAAAGGCGCTTCCGAACTCTTCGGCTTCATCATCGTATAGTAAATCGTCGCAATCAGGACGATTACGATCAGAATGACCGCTACCGCAGTGCCGGTGCTTACCTGATTTCCTTTCTGTGCCATCGCTTCCGCTCCTCTTAACTATTCATGAGCATGAGGTGGAACAACTGTTCCTCCTTGTTCCACCTCGAATACTTCGGATTAGCTCGTAGGCTTGGGATGGTTCCAGATAGTGTAGAAGTCAGGATGGTTGACATCCAGGAAGGGGCCGGGCTTATGCACAGGCTTCACATGGCCATCGGCAAACCCTATATTGGCCGATTCCTGATGGCGGAAGGCAAT
>JADLDR010000191.1 GCA_020846535.1 Armatimonadota bacterium | reverse complement strand
TCAAGTACCGCACCCTCTCTCCCCCTCTCCCCGGAGGCGCTCCGGCGCATCCCTTGGGTTTCGGGGAGAGGGGCCAGGGGAGAGCGGTCCCCCCTCCCCCAGGAGCGGAGGAGCTTTCCCCTGATCTTGATAGCGATGGGGATACCCAGGAAGAAACCCCTGCGGCTCCCGCACCTTAGCGTTCGCGGTATATGGCTCACGGGCGGGTATATCCCGCCCCGTTAATATTGGAATCGGAGCCAGATGTTACAGCCAATCCTTGAGTACATACAACTACCGCCATCGCCGCAAGCGCCTGGATTCTCCCTGAAGGGCCGCAAGAAAAACAATCTCACCCCTCGAAGGAAAGTGACCTCCGGGCAGCGAAAATGGGAGAGGTAGTTGCATGCGCCGCCTACCCCCGACCTATCCCAGACGCAATGAGGCCGATACCCGATGAACGCTCCCGGACAGGATTTCCGACCCGAAGCGCCCTCCCCTCCCCTCCAGTCGCCCGCCCTGATTGTGGCGGCCTGCTGCTTTGCGATGCTCTCCATCGGGACCGCGACCAACCTGCCCGCCCTCTGTCTGACCTCCATTGCGGCGGATGTCTGGGGGATGGACGTCCGGTACAGCGGCCTATTTTTGAGCTGCTATTTCTGGGGCCTGGTCGCCAGCATCATGGCTTCCGGGCCTCTCGCCGACCGTCTGGGGTTCCGCTACCTCTTGGCAAGCAGCGCCCTCTTCCCGTTGGGAGGGATGCTGATGGTATCCGCCGCCCATGCCGGGCTTCAAGCCCTAGCCGGATCAGCGGTAGTGGGGTTCGGCTCCGGGATTTCCGACGCCCTGCTGACCCCCCTGGCCTGCGCCGCCTACCCCCGGGAGCGAGTGCGCATCGCCAACCTGCTGCACGCCTTTTACCCTATCGGGATGCTGGCGGCGGTGCTGGGCGTTTTGCTGCTGATGAGCCTGGGCTGGGACTGGCGGGCGATCTACCGGCTGATGGCGATGACCAGCATCCCCTACGGCATCGTCTTCCTGCTGGTCGCCCTTCCCCGCCATTCGCACGAAGGAGAGGAGCGGCTTCCGGGCAGACAATTGCTCCGCCAGCCGATGTTCCTGGTTTTTCTGGCCCTGATCTTCCTGGCCGGGCTGTCGGAACTCGGCCCGGCCCAGTGGCTTCCCGCCTATGTAGAACAGGCTGCGGGAGGATCTAAAACATCCGGGGCCTTCGGCCTTCTCTTTCTAGGGGTCATGATGACCCTGGGCCGGTTCGCCAACTCCGCCCTGTCCCACAAAATCAGCGCCCGGCGGCTCGTGGCGGCGGGCGGCGCTTTTTCCCTGGTCACTCTGGTCCTGGCCGCTCTCCCCGGGCCGACCTATCTGACCCTGATCTGGCTGGGCCTGCTCGGACTGAGCTTTTCCGGCCTCTGGCCGACCATCCTCTCCATTTCCGGCGACCGCTTCCCGCAGGCAGGGGCCTCCATGTACTCTCTCCTGCACGCCTGCGGCAACATGGGCGGACTGGTCGGCCCCCTGACCGTCGGCCTGATCGCCAAGGGATACGGCCTTCGCGCCGGCATGGCATCCCTGACCCTCGCCCCTCTTCTCATAATGGCCCTATGCGCCTGGGAGAAAAAGAGGGGATAGAGAGTAGGGTGTAGGGTATAGAAAGCGGACCTTGCAGCACGCACTGTCTCTCGCCACAGCACCCTACACCCTAATCCCTACCTTCTATACCCTAACCACCAAGGAGGAATTATCGTGAAAATCGCTATTATCCCCACGACCGGGGGATCGGATCCCTTCCAGGGGATGGAGTTCGCCAAGCAGCTCGGTGTGGAAGGCGTCCACATCGGGGCTTATGGCGGCGGACTCGATCTCATTCATAAGACATCCGCGGAACGCGCCGAGATTTTGAAGCGCATCCGGAGCCTGGGGCTGGTCGTTTCCGCCTGCATCGGGTGGGGCGGCGAGGTGGACCTGGGCAAAGAGGAGGGGCTGAAGGAAAACATCGAGTGGGGTAAAAAGCTCAACCAGGTGGCGGTCGATATTTCAGGCGGCCTCTGGATGGCCCATGCGGGCATCATGCCCGAAGACCACGACGGCTCGCAGTGGCGGCGCTTCCAGGATGCCATCGGGCAGATCGCGGCCCACGGCGAAAGCATCGGGGCCACGATGGCCCTGGAGACCGGCCCGGAACCTCCCGTGGTCGCCCGCAGGATGATCGAGGATGTCGGCAGCCGGTCGCTCAGGATCAACTTCGACCCGGCCAATCTGCTCCTCTGGCCTCCGCACATCGCCAAAGCCCATAACGCGCCCTTCGATTTCGATGCCGCCATGCGCGACTTCGACCCCATCGAGGGCCTTCGTACCCTGATCCCCTATGTGGTTCACGCCCACGCCAAGGATTCCGTCCTTCGCCGTGACGGAAGCTGCGAGGAAGTGCCCCTCGGCACCGGCATGACCGACTGGCCTGTCCTGCATTCCATCTTCAAGGAGAATGACTACCAGGGTTTCTACGCCATCGAGCGCGAAGCCGGGGAAGACGCCATGGGCGATGTCGCCCGCGCTGTCGAATTTCTGAGAAGCCTGGACTGAAACCGGCTCCCGGAGAAGGCAGGGCGGCCCACCGGGTCGCCCCATAGGTATCCCGATCAGGGTGACTGTCCCGCCGGGGCGGGGGGAGGGACTTTGATAGATGGTTACCTAACCCTCCCTCCCCCTTCCCGAAACGGGCAGGGGGAGGGGATGGGGGGGTCAAGTACCGCACCCTCTCTCCCCCTCTCCCCGGAGGCGCTCCGGCGCATCCCTTGGGT
>JADLDR010000190.1 GCA_020846535.1 Armatimonadota bacterium | reverse complement strand
TTTCCCCTTATCTGGATCGCTATGGGGCATCGTGTAGTCCTACCCCTATTTATCGAAGGAGTGCCACATGAATTTCGCTCGCTTTTCGGTGACAAGGCCGGTGGCGGTGACGATGCGGATTGCAGCCCTGGTGTTGCTGGGGGCCATCTGCCTCACGCGGCTGCCGGTCGACCTGCTGCCGAAGGTTTCGCTGCCGACAGTGGCCGTCTCCACGCAATGGCCCAATGTCTCACCGGAGGTTATCGAGGCCCAGGTGACCCGGCCTATCGAGCAGGCGGTTTCCTCGGCTTCCAATATGTATCAGGTTTCCTCCAGCTCCCGAGAGGGCGGCTCCACCGTTCGCATCCAGTTCCGGTGGGGAACCGATATCGGGCAGGCGGCGGTGGATGTGCTGCAACTAGTGCAGCGGGCGCAGCGCAGCTTCCCGAACGACCCCACCCTCCAGACTCCCATAGTTTTTAAGTTCGACCCGAACCAGCAGCCGATCCTGATCTTCGGCGTCTCCGGGGAAAAAGATCCGGTGAAGCTCCGGACGATCCTGGACAACCAGGTCTCTCCGATGGTCGAGTCCGCCGGAGGAGTGGCGTCCGCGGTGGTGACGGGCGGGCAGGCGCGGGCGATTATGGTCGATATCGACCCGGACCGGCTGCGGGCGTACCATCTTTCCCTTTCGGATGTGTCCCGGCGCATCGTCCAGGA
Source organism: Armatimonadota bacterium (assembly GCA_020846535.1). GTDB lineage: Bacteria > Armatimonadota > JADLDR01 > JADLDR01 > JADLDR01 > JADLDR01. Next base: position 25,688 of record JADLDR010000190.1, on the reverse strand, counting down.
GAACCTGAACCTCCCGGCAGGCATCGCCAAAGAGAGCGAGACGGAATATACCATCCGCAGCCTCGGGTGGTTCGGCAGCATCGAGGAAATGGGAGAGATTCCGGTCGGCTCCTTCAACGGTCAACTGATCGCCCTGCGCGATGTGGCGGATATCCGGGACGCCCACCAGGAAACCCGTCTCTACACCCGCCTCAACCAGGAACCCGCGGTCGGCCTGGTCATCTCCAAGCAGAGCGACGCCAACACTGTCGCCACCGCCGACGAGGTTCTGGAAAAGATCGAGCAAGTCAAGAAGCTCTATCCGAGCCTGACCTTCCGGCTGGCCTACGACCAGTCGACTTTTATCGAGAATGCCGTCCATGAAGTCCGCGACAGCGCCCTCATCGGAGGCGTGCTGGCGGTCCTGATTCTCCTCTTCTTTTTAAGGAATATCCGCAGCACCCTGGTGGTCGCCTTATCGATCCCGACCTCCATCATCTCGACCTTCGCCCTTCTCTATATCTGCGGCTTTTCCATCAACACCATGTCCCTGGGCGGCCTGGCGTTAGCCACCGGGCTGATCGTGGATGACGCAGTGGTGGTTCTGGAGAATATCTTCCGCCATATCGAACGGGACAGGAAGCGATCTGCGGAGGCGGCGGTCAGCGGGACGAGTGAGATCATGTCCGCAGTGATCGCCTCCACCTGGACGATCATGGTGGTCTTCCTGCCCCTTCTGCTCATCAAGGGGCAGGCGGGCCAGATGTTCACCCAGTTCGCCCTGGTGGTCATTTTCTCCCTGGCCGTTTCCCTCCTGGATGCGACAACGGTGGTCCCGATGCTGGCCTCCCGCCTCATCCAGGGCGAAGCCCACTGGGAGAATGTCGAGGACGGCCACCGGCACAACCTGCTGGAGCGGTGGTTCGCCCGGTTCGGGCGGTGGTTTACCGCGCTCGATAACTCTTACCGGAACGGCCTGCGGTGGGCGATCCGTCACCGGCTTCAGGTCATCGGGGGCGTGATCTCCGTATCGGCGGCCAGCTTTCTTCTCGTGCCCCACATCGGAACCGAATTGATGCCCCAGACCGACAGCGGCGATTTCACGGTCACCGTCAAACTGCCCATCGGCACGGCCCTGGAGAAAACCGACAGCGTGATGCGCCAGGTCGAAGAGATCATCCTGAGCAACCCGAATGTGGAAACCGCCTTCGCCGCATCGGGCACGACGCTCAGCATGCGCGGGTCCACCACCTCCCTGAACTCCAATCAGGGATCGGTCACCGTCCGGCTGAAGGAGAACCACCCGGACCCGACTCAGAAGGTGATGGGCGATGTGCGGCGGCAGTTGTCCCGCATCCCCGGCGTCCGCGCCCTCCCGAACCAGTTCGACATGGTGACCATGATGATGACCGGCGGGCCGCAGAATGTGGAAATCAATATCTTCGGGAACGACCTCTCCACCCTCTCCCGCCTGGCGAAAGAGGCGATGGATCGGGTCAAGGACGTTCCGGGCCTGGAAAACCTGGATGTCAACTGGCAGGAAGCCTCCCCCGAAATCCAGTGGAAGGTGGACCGGCAGAAGGCCCTACAACTGGGAGTCTCCTTCTCCGATATCGCCACCACCCTCAACACCGCCACCAATGGATCGATTGCCAGCTACTACCAGGAAGCAGGGTTCCAGTATCCCATCATCGTCCAGATGCCCGAATCCCGGCGAAAAACGGTGCCGGAACTGCTGAACCTGCCTATCACCACCGGCGCGAACGCCGGCTCGGGCCGGGTCGTGCTTCTGGGCCAGGTGGCCCGTCCTGTTTACAGCATGGGCCCGAGTGAAATCACCCGTCTGGACCGCCAGCGGTATATCGCGGTCACCGGCAGGCCCCAGGGCCGGTCGATCGGCGAGTTGCAGGCCGATATCGAGAAGGCGCTGTCAGGCATGCAGTTCCCCTCCGGCTACTACTGGGACTGGGGGGCCAACCAGAAGCGCCGGGCGGAAGAGTTCGCCGGGATGGGCCTGGCCGTGGTGCTGGCTATCGGCCTGATCTATATGCTCCTGGCCTCACAGTTCGAGTCATTCATCCACCCGCTGACAGTGCTGATGTCCGTTCCGCTGTCGGCTATCGGGGTTATCCTGGCCCTTTTCCTGACAGGACGCTCTTTCGGCCTGACCGCCTTCATCGGGCTGCTGATGCTGGTGGGCATCGTCGTCAAAAACGGGATTCTGCTCGTGGACTATACCAACGTCCTCCGGAGCCGGGGGATGCTGCGCGATGAAGCGGTTCTGGCCGCAGGCCCGACCCGGCTTCGCCCGATCCTGATGACTGCCTCCGCCGCCATCCTGGGCATGCTCCCTATCGCTATCGGCCTGGGAAGCGGGTCGGAGGTGCAGGCCCCGATGGCGACCGCGGTTATCGGCGGGCTGTTTACCTCTACTATCCTGACCCTGTTCATCGTCCCCATCGTTTATACGCTCTTCGACGACCTGACCCGCTTGATCCAGCAGAACAGGCGCGACTTGGCTCCGCCCGAACTGGTCGAGCCGAGTGTGGAGGCCGTCGAGCGGGAACCCGCCATCGAGGGGCCGGCGCTTGCTCCTCGCGACAGGGAGCTTGTGGAGTGAGAGGCATGGAACCGAAAATTCGGGAACAGGCGGCCCTTCTGGAATGCCTGCTCCCGCGCCTCATGCGAAGGCTGTTCGCTATTGAATCGGATCATGCGGCCAGCGAACTGTCCCTGGCCCAACTGCGACTCTGCGGCATCCTCCAGTCCGGCCCGCGCACCATCTCGCATCTGGGAGAGGAACTCAACCTCTCCCCCAGCGCGATCACCCAGATGGCCGACCGCCTGGAGAAATCCGGCATGGTGGAGCGCGTCCCGGAACAGGAAGACCGGCGCGTCAAGCACCTGCGCCTCACGCCCTGTGGCACGGAAATGATGCGCTCCCGCAAGGAAAAGCGCATCCGCCGGGCCGCCCTGGCGCTGGAACGGCTCCCTTCCGACATGCGGGGGCCGGTCATGGACGCATTACAGGCCCTTCTGGAAGCCAGCCAGCCCGATGACGTGGAGAGTTCGGAATCTTTGGCCGGGTGAGGATAGACAGGGCATGGACGGCTGGTGTTCAGCCTGCAAGGAGAGATGAATACCGGAGAAATCTCATCAAACACCCCAAGCCCGCTCCCCCCGCCGAATTCTGGCGGAGGGGCGGTTGCACCGACGCAACATCATCTTGGAGGCAACCGCCCGAGCCACATTCATAATCCTCTGTCTTGAGGTCAAATCCTGACAATGAACAAATCACTTTTCGTGTTTCTCTGTCTCTGCTCTCTTCTTGCGGCCTGTGCGACTTCCCTTCGCGCCCAGCAGACGCTGCCCATCGCCCCTAGAATAGAGGAAACGCCCCTGCCACCGCCGGTGGAACTGCCGCCTCCGCCCGAAACCCCGGCGGATGTCCCGAATGCGCTCCTCACCGCGAATGAAGCTGTTCGGATCGCGCTGAGGAACCAGCCGAATGTGGCCGCCGCCCGGGCGGGAGTCGGCGCGGCGCGGGGGAGAACGCAGCAGGCGCAGGCGGGGCTTGCGCCGTCTCTGGGGTTTGGAGCCGGTTATACGCATGTGGAAAGCATCGGCCCGGAACGGGGCGCAGCCTTCGGGGGAACGACCGGGGGTGCCGGCGCGACCTCCGCCTCCCCGGGCTACCAGGCGTCCGCCACAGTGCGCCAACTGCTCTTCGATTTTAACCATACCCGCGCTCTGGCCCGTCAGTCGGCGCTGCTGGAGCGGGCGGCGGGTGCCAACCTGACCCGCGTGCAGTCCGACCTGGTGTTCCAGGTGAAGCAGGCGTTCTATACCTATTCCCAGAACGTCCGGCTGGTGGGCGTCAATGAAACGAATGTCCGCAACCGCCAGGATCATATCGCTTTAGCCCAGGCCCGCCTGCGGGCCGGCCTGGGGCTACCCTCCGATGTGGTGCGGGCCGAAACCGCCGTGGCGGAAGCCATCCTGAATTTGACCCTGGCTCGCAATAATGCCTCTGTCTCCCGGGTCAATCTGGCCCTTCTGATGGGGATCGACCCGCGCACCCCGCTGCAAACCGCCGACACCGGCGAGCCTGCCGTCGATACTGGCAACCTCGAAGCGATGGTTCAGGCCGCTCTGAAGCAGCGCCCGGAAATGCTCCAGGCGTCCGCCGCCCTGGAAGCCGCCCGGCAGGGCGTGAAGGCCGCCCGGACCAGCAACGCGCCCGGCGTTTTCGGGACGGTTGGGATTACGACACGCGGCTCCCAGTTCCCCCCGCGCACCCAGAATCTCAGCATCGGGGCCAGCCTCCAGTGGACGCCCTTGGACAGCGGCCTGACCGCAGGGCGCGTCCGGGAAGCCCGATCCAATGCTGAATCGGCGCAGGCGCAGTTGAACAGCGCGCAACTGACGGTCGTTTCGGATATTTCGCAGGCATACCTCAATCTGCGAACCGCCGAACAGCGCGTCATGACAGCCGATTCCGAGATCACCAATGCCGAGGAGAGCGTCCGCCTGGCCGAAGGCCGCTACCGCTCCGGGATCGGAACCTTCATCGATATCCTGGACGCCCAGCAGGCCCTTCTGGTAGCCCGCACGAACAGGGTCAACGCCCAGTCCGCAGTCGACCAGGCCCGCGCCGCCACAAACCGCGCTGTCGGCAGCCCTCTCCCGGCCCAGGCCGCCAATCCGTCTCCCGGGTAAAGATGCCGGCCCTGCAAGGAGATTCCGCGCTAGAAGAGAATAGAGGAATTCGTCTGGATCGCGTCGCCAATGCGAAAGGCGGAATTCTCTGACCGTGCGCTCTGCCGATGTCTTTACCGAAATCGTGGCCCTTTGCCTGCTGGCGGCGGCCACCGGAGCTATCCTGCTGCGCCTGCGGCAGCCTCTGATCATGGGCTTCATCGTGGTCGGAACTCTGGTGGGGCCGTCCGGGTTCGGGTGGGCGCGCTCTCTGGAGGAAGTACACCTTCTGGCCGAGTTAGGGCTGGCCCTCCTCCTCTTCGTGGTCGGCCTGAAACTCGACCTGAACCTGATCCGCAGCCTCGGCCCGGTGGCTCTCGCCGCAGGGACGGGGCAGGTGGCCCTGACTGTGCTGCCCGGCTACGGCCTTGCCTTGGCTCTGGGCATGACGGTCCAGGCCGCCTTTTTCATCGCAATCGCCCTGGCCTTCTCCAGCACCATTGTGGTGGTCAAGCTCCTCTCCGATAAACGCGAGGCCGATTCCCTTCACGGGCGCATCGCGGTCGGCATTCTGATCGTCCAGGATGTGATCGTGATCGCCGTAATGATTTTGATGACCGGCTCCGGCCCTGAGAGCGGCCTGCTGGCTTTGATTGCGAAAACCGTAGCCTTGCTGTCCCTCCTGGGAGTGATGATGCGCTGGGCGCTGCCGCGCCTCATGGATCTGCTGGCCCGGTCGACCGAACTGCTGGTGCTTTTCGCCATCGCATGGGCGCTGGGGCTGGCGCTGGCAAGCGGCATGCTGGGGCTGAGCAAGGAAGTCGGAGCCTTCCTCGCCGGGGTTTCGCTGGCCTCCACGCCCTACCGGGAATCCCTGGGGGCGCGGCTGGTCAGCCTCCGGGACTTTTTGCTTCTCTTCTTCTTCGTGGAACTGGGCATCAGCCTGAACCTGAAGAGTATGGGATCAGGCATCGTGGCCGCCGCCGCCCTTTCGCTCTTTGTGCTGGTCATCAAGCCACTTATTGTGATGGGGATCATGGGCCTGATGGGATACCGGCGGCGCAGCGGCTTTCTGACGGGCCTTTCGCTGGCCCAGGTTTCCGAATTCTCCCTGATCCTCGCCGCCCTGGGCAAGAGCCTGGGCCGCATCGGCGACCGCGAAATGGGAATGATCACCCTGATCGGTCTGATCACCATCGCCGTCTCCAGCCACCTCATCGCCTGCTCGCACGAACTCTATAACCGCCTCTCCCCCTATCTGCGCTTCCTGGAGCGCAGCATGACGGCCCGGGAGCAGATGGAGGACAGCCGCGCCGCGCTGGCGAAGCAGGCGGAGGTCGTCCTCTTCGGCCTGGGGCGCTATGGCAGCGCGCTCGGATACGAGCTTCTGGCCCAGAACCGCGCCGTCCTGGGCGTGGACTTCGACCCGCAGGCCGTGAAGCGGTGGAACCGGCGGGGCTGGATGGCCTGGTTCGGGGATGCGGAAGACCCGGAATTCCCGGCCATGCTGGGCCTCTCGAAAGCGCGATGGATCATCAGTTCCGTTCCCGATGCGGCCATCAATCGGACGCTCATCCATGCCCTGAGACATCACGGCTACCGGGGCAGCATCGCGGTCACATCTCACCGATCCCAGGAGGTCCGGGAACTCAAAGAGGGCGGGGCCGATATCGTCTTCCTGCCCTTCCGTAACGCTGCATCGGAGGCGGCGGAAATTCTGGTGGTCGCCGAGGAGCAGGAGAGGAGAAAGAAAATGGATCAGCTTATCGCCAGCCTGAAGGATCACTATATCATCTGCGGGTACGGCAGGATGGGCAAGCAGATCGTCGGCGATCTACAAAAAAACGGCATGCCTCTGGTGGAGGTGGAATCCAACCCGGAACAGTTTCCCCGGCTCGTCCAGAACAATATCCCCTTCGTGCAGGGCAAAGCCAGCGAAGACGAAATCCTCCTCAAAGCGGGCATCGAACGGGCCAGAGGCTTGATCGCCGTCAATCCCACCGATGAGGAGAACGTCTTTATCGTCCTCACCGCCCGCGGCCTGAATCCCAACCTCTTCATCGTGGCCCGTTCGATCCGGGAGGAGAACGAGGATAAGCTGCGGAGGGCCGGGGCCGACCGGGTGATGTCGCCTTATACCCTGGGAGGCCGCCGGATCGCGGCTGCCGTTCTCAAGCCCCGGGTGATGGATTTCCTCGAACTGGTGCTACACTCGGACAGCTTCGCCCTGGATATCGCCGATATCCGGATCGCGGAGTCGGCCCCGTTCGTGGGGAAAACCCTTCAATACTGCGGCATCCGAGAGGCCACCGGGGTCAATATCATCGCCGTGCGCCGCGCCGGGGACGAGATTCACGCCAACCCGGGTATGGACTTTACGCTCCGGCAGGGCGATGAGCTGATCGTCATCGGCACTCCCCGGCAGATCGAGATGATGGAGAAATATGTCTCCGGCAGCCCGTCATAAGGAGAAGCCCGTGAAACTATCCTGGATAGTCCTGCTTGCCCTGCTGGTCGCCGCCCCTCTCCCGCCTTCGGCGGCTCAAGAGAAAAACGTTATGAAACATCCTGTCTTCCGTTACGATATCGATCCGGGGAAAGCCTCCGAATACGAGCAGGCGGTCAGCCGTGTCATGGCGATGGATGAGGCCGAAACGCTCCGCCTGATTCCCGCCAAAACCACCGTCCTCTTCTGCGGCTGCCCGAACTGCTCCGGCGGGCAGCAGGAAAACAATCCGTTCGAGTGGACGATAGAAAAGCCGTTCGAGATCGAATGCCGCTTCTGCGACCAGGTGTATCCGGGCGACCGGTACGCTCCGAACCGCACCGCCGAGGGCAGGAACGCTCTGGGGGAGCCTGTCTCCTACCGCTACTATCTGGACGAGCAAACCGGGCGCGATTACTGGCTGGAGGCATGCGCGGATCATTACCGCCGGGACTGGTTCGTCCGGCAGTGCCTGGCCCTGGCGCGCGCCTACCGCGCCACCGGCAAGGCTCAATACGCCCGCCGGTCCCTCCTCATCCTGCACCGCTTCGCCGAGAGCTATCCCCGCATGGCCGTCCTGAAGCAGTGGCCCTATCAGCGCCGCGAAATCGCTGCCCCGCAGCCGCCCTACCCCTATGAAGGCGGCAAATGGGGCCGCTGGATGCCCGAAGAAGTTCCCGCCATGCTGCCCGAAGCGTATGACCTGATCTATGACAGCGGAGAAATCGAAAAGTTGTCGCAGGAGCGGGGCATCGATGTGCGGTCTCAGATCGAAAAGGATTTCTTCCGGGCGACCATCGATTATGTTCTGACCTTCGGAAAGGAGCCGGAGGGCGAACACTTCAACAACATGGCTCCTTACTACATCAATGGCATGGTACGGATCGGGCGCATTGTCGGGGAACCGGGCTATGTTCACTGGGGCTACCGCTGGCTGAGCCAGATGCTGGAGGAGAAGTTCTTCTATGACGGCATGTGGTGTGAAGCGCCGTCCTACCATTACCAGGTCGTCTGGGCCGTCCGACCTGTCATCGAGGCTCTGAAAGGCTACAGCGACCCTCCCGGCTACAGGCATCCCCTCGACGGCCTCCATCTGGCCGATGTGGATATGGAGCGGCAGCTTCCCCACCTGGCAAAAGCGCTGGTCGCTCCGGACCGGATCGCCTATCCCGATGGCCGCATCTGCCCGGCACACGATTCCTGGGCCGCTTCCACCTACAGCCCGGCCCGCCCGGAAACCGCTTCGAGCCTGCTGCCGGGCTTCGGCCACGCTTCGTTGGGCTGCGGGAAGGGGAGCGGCCAGTTGCAGGCTCAGCTTCACTTCTCCGGAGGCTACGGCCACGCCCATGCGGACAGCCTGAACTTCTCCCTCTTCGCCCACGGCGGCGAAATGCTCAGTGACATCGGCTATACCCACACCAAACTGCGCGGCTGGTCGCTTGCCACCCTGGCCCACAACACCGTGGTAATCGACCGCGGCAATCAGAATGTCTCCGACTCCGACGGCGATCTTCTCTTGTATGTGCCCGATCTCCGCGGCATCGCCGCCGTAGAAGCGAGCGGGCAAAGGGCCTATCCCGGAAAGGTCGAAGTCTACCGGCGGCAGATTCTCCTGGTGCGCGTCTCGGAGACGCAGGCGTACGTGCTGGACCTTTTCCGCATCCGGGGCGGCGCAAAGCATGACTGGACGGCGCACGGCAGCGCCGAAGCCGATATGACCGCCGCCTGCTCGCTTCCCCTGACAGGCAAAGAAGGCGGGATGCTGGAGGCCGGAGAGGAATGGATCGAGCCGGTTGGGGAGTCCTCCGCAATTTTTCCCTACGGCCTGGTCCGGCAGGTGAGGCAGGGAAAAGCCGAAAAGCCTTTCACCGTCGATTTTCGCTACGCCTCCGGCGAGCCGAAACGCGGCGTCCGGATCCACCTGAACGGTCAGAAAGGGATGGAAGCCTTCCTCGGCCAATCGCCTCGGATTCGCCAGGCGGAAGGTGACGACGCGAAAGTTTACGACTACTGGATGCCGCACCTAATCGTGCGGCGGCAGGGAGAAGCGCCCCTCGCCAGCCTCTTCGGGGTCGTTCATGAGCCGTATGCCGGCAAGCCTTTCCTCGACAGCGTTCGCTGGCTGGCCTTCACCGAAAAGAGCGCCGTCGTCCAGGTGAAGCACGGGGAATATACAGACACCCTCATCAGCACCCTGGATCAGCCGCCCTACCTGAAGCGCAAGCTGCCCGGAGGCATCACGATGGAAGGCCGGCTGGCCGTGCTGCGGGAAAAGGGGCGCAAAATCACGGGCGCATGGCTGGTTGACGGCTCCCGGGTGGCGAAAGGCCGCTTTACCCTATCCCTTCCGCAGCCACGCTATGAGGGAACGCTCCTTTCCGCTGTCCGAAAAGCCGCAGGAGCCTCCGAAAACGCTTTCCTGACCGCAGCCCGCCTGCCCCGGGGAGAGACTCTTGCAGGCCGGTGGATGATCGTGACTCACGGCAGCGGCCATACCCATGCCTATGAAATCAGCCGTATCGAGGCGCAGGGCGATAACAGCCTGATCATCCTGAAGGAAGACCACGGCCTGAAAATTACAGGTTACCAAACAGAGGAATGCTTCTTCCCGCGCAGGCGGATCGAGGGAGTGAATCGGTTCGTGATTCAGGAAGCGGCGTATGGGAAGTAGAACTTGACGATTCCAATGATTATAGGTATAACATAATTATACATTCGAGGAAGAAGGTGAACTCTATGGAAATTGCTCCATATATCAGCGTCAATTCGGATATCCATCATGGCATTCCAGTTTTAACGGAACACGAGTTCCGGTTTCTATTGTGATCGGATCCCTGGCAGGCGGGATGAGCAAGGAAGAAGTTATCAGGGAATACGATGTGACCATCGAGCAAATCGATGCTGCTCTGGCGTACGCCGCTGAGGTGGGTTGCTTACTATAGGTACATACAAGGGTATACTATATAAGATTCCAGCCTTTGAACTTATTCGCCTTGTTAATATATTGTTTATTTGGTCTCTCAATGGGTGCGTCTGGTATGTTTATATGGGATTGTAAGCTTCTTTTAAAAAGATCAATGCCCCCATCGAGTTCTAGTTTTATCAAATCTTCCAATCTTCGCCTATTAATATGAGTTTTGTAATTCGAATCAAATGCCACTAGCGCCCCATCGAAAGCACGATGATGTAAGGGACATAATGCAACACCATTAGCTGTTTCATCGGTAGAATCCTCATGAGCTACCGGCAAAATATGCGCTGCGTCTACCAACTTCAATTGAATCCCGCAAAAAGCACAGCTATAATTATATGCTTTCAAGACACGGCCATTAAATGATGCGTTCCTAGCCCTTCTAGTAATGGTTTTTACAATACTTCCTCGTTTTCCGCTAAACCTACCAAGTATTTCATTGTTAATTTCTGTTGGTTCAGCTATTAGTTTCCTTAATTGATTAGATTCAGTTATTGATTCACCAAATGCATGTAATTCTTGCAAGTTTTCTATATAATCAATAATAAAATCTGGTCTAAAAGCTATAGCTAGTTCGTTGTTATCTTTATTATGAGTATCAATTCCATTTCGGCTGGCGTTTATGAGAGTGTCAAGTTTGATCTGGAATGAAGCAGAATAGGCTAGTGTGGATAAATGTTTATTAAAATTAAATGCTGCAAATACATTATATTCATCTGAATAGCCTATGATCAGTATTTTATATCCCACCTCAACTATGAATCTATTAAGGTTTGGGTCATCTCGATTAATTTTTACCTGTATTCGGTATTCGTCCTTACTGCGCGATTTGCCTCCATATGAAAGATTCCAACTGTATATCTTTAAATTATATCTTGACTCATTATTATACACTCTGAGTTTGAAAAATGGATTTTTATCCAACTCAGATAATATGAGAACACTCCATCCACATTGATGAATGGCATCGATTACTTTGTTCCTTATTGTTACTTTATGTAGATTAGCCATAGCATTTATACCTGTTCAGAAAAAAGATTACCATCAAAAGTAGCAGCAACCAAATCATTTTGATGATATTTGCCTATATCAAATCTAAAGCGACTTCCTTCTAAATAAGCCTCTACTATTTCGAAAGCGATCCAGCGCCTGGCTAAATTTTCAGCTACGTAACCAGTTGTATTTGATCCAGCAAAAGGATCAAGTATAAGATCGCCTTCTTCCGTAAGAAATTTAACGAAAAATTCGACGAAACGAGCGGGAAATTTAGCAGGATGAGGCTTAATGCCTGCTTCTTTGCATCCTATCATATAGCCACTGTTTGAATCATTATTTCCTAATTCTAATAAATTTGGCGGAATAGCTCCCTCATTATTCCAAGAAAACTTATGCGTTATATTGTGACCGGAAGGACGTAATTTCGCTTTATATCCCCGCTCTAATAGGCGTTTCATAGCATCGGTATATTCACGTAGAACATTCTTATTATTTGCTTTAGGATATTCTGACTTAGATAACCACCATACCACATTTACAGAATCTTTGACACGTATGCGCCGAACATTCACCCATTCAGCAGGGGCAGGTAATCGAGCGGGGTTATAATGAAAAAACTCTTGTGCTAGATTAAAACCTACCTCCTTACACAAACGAATGAGCAGCTCATACTGGTAAAGGCTTCTAACTGGACGACCAGGTAGATAAGCTCCACCTAAATCAATAACAAGAGATCCATCTTCCGTTAATATACGCTTAAATTCGTGACCGAATTCAATAAACCAATCTACATACTCTTCAGAGGATTTATTACCATATTCTTTTTTGCTTGTTAATGCAAATGGGGGGGATGTAATTATTAAGTTAATGGAATCATCAGGGATATAAGAGCATAATTCAAGACTGTCACCTAGATATGCGCTACCGAATTTGTATCTATAGAACGGATCGATGACTTTATCCAACAAATTAATCGCCATTATGATTTTGTTCCTCCCGTTTGAGCTACTCGTGTTGCTTCATGTCTTATAAATCCTTCTTCACTTAGCCTGGAAATTCCTTCTGCTCGAATAAAATTGTTGGATTAAAATACGGATTTCCCTTATTTCTGCCAACTGCTGCTCTTGCTTGTTCCGGCATCCCTGTATGAGTTCCATTGCCACGAAACCAGACAATATTATGGATTCATTGGCTATAGAATGGAGCCAGACGACAGCAGGCGGATGCTGGCGAAACACATCTACAAGCACATCGGTATCCGGGAATATCATTGGCTGCTGTCTCGGCTTTGATCTTCTTCGCGTAGATGGCGAGCATACTCTACGCTGTCGCCGATATCCACACGGTCTTTCCAGATACCGACCAGACCGGATTCCAAAAGGTCTCCCACAGTCTTCAATGAGGTCTCCGAATCTAGCTGCGGCTCGAATACGACAATTAGCTCGACGCGCTGGCCTTTTTTATAGGGTAGCCCTTTCAAGGTAACTTCCCCGTCCACCTCAACCTCTTTTTGAATATGGATTGCTTGCATGGCCGCCTCGAATATATCAGTGTGTTTGTTAAATTATACCTCGCAATAATACAAAAAGCCAACAAGGTCCGCTCCGATTTTTACCTCGGCCAACCCACTTCCACCCCCACCGCCAGCGGCATCGACTGCGCTCGGCCCGGCTCGGAGCGGCCCATGCCCCAGACCGCCCCGTTTCGCAGGCTCCCGACCGTGGTAACGTAGAGAAAGGCTTCTTCCTCGGTGCGGACGGTCCGGCGGGTGAGAATGCGGGAGGCGTCCCGGGCGGCGAGGTCGCGGGCCTGAGCGTACTCGGGGCGGCAGGCCAAAGCGACGAAGCCGTCAGACTTGAAAATTACGGGCCGGTCGGAGAGGCAGGTTTCCTCCCGGGTGATGCGAAGCGTCATATCGGCGGCGCACTCGGCGGCAAGGCCCAGGATTTCGCCGTCTCCCTGGGCCGCGTGGGCATCGCCGAGAACCAGCAGGCCGCCATCCCTTTCGGCCTTCAGGCAAAGCGTGTTGCCCGGGGCCATATCCCGGAAGTCCATGTTCCCGCCGTTGTCCCAGGGGTTCGGGACAGGCTCCCGGGGCGTCACATAGATATCCCCGATCATCATATGGAGGGGCGCTCTCAGCCCGCCGGGGAAGCGGACGAATCCCTCTTTGATTTCCAGGAAGGAATTGACCCTGGGATCGCTCCACCATCCGCCGCTGGCGTGGCCGACCGGCTGGACGGCCTCGATATGGACAGCCAGCGCATCCCCGGGCCGGATGCCCTGAATGAAGATGGGGCCGGTCTCCTCCCTCTCCCGGTACTCCGCCGGATTTGCGTCCTTCGGCGTGCGGATGATCGGGGTGCGGAAGTTGATCGTCTTCACAATGAAGCTTTCCCCTAACGCTACCTCGGCGACCCGCTCAAAAATCCGATAACGCTTTTCGGGCGGAATGGTTCGGGTTCTGGGAATGCGGCGCATTTGTTTATTACCTTTGAGGAGTAGCAGCTTTAAGAGATATGAGAAGTTTATTGCACTTTTTCGTAAATATTTCGTAAATATTTCGTAAGTATCCAAACCGCGCACTTGGTTCGAACTGTGCTTATCGCAACCAACGAGTTTATCATAAACCTCAAAACCGCTTTTCCATCCACTTTCAAGACTATGTCTGACAGTTAAAAAGTCCAATAAAATGTCGGTAGTCTCCCTAGATTGAGTTGATGGTGGGAGCGACCACCATCGATAAGAGTTCCTTGACAGTCCAGATATGGTCCGTTAATCCCGCCGCCATCGCGGGCGTACGCCGTTGCCAGCGCACCTGTCCCTGTCGGCCTTCCTGCCGCAAGCTCTTGAGCGGACGGGTCAGCGTATAGACCCCATCCTCCCAGCAGGCGGCATCCCGCAACGCCCCCACTTGCTTGGAGAAGGAGAGGGTCTTGCGCACCAGGCGTCCGGTCATCTGCCGACGGGTGAGATTCGTCCGCTCGACATAAGCGGTGCGCGCGCCCAGAGCGGCCGGGGTCAGGTCGGGATCGCCGTAGACCACCTTCACGGACATCCCGACCACCCGGTTCCCCTCGCGCTCTTGGACCACCTGAACGTATTGCCAGTCGGCGGCAGGCTGCGGGTGTACCGGCGGACGCCCCCGCCCGCCATACGGGGGCACCGTGCCATAGGTCGCGACCAGGGCCTCCCGATAGGCCCCATTGCCATCGGTGACGAGCGCTGGAGGCGGGGCCGTCACGGAACGTTCCTTGAGTTGCTGCATCATCTGCACGGCGGCTTCCGCTTCCGTCTTGATGATCGCGCGCCCGATCCGCAAGCGCGTCCGGGTCTCTATCGCCATACCCCGCCAGAACTCGCCGCGCTCGGGGACGTCCGTGTGCCCCCTTTAGCGCCTTTGTGCCCGACATACGTCTAGAGGGCGTCCATCTGCACGCATCCGGGCTGATAGCCCGTCAGCAACCGGGCTTCCACCGCCTCATAGTGGGTGGCTGCGGCCTGCATCCAGGCGGTCAGGGTCTCTTCTTTGATGCCCTTTGTGCGATGGATGGCAGCCAACGAGATCCGCTCCGCTGCCAAAGCCAAGCATTCGACAATCGTTTCCGGCGTGTGATGCCTCCCATAGAAGACCGTACCTTTCGTGGCGACAACTACCTTCTGGCAGGTCTTGCACTGCCAGCGCTGGACGCCTTTGCGGGTGACGCCGAACTTGCGCAGCGTCTTCTGACCGACAAGTCCATATTGCGAACAGGCGGGGTTCCAACAGAAGGACCCCGCCGGAACAACCGACGATACCATGACACCCTCCCCTATAAGTTGATATAGGGGTTGTTCCATATTTCAACTCATTTTAGGGAGACTACCCGGGGTTGTAGGGCAGGCAATAGACTTCATACTCCCCGGGCGCGGTGGCGGGCTGGAACACGATTTCGCCGTATTCTCGCGTCACGCTCGCCCGGAAGACATTCATCACCCGCTGTCCGGTGGCCGAATTGTAGACGCGGACATCCTTCGCCTCCGGCTGTCGGTCCCGCCGCCGCCAGGGGATATGCGCTCTGACCGCATCGGCTTTTGCCGCCGCCCGCACCACGGCGCGGTGGTTCCCCCGGTCATTTTCCGGCCAGGGCGCGACGGCGTAAGGGATTTCCTGCGCCGGGGCGGGCGACAGGGCCGACAGGAAAAGCCCCCACAGCATGAACGGATATGGCATGGCGTTCTCTCTATATTCCCAGCCTGCGCCTGCACTCTTCCAGGATATCGGCTGTGCGGGAGGCTCCCACGCGGGTCACGCCCAGGGATCGCACGGCCAGCAGGCCGTCCAGGTCGCGGATGCCCCCGGCAGCCTTCACCTGCACATGGGGTGGCGAATGGCGGCGCATCAGGATCAGGTCTTCCGTGGTGGCTCCCCCTGTGCCGTAGCCGGTGGAGGTTTTCACCCAGTCCGCCCCCAGTTCCCCGCAGATCTCGCAGAGGCGTATCTTTTCGGCTTCCTTCAGGTAGCAGTTCTCGAAGATCACCTTGATCTTGCGCCCGGCGGCGTGGGCCGCCTCCAGGACGGCCCGGATGTCCTCCGTAACGTAATCCCACTCCCCGCTCAGCGCCCTGCCGATATTGACGACCATATCCAGCTCTTCCGCGCCGTCCTCCAGGGCCTGCCGCGCCTCCACCGCTTTGGTGGCCGTGGTGTGCCCGCCGTGAGGGAACCCGACCGTGGTTCCGGCCTTGACGCCGCTCCCCTTCAGGATATCGGCGCACCGCCTGAGATAATAGGGCATGATGCACACGCTGGCCGTATCGTATTTCAGGGCGGCCCGGCATCCTTCTTCCAGATCAGCCGCCGTAAACGCGGGATTCAACAGCGAATGATCGATCATTTTGGCGATATCCAGGTAGTCGTAATCCATGCTATGTTCCTCCTGAAGCGTAGCGTTCTCTGAAAACCCAACGATATTCGTTCTCTGCCGCCCTGCCTTCTCCTGCAACCGGAGCGCCCGGCGTAAAAAAGGAAATCGGCCCCTCGGTGCGAAATAAAAGGGGAAAAGAGAGGAGCAAGCCACTATGTCCTTATACGTGTTATGTATCGGGGCGCACCCCGACGACGCGGAATTCAGCGTGGGCGGAACAGCGGCCCGCTACTGCCAGAGAGGCGATATCGTTCACCTGATCTCGGTAACCAACGGCGACCGGGGCCATTACACGGAGGAATACCGCCAGGACCGCTCGAAGCTGGCGGCCCGCAGGACGAAGGAAGCGGCCAATTCGGCTGCGGTGATCGGAGCCACCTGGGAGACGATGGGCATTCACGATGGCGATGTGTATGTCGATATCCCGTCCACCGAGGCCATGATCCGGCTCATCCGTTCTTCCGGCCCGCCCGGCAAGGGGCCTGATATCGTGCTGCTCAACCGCCCGGTGGATTACCACCGGGACCACCGCTATACCGCGCAGTTGGTGCTGGACGCCACCTATATGCTGACCGTTCCCCTCATGTGCCCGGATGTTCGCCATCTCAACCGGATGCCTGTTTTTGCCTACTGGCAGGACAGCTTCACGGAGACGGCTCCCTTCCGGGCCGATGTCGTTGTCCCGATAGATGATGTGATCGAGGACAAGGCCCGGATGGCCGTCGCCCACGAATCGCAGTTCTTCGAGTGGCTGCCCTTTAACCACGGCGATTTCGCCAATACGCCCAAAGACGAGGAAGGCCGCTGGCAGTTCGTGCTGAACTCCACCTGCCGCCGCAACAGGGCCGTTCGCGACGCCCATGCCGCCCGGCTCGATGCCCAGTACCCGGGCAATACCTGCCAATATGCCGAAGCCTTCCAGATCAGCGAATATGGCTCTCAGCCCTCCCCCGAGGATCTGAAGCGGCTTTTTCCGATTTAAGCTCTCATCCGCCCGGCGCTCGATGAAAAACCATGACCCCTGATCACGCAAACAACCCGATTCCGCCCGGTTTCTCTCTGCGGCATACCCTGAAAGGGCACAAAAAGCCGGTGGGCCGCCTGGCCTGGTCGCCGGAGGGGAAACTGCTGGCCTCCGGCGGGGCGGATGCGGCTGTCCGGCTGTGGGATGGGGCTGCCGGGAAGTCCCGCCGCGTCCTGAGAGGCCATACCGCGCCGGTGATCGCCCTGGCCTGGTCGCCGGAGGGCTACCGGCTGGCCTCCGGGTCGGTGGACAGCACGGTTTGCCTGTGGGACATTCAGGCGGGCAAGCCGATTCTGAGGCTGGAGGGGCACAGCGATCAGATCAATGCGGCGGACTGGTCTCCGGAAGGCCAGCGAATCGCCACCGGCTCCGGAGACACCACGATCTGTGTCTGGGACGCCCGCACCGGGAGAGCGGTCTGGAAGAAAGAAGGCCATTCCGTCTGGGTGCTGAGCGTGGCCTGGTCGCCGGAGGGCGATCTCCTGGCCTCCGCCGGGGACGGCATCATCCGCCTCTGGGACGGGGAGACCGGGGAGATGGTGCGCTCCCTGGAGGGGCATTTCCTCTGGGTACACAGCGTCGATTGGTCGCCGGACGGCAGCATCCTGGCTTCCACCTCCGAGGACCGCACCATCCGCCTCTGGGATCCCTATACCGGCAGGCCGACCGGAGTTCTGGAAGGCCATACAAAAAACGTCTGCTGTGTCTCCTTTTCCCCGGACGGCTCCTTCCTGGCCTCCAAATCTCTGGACGGCACGATCCGGATCTGGCGTTCCGACCCCTGGGAAACGGTGGCCGTCCTGGAGGAACCGTGCGGGGAGGACACCCATCCCAACCCTGTCTTCCATCCGAAAGAACTGGCCCTCGCGACCCTGGGCGACGAAAACAGCGTCCGCATCTGGGATATCGACCGCGATATCCTCTGCGGAACCGGCCCGACAATTCCGTCCTATCTGCCCGGCGGCGATTTCCGGACGGTTCACTATGCCAATGCCAAGGTGGTTCTGGTCGGTGACACCGGTGTGGGCAAGTCCGGGCTGGGGCTGGTACTCTCGGGCCAGGAGTTCTCCCCCACCGATTCCACACACGGGCGGCGCGTCTGGCTGTTCGACAGCCGGGAGGTGGAGGCAGAGGGAGGCCGGAAGGAAACCCGGGAAACGCTCCTCTGGGACCTGGCAGGCCAGCCCGGCTATCGCCTCATCCACCAACTGCATCTGAACGAGGTCGCCGCCGCTCTGGTGGTCTTCGACGCCCACAGCGAGACCGACCCCTTTGCCGGAGTCTACCACTGGGACAGGGCGCTCCGGCAGGCGGAGCGGCTCCAGGGCGGGGCGGCCCCTCCGGTCAAGAAGTTTCTGGTGGCCGCCCGGGTCGACCGGCAGGGGGTGGCGGCCAGCCGCGTCCGCATCGAATCGCTGGTCAAGGAACTCGGCTTCGAGCGGTATTTTGAGACGAGCGCCCGCGAGGGATGGAACGTTCCCGCATTGGCCCGGGCTGTGCGGGAGGCCATCGACTGGGATTCCCTGCCGAAAGTCAGCTCCAACGAACTCTTCCAGCGCATCAAAGCCTTCCTGGTTTCCGAAAAGGAGGCCGGGCGGGTACTCTCTTCGGTGGAAGACCTCTACCATGCCTTTCTGAAGAGCAGGGAAGCGCCCGCCGAATCCAGAGACATTCGCGCCCAGTTCGAGACCTGCATCGGGCGGGTGGAATGGCGCGGCCTGATCTGCCGCCTCAGCTTCGGAAGCCTGGTCCTCTTGCAGCCCGAACTGCTCGACGCCTACGCCTCGGCCATGGTCAATGCCGCCAAAGAGGAGCCGGACGGCATGGGCAGCCTGCCCGAAGAGGCGGCCCGCTCCGGGGCCTTCCGCATGGCAGCGGACGAACACCTGAAGGATAAGGAACAGGAACGGCTCCTCCTGATCGCCACTGTGGAAGACCTCCTGCGCCATGAGATCGCCCTTCGCGAGCCAGCCGACGACGGGCTGCACCTGGTCTTTCCCTCCCAACTGACCCGCGAGTACCCCGACCTGCTCGAACCATCCGGCAAGGCGGCGGTCTTCTCCTTCGAGGGGCCGGTGCTGAATATCTACGCCACCCTCGCCGTGCGCCTGGCCCACAGCAGCCTCTTCGCCAAAAAGGAGATGTGGAAAAACGCGGCCACCTACACCGCCAAGGTTGGCGGGCAGTGCGGCATGATCCTGCGTGAGACGGAGGAGGGTCGGGGGGAGATCACCCTGTTTTACAATGACGGGGCCAGCCAGGAAACCCGCTTCCAGTTTGAAGACTACATCGCCGTCCACCTGAACCGCCGCGCCCTGCCGGGCAGCATTCGCATGAAGCGCCTCCTCGCCTGCCCCGGATGCGATACCCCGGTCACGGACCTTCAGATCCAGCGCCGCCGGGAGCGCGGCTTCGACTGGATCGAATGCAATGTCTGCGGGGAAACCATCCCCCTGACCGCCGCCGCGGAGCGCCTGCCTTCCGCCGCCGTCCCGGAGATGGACCGGGCTGCGGACAGCCAGCGGGAACTGGACGCGGGGCTGGTCTCCGCCGCCGCCGAGATGCGAACCCAGACCTTTCGCAAGTGGGCCGGATCCTCCCGCACCACCCTGGCGCTCGTCTTTACCGATGTGGTCGGCTCCACATCGCTCTGGAACGCCCTGGGCAATGAGGAGATGAACCGGGTCCGCCGAACGCACTTCCTGCGAGTGCGCCGCCTGGTGGAGGACTTCCAGGGTCATGAGATCAAAACCATCGGGGACGCCTTTATGGTGGCCTTCCGCACGGCGGTGGATGCCCTCGATTTCGCCCTGGCCCTCCATGCCGACACCGGCCACGAACGGATCCGCATCCGGGCAGGCATCCATATCGGCCCGGTGAAGATCGAGGCGGAGGACGCCTTCGGCGCTATGGTCAATTACACCGCCCGCATCGAGCAGTGCATCCCCGGCCCGGAGATATGGGTCAGCGCCCGCGCCAGAGAGGATATCGAGCAGGTCAAAGAGGAAGCCCACCGGAAGCTGGCCTGGATAGAGTACCCGGACTGCGACATCAAAGGCTTTCCGGAAAAGCAGACCCTCTGGTCGGTGGAACGGGAGTAAGTTGAGTTATAATGGGAGGCATCCATGCTCAGAATCAGCGGCAACCGCCGCTTCCTCGTCCATGATGACGGCAGGCCCTTCTTCTATCTGGGAGACACCGCCTGGGAGCTGTTTCACCGCCTGACCCGGGAGGAGGCCGATCTTTACCTGGAGGACAGGGCGCGGAAAGGGTTTTCCGTCATCCAGGCGGTGGCGCTGGCCGAACTGGACGGCCTGAACGATCCCAACCCTTACGGGCATACGCCCCTGATCGAAAACGACCCGGCCCGGCCCGATGAGAATTACTTCCGGCATGTGGATTATATTGTGGAAAAAGCGGCTTCCCTGGGGCTTTATATCGGGATGCTGCCGACCTGGGGGCGGTATGTCACCACCGCGTCCTGGGAGACCTCCAGCCCCGTCATTTTCAGGCCCGAAAACGCCCGCCTGTATGGTCAATTCCTGGGAGAGCGATACCGGGACAAGCCGGTCATCTGGATCCTGGGAGGCGACAGTCCCGCGGACGGCGTGACGGATACCTGGCGGGCGATGGCCCTCGGGCTTGAGGAAGGAGACCTGGGCCGCCATCTGATGACCTATCACCCCGGCGGCGAGCAGGCGTCCTCCACCTGGTTTCATGAGGATGACTGGCTCGATTTCAATATGATCCAGTCGGGCCACGGGCGAAGGGAACTCGACAACTACATCCGCATCGCACAGGACTATATCCGGATCCCGCCCAAGCCCTGCATGGACGGCGAACCCCGCTACGAGGATCATCCCATCGGCTTCAACCCCGAAAACGGCTGGTACGACGAATGCGATGTCCGCCAGGCCGCCTACAGCGCGCTCTTCGTCGGAGCGCATGGGCACACCTACGGTTGTCACGACATCTGGCAGTTCTGGCAGCCGGGTCGAAAGCCCATCACCGCCGCCCGGACGCCCTGGCGGCAGGCGATCCATCTGCCGGGAGCCTCCCAGATGCGCCTCGTCCGGCAGCTTATGGAATCCCGCCCTTTCTTCCTCCGCATTCCCGACCGGCAGATCATTGCCGACACCGGGGCGAATGATGTAAATTATATCGCCACCACCTGCGGCTCGGACGGAAGCTATGCCCTGGTTTACCTTCCCATCGGCGGAACGGTCACGGTAAACGTCGGCAGGCTGGCTGCCAAAGAACTGAATGCCACCTGGTTCGACCCACGCCAGGGAACGGCCATTCCGGCAGGGCGATTCCCGAACACGGATACGCTTACTTTCGCAGCCCCTTCCCGCGGGCGCGGCTTCGATTGGGTGCTGGCTCTGGATGACGCAGCCTGTGATTTCCAGGCTCCGGGGATCATACCATAAGGCGCTTATAGAGACAAGGAAGCCAAACAAAATTGTCAGATTATCAGGAGGTTCGGTGTTAAAAGCCATTTTTCTGGTCTTCGTCCTGTTGCTTGTCCCTGCCCTTGCCCGTGCGGGGGAGAGATACGGTGTGCAGGCCCGTAAGGAGGCCCTCCGGCAGATCGGCCTCCGGTTCAGGTGGCATGACCCGAACCGGGACGGCAATATCGAGATCCGATGGGCCAAGGATCTGGATATCGATGCCGATCCTGCGGCGGCTGCCGGGTCCGTCCTGGTTCTTGCCGACCCGAGGCTCCTGCCCGATCTGCTCCCTTCCCTGAATACTTTGCCACAGACCTGGCGCGGGAAGGCTGGAGCGTTTCCACCGTCTCCCTGAAGGTCTATGACGGGCCGGATCATCAGGACGGCAGAACCCTTCTGGCGATCCGGGACTATCTGCGGCAGGTGAAGGAAGCCGTTCCCGGGCTGCGCGGTGTGGTGATGGTGGGAAGTTTCCCGGAGGCAATGTTGGTTCGCCAGTACAACTGGCGTCAGTATACGTCAATGACGGCCAACCAGGGCAAGCCCGGAGAGGAGAGCTTCGGGGGCAAGGCCGTCTTCAGGATTCGCTCCATGCCGGAAATGATCGCCGGGCGCAGCGACCTCATCCTGGCCGACCTGGAAGGCAGGTGGGAAAGCGTCTACCGCCAGGGGCCGGAAGAGTTGCCCTGGGCGATTGTCGTCTACCCCGATGCCGTACTCCCCGAAGGGGAGTCCCCGGAAGGCGAATGGCTGAAAGGTGGTTCCACTCGCTATTATGAAACCGGAACCCTGCGGTACAGCGATTTCTTCTTCCTGAACGACGGCAAATATACCCTCAAGCATCTGGAAGACGGGACAATAGATTTCACCCCTCTGGACGATCAGCAAAACGAGGAATGCTCCCCGGCGGACAGCCGACGCCCCAATCCCATGCCCTGTCCCGATATCTTAGTTTCTCGCATCGATGCCCGCCATATCGCGCTGAGGCCGCAAGCGGGGGTGCGCGGGTCGTCGGGCGAAGGGCTGCTCGATGCCGGGGGCCGCCCGCAAATCGTCGTTTTCGCCCGCGAAGAGGAGACGCCCCGCGGCCTCGATATCTGGGAATGGGACGCGGCGCTGGAGAAGAAACTGCTGATCGAGTATTTCGACCGCAACCACCGCTACCGGAGCGGGGCCTTCCGACAGCAGTTCATCCCTGCCGCAGCCGCCTACGAACTGGACAGCGCGATGGCGTCCCTGGCGGAATCGCGCCAGGAGTGGAAGGGCTTCGGGGAGGCCGGTTACAACCTTTCAGGTGACGCCGCTTCGCTGCTGGGGCTCGTGCGGTGGCTCAAGAAGCCTGCCGTGATGCGAGCCGTCAACGCTCACAGCGACCCCTGGGGCAGTCACTTCAAGAAGACGGAGGATGTCAAGGCGCTGGAGGCGGAATGCGGGGCCCAGCCGTGGTCCTGGCTGCGCGAGGGAAACCGGCTTGTGCCGACTCTGGGGGCCACCGGCAAGCTGGATTTCGCGATTCTGAGAACCCTCTGGGAAAATCGCGCCCTGCCCGATGGGGCCAGCTTTTATCTTCACTTCGGATGCGACATCACGACCCCCGCAGGCGCGGATTCTCTGCCCTACAATCACCCTGCCTATGCCCACTGGCAGGGCGGCGAAAGCCTTCTCTTTTACGGGAGGGGCTTATCTCTTATAGGCCGGGCCAAAACCTTCTACGATTTCCCCACTGACTTCGCCAGGCTGATGGGAGAAGGGAAGACGTTCGGGGATGCCTGGGCGCACTATTTCGAGGTGGAATCCACGGAAAAAGATATCGACAAGGTCGGAGGCGGCATCGGGCGCAAACGCGCCTGCTTCTGGGGCATTCTCGGCGACTGGACGCTCCGGCTGGCTGTGCCGGAAGACCGGAAATAAGGAGAAGAAGCCATGAACAAGACGCTATACCTTGCGGGAGCGGCAGCGGTCGGCATCGCCGCCCTGTGCTGGGCGCAGCAGCCGACCAAACCGACCGAGAGCAAATCGCGCTACGGCGTGGGAGCCAGCTTGGGCGGGAAACGGCCCTTTCCGGACAACAATCCCTGGAACCAGGATATTTCCAAACTGCCCGTCGATCCGAATTCGGATGCCATTGTCGCCAGCATAGGCCCGGACAAAAGCCTGCACCCGGATTTCGGGACGGTCTGGAACGGTACTCCGAACGGCATTCCCTATGTGGTGGTTCCAGGAACCCAACCCAAGATACCCGTCACCTTCGAGTATCCCGATGAAAGCGATCCCGGCCCCTATCCGATCCCGCCGAACCCTCCCGTCGAAGGGGGGCCGGAATCCAAAGGCGACCGGCATATCCTGATGATCGACCGGGACAGCTGGATTTTATACGAGCTGTTCGCCGTACAGCCCCAGGAGGGGGGCAAGCGGTGGCAGGCCGGTTCCGGAGCCGTCTTCGATCTGAACTCCAACAAGCTGCGCCCCGCCGGGTGGACTTCCGCCGATGCCGCCGGGCTGCCCATCTTCCCCGGCCTGGTGCGTTATGACGAGGTGATGGAGCGGAAGGAGATCCGCCACGCCCTGCGCTTCACGGTCACCCGATCCCGCAGGGCCTACGTCTCCCCGGCCCGCCACTTCGCCAGCAGGCAGACCGACCCCAATCTTCCCCCGATGGGCATGCGCGTTCGCCTCAAGGCCGATTACGATATCGCCGGCTTTCCGCCCGCGGCCCAGGTCATTCTCCGGGCGCTCAAGAAATACGGCATGTTCGTGGCCGACAACGGCGGCAACTGGTTCCTGAACGGCGCTCCCGACTCCCGCTGGAACGATGAAGAGATCGATACCCTCAAGCGCGTCAAGGGCCGGGATTTTGAAGTGGTGAAAATGGGGACGGTGATTACGAAGTAGCGCGCCAGTTCAGACAAACGTAGGGGCGCGATGCATCGCGCCCCTACATCCGGAAGCCCTTAAATCAAATGGATGCCCTCTTGGGATCACCTGTCCGTAAACATCGCCCCGACCGATTCTCCGGTGTGGATGCGCTTGATGGCTTCCCCGAAGAGAGGAGCGACGGAGAGCGTTTTGATTTTGTCCAGGTGCTTTTCCGGCCCGCGGGCGACGGTGTTGGTGACCACGATCTGGTGGATGGGAGACTCGCGGAGCCGTTCGATGGCCGGGCCGCAGAAAACGCCGTGGGTGGCCCCGGCGTAGATGTTTTTGATCCCGTATTTCCGGATTGCCTCCACCGTTCCGACCATCGAGCTGGCGGCAGCGATCTCGTCATCGAAGATCAAAACGTTTTTCTCGCGCACATTCCCCACCACTGCATCGATCTCCACCTTCCGGTCGCTGACCCGGCGTTTGTCGATAAAGGCCATCGGGATGTGGAGGCGCACGGCATAATCTCCGGCGCGTTTGGCGCTGCCGGCGTCGGGAGCCAGGGCAACGCAGTCCTCCAGGCCCATCTTCTCGAAATAATCCGCGATCACCGGCGCGGCGGTGAGGTGGTCGAGGGGAATCCTGAAAAAGCCGTGTACCTGCGGGGAGTGGAGGGTCATGGTCAGCACCCTGTCCGCGCCGGCGGCCACCAGCAGATCGGCCATCAGGCGGCCCGCAATGGAGATACGAGGGTGGTCTTTCTTGTCCGAGCGGGCGTAGGAAAAGTAGGGAATGACCGCCGTGATACGTCTGGCCGAGGCCCCTCTCAATGCGTCCAGCATGATGAGCAGTTCCAGGATATGCTCGCTGGCCGGCGCGGAAAAGGACTGCATCACGAACACATCCTTCTCGCGGACGCTCTCCTGAATCTGAATGAAAATGTTGTCATTGGAGAAGCACTGGATGGATACCTGCCCCAGCGGAATCCCCAGATAATCGCAAATCTCCTGCGCCAGCGCCGGGTTGGAGCGCCCGGCGAACACCTGCAAACGGTCTTCCATGCCTTCCTCCCCTCGGTTATCCCCAAAGAATATAACACTCCCGAAAGTGGATTGTCAAGAAGCCCGGATGCAGTGGCTGTGTCCAAGTTGGTTAAAAAGTAGCGCACCCACCTCGGCCCTCCCTCTCCCGGGCGGAGAGGGAAGGAGCTTGGCGACGAGAGCGGGTTGAAGAGGCCGGTTTCCCCTCTCCTAAGCAGGGCGTTGGAGTCAAGGTTAAGATTTGGAACGATCTTGCCCGATCCGTAGGGGCGAAC
>JADLDR010000189.1 GCA_020846535.1 Armatimonadota bacterium | reverse complement strand
CTAGTGGTTATCGCCATCATAGCGATATTGGCGGCGATTCTCTTTCCTGTATTTGCCCAGGCCAGAGAAAAGGCCCGCGCCATCTCCTGCCTCTCCAACTGCAAGCAGCTTGCCAATGCTGTAATGATGTATGCCCAGGATTATGACGAGGCATTTCTGCCCTACGTCGAATACCCGTGTGCGCCGGAGCATCAGTGGCCTTACATCCTGCAAACCTACATCAAAAATGAAGCCGTATATCATTGCCCGAGTGCGCCGAAGTCCAGCGGATCGTTGTCATATCGCTGTGACGGGTACGGGGTAAACTATCGCCACATGCTTCGATGTATGCAGCCTCTGCCAAATTCCGGTGCCTGTGTAAGCCCGCGTACCCTTGCCTCCATCGAGCGTCCTGCGGAAACGATGGTATTAGGGGATGCTGGAGTGCCAACCAACGGGACGAACACATGCGGAACGGCAGGGGCAGGCTGGCCTGCGCTCTACTGCACTATTTGCTTCCCGGATACTGCGTGCGCCGGGCCGCTCGGGGATAGCAATGCGCTGACCGTGCGGCATCAAGGTGGCGGTAACTTCGTATTTGCGGACGGTCATGCGAAGTGGTTCAGGCCGGAGCAGATCGGGGGCATCAAGGAGAAAGGCAAGGAACTTTGGGGACACTTCGGCGATCCTCAGCGGCCAGCGTAAGGTAATCGGTATTAGAGAAAACAAAAGCCTCGGGGGATCCCCGAGGCTTTTGTTTTCTCTAAAAGCAAAAGTCCGTTCTCCTCGTGCCTGAAGCCATCCCATTTCGCCACGCAAGAACCGACCCCAGCGCAATATGATATACCTTCCGCACACTTGGCAGTCTTCCCTGCCATGCGTACAATGTAAATAGCCATTTGATGCAAGGCGGCCAAGATTGGACGGGTTGCATCGGCTTTCGGTATGAGCCGCCGGAATAAGGCTGTCGCTCACGTGCTGCGGGCTTCCCAAAGTGAACGGCCTGCTTCTTTTGCAAGGAGGTTGCGATGAATTGGCCCCGATCAACGGGGGATACCGCGAATTGATCGAGCCCATCAAGGAGCGGATCGCCACCGCCCGGGTCCGGGCCGCCCTGTCGGTCAACCGGGAGATGGCACTGCTCTACTGGCAGATCGGGCGCGATATCCTGGATCGCCAGCAGCGCCACGGCTGGGGCGCTAAAGTGATCGAGCGGCTCTCCGCCGACCTGAAACGCGCCTATCCGGACATGACCGGCTTATCGCACCGGAACTTGAAGTATATGCGCTCCTTGTCCGAAGCCTGGCCGGACGAGGCAATTGTGCAACAGCTTGTTGCACAAATTCCCTGGGGCCGCAATGTCCAAAATACCGGCTGACCCAGGCGCTGCCCGAACATCTGCAAGGGCGGTTGCCGTCCGTTGAAGCTGTGGAAGCGGAGTTGGACGGACCGAATCTACTTTCCAACGAAGAACCCGGGAGACCACATCATGACCACCCGACCCTGCTGCGCCGATAGCACCCTTGCGTCGGCCCAGCCCACCCCGGCGCTTCTGGAGGAGATGCGCGGCCTGATCGCCGCCGCCCGCGCCCGTACCGCCGCCGTGAATACGGAGCTTGTCCGGCTCCACCATGCCTTGGGCGTTCGGCTCCGGCAGGTGATAGGCAGTGAGAGGGCCGAATACGGGCAGCATCTCCTTCAAACGATGGCCGACCGGCTGACTGCCGAGTTCGGAAAGGGCTTTTCCGCCAAAACCCTCCGGCACATGATCCGCTTCGCCGAAGTGTTTCCGGATGACGAAATTGTCTCTACGCTGTCGAGACAATTGGGATGGTCGCATTTTAAGGAAATCCTATACCTCCCCGATCCCCTGGAGCGCGAATTCTATGCCGAGATGTGCCGTTTGGAGCGGTGGAGCGTGCGAACATTGCGGGCGCGGATCGATGGGGTACTCTACCAGCACACCGCTTTCTCCCGGAAGCCGGAAGACCTGGCGCGTCAGGAGCTGCAAACCCTGCGCGACGAAGATCGGATGACTCCTGATCTCATCTTTCGCGACCCGTATCTTTCTGGACTTTCTGGGCTTGGCCGACGCCTACAGCGAAAAGGATCTCGAAGCAGCCATCCTGCGCGAATTACAAGAGTTCCTCATGGAACTCGGCAGCGATTTCTCCTTTGTCGCCCGCCAGAAGCGAATGACCATAGACGAGGAGGATTACTACCTGGATCTCCTCTTTTACCACCGCACTCTCCGCCGCCTGGTCGCTATCGATTTGAAGCTGGATCGATTCCGGGCTGCCGATAAAGGCCAGATAGAGATCTATCTGCGCTGGCTGGATCGCTATGAGCGCAAGGCAGGGGAAGAGGCTCCGGTGGGACTGATTCTGTGCGCCCAAAAAAGCAGAGAGGTCATGGAACTGCTGTCTCTGGAGGAAGGCGAGATCCGGGTGGCGGAGTATCTCACCGCACAGATTCCCCGGCCACTTCTGGCGGCCCGTCCGCAAGCCGCGATCCGTCAGGCCCGGGAACAACTGGCAGCCCGGCAGAGCGATAATGCCGGGCCGGATGCCCCGGACAAGGAGCCGACCTAGAATGCGGCAGTCAGGCTTATAGCGGCCAGGCCTCGGCATCGACCGTCAATGAGCCGGAAGGTCCAGGAGTTCCGGGGCGCTACAAGCAAAAATCCACCCCCTGTCCACCGGAAGCGGTCAGATTCCACCAGGCATGAGCCAGTCCCTGGACGATATGGTAGGCCGCCTTCCAGTCGCTTCCCTTGTGGTCGTCCAGCGCCCCGCCGTCGGCGTCCAGGTAAGTATACCATTCGCCGAATTGCGCGTCGTGGAAGGAGGCGGAGCAGAATCGCCACAAACGCTCCAGGTATTCGAGGTATGCCAGCTGCCCGGTGAGCCGGTAGGCCAGAGAGAGCGCCCCGAAGCCTTCGGCCTGAACCCACCAGATTTTGGTGGAGCGGGTGATCCTTCCGTCCGGGGCGGCGTTGTCGAAGAAGCCGCCGCTTTGGGCGTCCCAGCCCCAGCACAGGGCGAACTCAAGGCAGCGGTCGGCCAGCGGGCGGTAGGAGGGGTCCTCCAGCGCCGCCGAGGCGGCGGTCAGGAACCAGGCGGCTTCCAGGTTGTGCCCGATGCCGATATCACCTCTGGTGGCGGCAAGGTTCTCCCGCCAATCGGCCAGGAACCACTCCCGCAGGCAGCGCCCGCCGTCCGCCTGCATGTGATCCCGGATGGTATCGCACAGAAGGCGGAGGGTGGCGAGGAAGCGTTTCTCCCCGGTGGCGTGGTAGAGGGCGAAGGCCGCCTCCATGGCGTGCAGGTGGATGTCGAGGCGCTTGGTGGTGTCGGTCGGCTGGCCCGCTTCGGTCAGCGCCAGGATAAGCCCGCCGTTTTCCCTGTCTTGACAGAACTCTTCCATCCAGAGCAGCGTTTCCCCGGCCTCGGCGACGGCCTGGCTGTCTCCGGCAAGTCGTCCGTATTCGGCGAGGGCGTAGGCGACGAACGCCTGTCCGTAAACGCGCTTGGAGCGGTCTATCGGCTCCCCGGCGCGGTCGGCGGCCCAGAACCATCCGCCGTGCCGGGTGTCGCGGAAGCGGCCTCTGAGGAAGTCCGCCCCGCATGAGGCGATTTCCAGGTATCTTTCCTCCCCGGTCAGCCGATAGGCGGTGGCGAAGGCATAGATCATGCGGGCCTGCATCACCAGCATCTTCCGCCCGGCTCCCACCCGGGAGCCGTCGCGGGCCAGTTGGGTCCAGAATCCGCCCGCCTCCCGGTCAATCGAATGACGCTCCCAGAACGGCAAGATCCTTTCCAGCAAATGAGAGCGGATAAGATCGGCGTTCATCGCTACTCCTTTTCGCATGATATATTTTTAACCCAAGTTGCTACCCATCCGAATCGCGCCCCTACAGCGGAAAACGGGACTGGCCCCGGGTTAGGTAGGTGGCAGCTGGGGTTATTTTTAGGACTTTCGCTTGGCGCTCGATCAGTCGCAGACTGCATCGACATATCTGGGGGACGATGGAAATGGCCGCCAATCTTATGCTCCTTACAAGGACAGACAAGCGAAAGGCCTGGTTTTGAAAATCTCCTGGATGCACAGCTTGACGATATTATTCCGGGTTTTCGTTGCCGGAGAGAAGCACTATTGTGAGGTCGTCGCGGTAGCGGCGGTCGGCGATATAGCGGTCGAGGGCATGGAAGAACTTGTCGAGGATGGTTTCAGGGGAGAAACGTCGCCACCGGGATAGCCAGTGGGCCAGGCCGTGAGCGCCAAGAGGTGTCCGGTGGCGGTCGGCAGCCTCGGAGCAGCCCGAACTGGCGAACAGAAGGCGGTCGCCAGCGCCGAGGCCGAGCGCGATGTCGGCATATTGCGCTGCGGGCTGTGCGGCCAGCGGGGGAGAATCCCAGGTCAGAATTTGCGGTTTTTCGCGGGCGGGCTGCCAGATGCAGCCGGGCGCGCCCGCCCCGGAGAGGAGCAAATCGCCGGTGGAGAGATCGAGAAAAGCGGAGGCGGCGTCGGCCCGGATGCCTTCTCTCTCGAACAGTGGAAATAAGAAGGCATTGGCCGCCTCCAGGAGACGCGCCGGGGAAGTGTGAAGCGGCGCTTGCGCCGCCAGATAAGTCATCGCCATGGTCATATGCGGCAGGGCGGCCATGCCTTTTCCCGTCACATCGCCTGCAATGACGGCGGCTTTTGTCTCACCGGCAGGGATGATCCGGAAGAAATTGCCCCCGGCCTCTTGAGCCGGGTCCGATTGGCCCAAAAGGGTAAAGCGCGGATGGTCCAGGCGCTCGGGGGGGAGGAGGACGATGGCCCGCCTGCGGCTTTCTCCGGCCAGCCGGTCGTGGGTCTGCCGGATTTCGTCCTGAAGGCGCTGTATCCGGGCGGATGCCTTTCCGAGCCGCGCTGCGGCGGCGGCCTGGTTAGCGAAGATCGAAAGAAGGCGGATTTCCTCTCCTGTGAAGACATGGGACGATCCGGTATAAGCCTCCATCACCCCGGTGGCCTGGTCCTCCAGAAAGATCGGAAGGATCAGCATGGAAGCGATCCCTTCCCGGCGGGCATAGTCGGGAAGATATAGACCCGGGGGCGGCTCGCTCAAACGTTCCAGAATATAGGGCTTGCCATTTTCCAGGAGAGAGGCGTACGGCTCGCGGTCGGCGGGGAGGGTGTAGGCCGAGTTGTCGAGATAGGAGGCGGGCAGGCCGGAGCAGGAGCGGATCGCCAGGCGGCCCCGGTCGTCCGGAAAGCGAAGGGCGCAAATCGAGTAGCCCATCGTTGCCATGACCTCACGGGCGATTCCCTGCATCACCTGCCTGCTTTCCGGGCCGGAGGCAAGCTGGCTTTCCACCCAGAGAAGGGCGTCCAGGTATTCCTGGGCCTCTGTCTGGCGCAGCAGCCGGTCGATGGCCGCTGCGGCCAGATGCCCCAGCCGGACGGCGAGAGTTGCCTCGCGGGACGTAAAGGGAAAGGGGCGGGCGGAGGAGATCTTCAGAATCCCGACCAGCTTGCCCTGGAACCGCAAGGGGACAGCCAGGATCGCCTGCTCCGGAGGCCACCGGTGGTAAGCCAGAAGAGGAGCCATCGCCATCGCCTCCGGGGAACCGCGCCAGGAATTGCCTGGCTCACGGGTGAGGGATATGGATTCCACTTCCAGGAGCCGGTCGGCCAGGGCCGGTTCGATGAAAGCCAGGCGACCGATGAGGGCGCTCTTCTCCTTTTGCCAGACCTCCTTTTCCGCCTTCAGGGCGAGACGGCTGCGGGAATCGTCCAGCATCATCACGGCCCCGCTGTGGTCGTAGCCGGTCAGAGCGTGCATGGCGTCCAGGATATGATAGAGGATATCGTTTGGGCGCAGGCCCTCGATGAGCCGGGTGGCGATCCGGCCGTAAAGCTCTTCGGCTCTCCCGGCCCTCAGCCGTTCCAGGGACTCCCCGGCCCGGCGGGCTAGCCGCAGAAGCAGCTTTCCGCTTTCCGGCGGAAGCGCCCCGCCGCAGCGGATAGCGATGATCCCTGCCCGCTCCGATACGGCGGAGATGGCGGCCATCGCGATATCGGGCGGGACGCCGGGCTTGCGGTTATGGAAATAAGCGGCCAGGGTATCCGGGGGCCATTCTTCAGGCTTGCCGCCCCAGCAGGCCACGGGTTCGAGCCTGTCCTGACGCGGCAGATAGCGCCAGAGGCAGCCCGCCTTCGCTCCGGCGATCCGTACCGCCTCCCGGACTACGACGGGGTACAGGCGGGCCTCGCTCTTCACGCTGCTGACCGTCGCCTCAAAATGCGCTAAAAGGCTCATCTCCCTGTTCGCCTCCTTCGAGGGCATTTTGTCGCCTCCGTCCGTTGATCCCTTCATAAGCATTATACTTTCCGGCAGGGGAGGGTGTCAAACAGGGGAGAGGGCTGGCCTCGCCGTTCATTTCCCATCTTGACAAACTCCTGCCGGAACATATATGATAGAGGCAGTTCGATAACCCAAAGGAGGCTTGCAACATGAGCGCGCTGATCGGGATCGATGTCGGGACTTCCGGCACGAAGACCCTTCTCATCGATGAGGCTGGCGGGGTGCTTGCCAGCGCCACCCAGGAGTACCCTCTCTACACCCCCCGGCCCGGGTGGGCCGAGCAGGACCCGGAGGACTGGTGGCAGGCGGCCAAAACGACGGTCGCCGAAGTGCTGAGCAAATCCGGCATCCGCCCTGCCGAGATCAAAGGGGTGGGGCTGTCCGGTCAGATGCACGGCAGCGTCTTTCTGGATAAAGACGACCGGGTAATTCGCCCGGCCCTCCTCTGGTGCGACCAGCGAACCGCTGACCAATGCGCCTGGATCACCGAAAAGGTGGGCAAAGACCGGGTGGTGGCGGCGGTCCTGAATCCCGTGCTGACCGGTTTCACCGCCGGAAAGATCGTCTGGCTCCGGGACAACGAGCCGGAGAACTTCGGGCAGCTCCGCAAGGTGCTACTGCCCAAGGATTACGTCCGCTTCCGCCTGACCGGGGAGTACGCCACCGAGGTTTCCGACGCCTCCGGAACGGCCCTGTTCGATGTGCGCCGCCGCCGGTGGTCGGATGTGATGCTGGACGGGTGCGGGATCCCGAAAGAATGGATGCCCGCGTCCTACGAGTCCTTCGAGATCAGCGGTAAAATCAGCCGGGCGGTGGCCGCCGAGACGGGCCTCCCGGAAGGAACCCCTGTAGTAGGCGGCGGCGGCGACCAGGCCGCGGGTGCGGTGGGGAACGGGATCGTGCGGACAGGGGTGGTATCCTCTACCATGGGAACCTCCGGGGTGGTGTTCGCCTTCGCCGATGAGCCGGTTTTCGATCCCGGACTGAGGGTGCACACCTTCTGCCATGCCGTGCCGGGCAAGTGGCATGTGATGGGTGTCGTCCTGTCGGCAGGCGGCTCTCTGCGCTGGTATCGGGATACCCTGAGCGAGATGGAAACCGCCGTCGGGAAGGCTGCGGGCAGAGATCCCTACGAGATCATCGCCATGGAAGCGGCCCAGGCTCCGGCAGGTAGCGAGGGCCTCATCTTCCTCCCCTACCTGACCGGAGAGCGAACGCCCCACGCGGATCCCTATGCCCGGGGTGTTTTCTTCGGCCTCACGCTCCGGCACAGCCGGGCGCACACGGCCCGCTCGGTTATGGAGGGCGCTGCCTATGCCATGCGCGACTCCTTCGAGATATTCAAAGAGATGAGCGTTCCCGTCTCCCAGGTGCGGGCCTCAGGCGGCGGAGCGCGCAGTCCTTTTTGGCGACAGATGCAGGCCGATATCACCGGCCAGACCCATGTGACCATCAATGCCGATGAAGGCCCCGCCTTCGGGGTGGCGCTCCTGGCCGCGGTCGGAACCGGCCTGTACGCCAGCGTGGAGGAAGCCTGCGATGCGGCCATTCAGGTCGTCACCAAGACCCCGCCCGTCCCGGCCATTACAGCGGTGTATAACGACTTTTACCCCATCTACAGCGCCCTTTACGGCTCTCTGAAACCGCATTTTGCGGAAGTCCAGCGCGCGGTAGAGAGGCATGTGTGAGTGATTTTTCCATTGGACAACCCTTTCCTCACCCTGTCCGGCAGGCTCTGGCGGCGGGGGAGGAGGGGGAAGATGCTGAGGGCGGGCGGCCTGGTCTATTTGCTGCTTCTTTTGTTGGCCTGGAAGGGGGCTGCCTACCTGCCGGTGGAGACGGCGCTTTTAAGGGACTGGGCCAGGAAATTGATCCTTTGGCATGTTTATCTTATTTCCTTCGGAACGCCCGCGCTGGCTGCCGCGGGGATGGCTTCTGAGTGGGATCGCCGCCATATCGAATCTCTCCTGGTCACGCAGCTTTCCGTCGGGCGCATTCTGGCCGGACGGGTCGCTGTCGCCGTTTTGCCGATGGCGCTGCTGGTGCCGCTCGGTTTTGTATGTTCTGTTGCCATTTCCGGATTGCAGCCCTGGCCGCTCTTCAGCCCGTGGGTGTTCGCCTCTATCCTGTGCGCCTATCTGACGGCGTTCGGGAGCCTGGGAGGGCTGTGCGGCGTGTGGCTTCGCAGCGCAAGCCGGGCGGTCGCAGCAGCGGAGATGATCGTTCTGGCCCTCTGGTCTGCGGTCGTCTGGCTGGGACCGCTGATGCATTTTTCCGGGAATCCGGCTCCGATCATCGATGTGGCCCAGCATATGAACCCGGCCGTCGCCCTTCTCTGGGTGCTGGGCGATGACCCTATCCGGGGCACATTTCTCTACCGCTATGATATCAGCCCTATCGGCATGTACCGCTTCGACTATCCCACCTGGGCCAGCGTTTTCTTCAGCTATCTGGCCGCTTCCCTGCTTCTTCATGGGCTTGCTTGCAGGAGTTTGAAGGGTAGGGGCGGAACATAAGAGCGGTTTTTCGGGAGTATACTTTTTTTGAAAGGAGGGGTAGGCGTTTCCCAAAACGCCTGCAACAGTCTATGATGCGTTGGCGCACTCTTTGCTTCGGAATCGGCCTGTGGCTTGCGGCCAGCCTGCTGGCTCCTCTGCCGGCAGGAGCGGCTTCGGGGAGGAATCGGCTGTCGGCCCCGGAGCGGAAGGCGGCCTTGACCGCCATGAAGAAGGCTTCCCGGTGGCTCATCGGCCAGCAGGAGCAGGGCGGGTCCTGGCGGCAGTACCCGGCGATTACGGCTCTGGCCGCCACCGCTTTGATGCGCGGGCCGGAGCGGTACACCGAAAAAAGCAGCCCCGCGGTGGCGAAGGCCGTCCGCTATATCGTAAAGCAGGCGAAGCCCGGCGGCGCGATCTACTCCAGAGACCTGCCGACCTACAATACCGCCATCTGCCTGATGGCCCTGAAAGCCACCCGCAACCCGGCTTATCAGGCCCTCATCCGGAAAGGCCAGCGGTATCTGATGGGCCAGCAATTGGTGGAGGCCAACGGCCACTCGCCTTCCGATATGAACTACGGAGGGATCAGCTACGGCGGAGACCAGAACAAAAACCCGGACCTCTCCAACCTGCAAATGGCCCTGACCGCCCTGAAGGAAACGGGAGTCCCCAAGTCCTCCCCGGTGTGGGAGCGGGCCATCCGCTTCGTCTCCCGCTGCCAGAACCTGAAAGAAACCAACGACCAATCCTGGGCGGGCGATGACGGGGGATTCATCTACTCTCCTGCGGAAAGCAAGGCCGGGGAGCGGCGCTCCTATGCCAGCATGACCTACGCCGGGCTGCTCAGCATGATCTATGTCGATGTGGATAGGAACGATCCCCGCGTCCGGGCGGCGGTCAAATGGATCAGCCGGAACTACACCCTGGAGGAAAACGCCGGGATGGAGAACGGCAAAGAGGGCCTTTATTACTACTACCACACGCTTTCCAAAACCTTCACCGCCTACGGCCAGCCGGTGGTGATCGATGCCAGCGGGATCAGGCACAACTGGTATCGCGACCTGACGAAGAAACTGCTCTCCATGCAAAAGCCGGAGGGCTTCTGGGTGAACGACACCCCTCGCTGGTGGGAGAACGACCCGGTGCTGGTCACCTCCTACGCCCTGATGGCCCTGCAAACCGCATGGTAGATCCGGACGGGGAGCGCCCGGAAGAGAGCGATTCCTCCCCGCAGGAACCGAGCGATGAGGGAGCGCCAGCCCGGCTGCCGTTATGGCTGATAGCCCTGCTGTCGATCTCCTTCCTCGCTTTCGTGGCGGCGATGGGAGCGATTCACACCGTTTCCGGGGTCGATCTCTGGTGGCAACTGAAGACCGGGGAGATCATCCGGGCCTTCTGCGCCGTCCCTTATGCCGACCTCTACTCCCACACCGCCGCAGGCAGGCCCTGGGTGGCGCAGGAATGGCTTACCGAAGTCCTTTTCTCGTTCCTCTACAGCCTGTCCCCGCAATGGCTGGTCGTCTGGAAGACCCTGATGATCACCTTCATCTTCGGGACGCTCCTGCGGGCGTGCTACCGGGAATCGGGCCATCTCTGGGCCTCTCTGGGGCTGTCCCTTTTGGCCGCCTATGCCGCCCGGCCCTTTTTCGATATCCGGCCCCAACTGGTTTCCTATCTGGGAACGGTCGTTTTCCTGTCTTTCCTCCTCCGGCCCGGCGGCAGGCACCTGTGGGCGCTGCCCTTGACGACCCTTGTCTGGGCGAATCTTCATGCGGGCTTCCACCTGGGGCTCTTTTTGATCGCTTCCTTTGCTTTCTGGGAATCGGCGGCGCTCCTTCGGAAAGGCCGCCCGCGGCCCGGTCGGCTTCCGTCCCTGTGGAGCGTTTTAGGGCTTTCCCTGCTGGCAGGGCTGGCAAACCCGAACGGCTACCATCTCTACCTCTATCCGTTTCGGCTGATGGGCCATGAAACGGTCATGGGCTTTGTGGTGGAGTGGTTTTCTCCCAACTTCCATGAGTCCTACGCCCGCCCGTTCGAGGCGATTCTTATCCTCGCCCTTGTCTGCCTGGCGCTTTCCCGCCGTCCGAAGCCACCGGTCGCGTTGTGGCTGCTGGCCTGTTTCCTTCATGCGGCCCTGATGTTTTTCCGAAATGCCCCTCTCTTCTCCCTGATGGCAGCCGTCCTCATCGCGCCTCACCTGGCCGATGTCCTGGAACGGGCCGCTCTCCATTCCCTGCGCCAGCCCGTCCGGCGTTATGCGATCCCTCTGGCCCTCCTGGTGGCGTCCTTCCTCTCCGGCGGAGCCATAGGCCAGGCCAAAACCCTGTTCGGGCAGAACTGGTTCGAAACCACGATCCGGCGCTCGGCCTTTCCCGAGGCCGCCTGCCGCTTCATCGAGGCCCGCCGTCTGGAGGGGCCGATGTATAACGAATACAAGTGGGGCGGCTACCTCATCTGGCGCTTCTACCCCCGCCGCAAGGTCTTCATGGATGGCCGCGCCGAGGTCTATTTCGGCCCGGCCTTCGACGCCTACTACCGCATCCACAATACCCACCCCGGCTGGCAGCAGGCCCTGGACCGCTACGGAGTGCGCTTCGCCCTGGTGGATGTCAAAGGGGGCCTCTACAAAGCCCTCTCGGCTTCGCGAAACTGGCGGTCCGCCTACCAGGATACGATTGCCGCGGTGTTCGTGAGAAGAGAGAAAGCTATCGTTCCGAAAGCAAGCGCCCCGGCGCAGTCATAACGGCGTTTCTTGCGTCGGGAAAGAGGGCCGGATCTTCCGGAGCGCCTCGATACAGTAGCGGTAGTGGCACCACGGCGCTTCAGGGGGGACCATATCATCGATAGCGGGCACATAGCCTCCATCGGCGATGGCGGGAGCCAGATGGCCGAGTTCCCGGTCGATGGCCTCCGGCCAGGCGATCAGCGCCGCCTTATCAATACCCCCGCCTAGGCGAAGGTCCCGGCCGTAGCGCCGCCTCAGGGCCACAGGGTCCATGCCGGCGGCACGCTCCACCGGCCACGTGCAGTTGAAGCCGGATTCCAGAAGCAGCGGCAAGAGGGCATCGATGTTTCCGGACGACCACAGGCAGATAAGCGGCACGCCGTGCCGGCGCAGTTCCTCCACGATGGGCTGCTGGTAGGGCAGCCAGAAGGCGGCGTAGGTTTTCGGGGAGATATGCGGCCCGCCCCGGTAGGCCAGATCCTCGGCGAAGGTCACGAAGTCGAGCCGCACATTGGCCAGCACGGCCCGGATAACAGCCAGGGCGACGCAGGCAAGGCGTTCGAACATATCGTGGAGCAGGTCGGGCATATCGTGAAAGGCTGTCAGGAACCGCTCCATCCCCATCAGGTAGAAGCCTGTCCGGAAGAAGAACGGAAAAAGGTGCAGGCCGACCGGCATATCGGAGGCATTCAGTTCCGCAGCGAGTGTCTCCAGGCTTGCCGGGAGGCGTCCTGCGGCGTCCGGGCGATATCGCTCCCGGTAGCGGGCCCAGTCCTCCCAGCCTTTGACTGGGTGATCGATGTAACCGTAATACATGGCAGGGGCTTCGCGGCGGCGGTAGACAGTGGCTCCCATGCTGTCGATCTCGGCCCAGCCGGTGCTATCCTGCCAGAGCGTGTGCCTTTCGAACGCGGGGAGGGGGCCCAGATCAACGGGTACGCCGAGGATCGCATCCATCCCGAGGGCGTCCTGGGGCGAGACGCCGACCGGAAGGCCCTCCGACCGCCAGCGGTCCAGGCCCGCCGTTTCATAGGGCTCGAACGCCACCAGAGGCAGGCGGTCGACAGCCTGGTAGTCCATCACTCTACGAAAGAGCATCCTCGCCTTCATTCCGAAATCCTTTCCGGGGACAGAACTCGCTGCGCCTGAAGAACGCTCCATATCCGACGCTCTGTTCAAGGGCGAATGGCGCAGGACTGCTACCCGCCTTCCCCGCGCACCCAGGCTTCTTCAAAACAGGCCCACTGGATGGTTTTCGCGCTTCCGCGATGGTGGCTGTAGCTGACATGTACCGTGCCGTCCCGGGCCTGGAGAGCCGAAGGGTAGGAGAAAGATCCATCCCCCGGCTCTAACTGCTCCAGGTAACGGGTATAGGGCCAGGTGTTGCCTTCGTCTTCCGAGAGCATCACCGCCAGCCGGTGCCGGCCCTTTTCCGTATCGTTGCACACGAGCAGCCAGTGACCGCCGGTCAGTCGAATCGCCTCCAGGCCGGATCCCGGGTTGGGGATATCCGTATCCGCCACCGG
Organism: Armatimonadota bacterium; assembly: GCA_020846535.1. Taxonomy (GTDB): domain Bacteria; phylum Armatimonadota; class JADLDR01; order JADLDR01; family JADLDR01; genus JADLDR01. The sequence continues at coordinate 33,455 of JADLDR010000189.1, read as the reverse complement.
GCTCCACGTTTCGCCCCGGTCGCTCGAATCGGCGCGGAGGACCCGGTAGGGCGGGGGGCCGTTGTCGCGCAGATAGGCGACCAGGGTGCCGTCCTGTTTTTCCACCACACTGGGCTGCACCCCTCCGAAGGAGATCAGAGGCTGGCTGCAATGCCATGTCGCGCCGTGGTCATCGCTGAGGGCCATCAGGGAGAAATCGAAGCCGTCGGAATAGAGCGGCAGCACCAGACGCCCGTTCGTGAGAAGGGTGGCTTTCGCGCGGGGCATCCATCCGAGACGGCGATAGAACTTATCCTGGGCGTGCGCGCGTCGGGCCTCCAGATAGTCCCGGGAGGTTTGCTCATGTCTCGGGAGTGAGTCCAGGACGGACTCGGAAGCGTCGCAATCCGCCCGGACGCGCTCCACAAAGGTATCGCCGGGAGTCACATGCAGCACCTCTCCGGTTTCCCAGGGAGGCGGCCCGGCTGTCCCGAACCAGCGGGTAACGCGATATTTCAGCAGAGCGGTATGCCATTCATTGGCGAGCAGGGTGACATAGACCAGCCACAGCCGTCCGAGGGCATCCATGAAGAGGCAGGGATTGCAGTCCGGATAATCCGGGGTGTCGGCAAGGACAAAAGGCTTGCTCCAGCCCCGGGATCCGGGCTTCCGGCGCGCGCCCATCACGGCCACATCGTCGGCGGAACGCTCGCCCGATCCCCGATACCAGCAGACCAGCAGTTCCCCGCCCGGCAACTCGGCCAGGCAGGAGGCATGATTGTGCAGAGCCTCCGGTGGAAAGACGGAGGCGGTTTCAAACATAGGATCCGGTATGGATGACGGCATGACACGTACCCCCTGCCCATCTATGAATCCAGAAGCCACGAGCGGTGCGGCAACCCCGACAACCGCTGTTCCTTGATGGCTACTATATTCTGAGTTGCCGTTCGGATTCCTTGTTCGACAGTTGCTACCAGCAGGTGCGTCAGATTCTGGTAGATACCCGCCACCGCGCGGCGCGAAGTGTCAACGCCGAAATGGTTCGAGCCTACTGGCTCATCGGCCAGGTGATTGCCAACCAAGAGCAGCAGGGACAGGAACGCGCCGGGCACGGCGAACGGCTCATAGAATCCTTGTCCCAGCGGCTTACCGAGGAATTCGGGAGGGGATTTAGCAAAAACAACCTCTGGTATATGCGGCAATTTCATATCGACTATTCTGAAAAACTCCACGCACTGCGTGGAGAATTGTCCTGGACGCACTATTGTCTGCTGCTGAAGGTGGACAATCTCGACGCCCGCGCTTTCTACGAGCGCGAAGCTTCCGAACAGGGGTGGTCTACTCGCACCCTCGAACGCCAGATTACCACGCTCTTCTATGAACGTCTGGCTCTCAGTTCAGGGCAAAAGGCCATGCTTGAGCAAGCCCGCTCCGGCTCCGAACGCCACTCCCCTCAAGAGATCGTCAAAGACCCCTTCATCCTTGAATTTCTCGGTTTGAGGGAAACGCCCGCTCTGACGGAAAACCAACTGGAGAGTGCCATCCTGAGCTATCTACAGGATTTGTTGAAAGGAGTTGAAGGCCCTCAAGTTGTGCTAACGGATCGATGATTTCCACAAAGTCACGCGCTGAGTGCCCAATATCCTGTTAGGCGGGAATTCGACGAAAAGCGGCGAATAGATAGCTAAAATTCCGTCCCGGAAGGAGGACACCATGCTGCTGCTTTGCTCGCTGATCGGAGCCTTTTGCCTCATCGCAGGCTGCCGCCCGGCCCGCGCCGAAGAGGAGGATGAAGCCGACTCGCATTATTACGATAGCCAGATTCCCGATGAGGAAGCGGAACTGGCTGCCTGGTGGGAGGAGTTCCGGGCCAGGGCCGATTACCCCTGCTACGGCATCGTGCTGGCCGCCCGGTCGGATGCGGAGGCGGTCGCCCTGGCGGAGCGGCACAGGGAAGAGCTGGCCTGGCTTTCCGGGGACCACTGCTGCTTCATCTTTTTCCGGAACCTGTCGGCGGCCCGAAACCTGGAGCCGTTTCGCTTCGAGGAACAGGAGGAGTGGGTCTACCCCTTGTCGCGGCTTTTGAACCTGGACATGCGGGAACTCCCCTGCTTTCTCTTCTTCGAGCGGATCGATTCGGGCGATTACCTGCTTTTCAGCCTGAAAGGAAAATCCGTTCCCGAAATCATCTCTCTGGCTCGCGAGATGTTCGAGACAGCCTGCCGTCAGGAGCCTGAAGAAACGTTTGCCGTATTGAAACGCTTCAAAACGGCCCGGAGGCTTCAGACCGGCAGCTGGGTCATCGGGCAGAATATGCTGGCTATCGGCAAAGATGTCATTTCCGCCATGCTGAAATCTTTCGCGACAGGGCGCTCATAATCCGTGAAAGCTCCATGAATAAATCGCCGTATTATGGTATAATAAATTAGCCCGCACAAGCAAGGAGGTGAAAGGCGATGGCAACCCGTTTCCCGGATAAGAGGAATATACAAAATATGCCCTCTCGTGACTTCAAAGATTTTGAGACTCTGGCAAAGGAGCAAGGGGTGAAGCCTGTCCAGCGATTCGAGGACCTGCTGGGCGATTTCTGGCCCGAGGATGAAGATATCGAGGAATTCCTGGCAACGATCCGCCGATGGCGGCAGGAAGGAAGCCGCTCTACAGAGTTATGATCGCTCTCATCGTAGATACCAACGTGGTTTCGTTTCTCTTCAAACATGATAGCCGTGCGGCTTTGTATGAACCTTACATAGCCGGGCAACTTTTAGGCGTTTCTTTTATGACACTGGCCGAAACCGAGCAATGGGCCAGGATACGCCGATGGGGAGAAGCGCAACGCCTGCGCCTTCGTGCTTTTCTGGAAGATCGTTTTGTCATTCACTGGCCTGACGAAGACCTGTGCGAGTGGTGGGGCGAGGCGAAAGCCCAATCTCGCTTGAAAGGGCGTCCTCTCTCGGATGCCGACGCCTGGATAGCTGCGACATGCCTTCTTTATCGCTGCCCGCTGGTCACCCACAACCGCAAGGACTTCGAATCCATAGAGGGGCTGGCCGTCATCTCCGCCGCTTCTTAACCACCGAACCGGGCTTTTGCCATCAGCGCCGCGCCCACCGCAGGCTCGTAGCGGGGCGGATGGATGCGGGCGTGAGGAGCCGCTTCCCGGACGCGCTCCGTAAAATCCTCCATAAAGAGATCCCCGGCCTGGAAGACTCCGCCGACGGTTGCCAGGGGGAACATCTCTCCATCCATTCCGAGCCGTTTGATGACGGCAAGGGCGAGAGCCGCCAGATGGCTCCCTGCCTGCCGGAAGATTTCGCGGGCCGGCGCATCGCCTGAGCGGGCGACCTCCGCAACCACAGGCGCGAGGGCGGCGATCTCCGAACGCCCGAAGCTTTCCCTGTGAACCAGGTGGACGAACTGCCAGAGGTCGCGCAGATTCAGATGGCGGAAGAGCGCCTCCTGCAATGCGGTCGGATGGTCCCGCCCGTCATGGCCGTAGATGCAGGCTCGCATGGCCCGGAGCGCGATATCGTAGGCGCTTCCTTCATCGCCCAGAAGCGGCCCCCAGCCTCCGGCCCTCGCCTCCTCGCCGTTTCCGTTTTTTCCGTAGGCGATGGAACCCGTCCCGGCGATGACCACGATGCCGTAATCCTCGCCGTTTCCGGCGATCAGGGCGACGGCGGCATCGTGGTTGAACGCATAGGGCACATTCTCGCAAATCCTCCCGAAGACGCGGTGCGCCGTCTCGCTGTTTCTCACGGGATGGCAGCCTGCCAGTCCGAACCCGGCGGCGGCGATATCCGGCCAGCCCCTCCCCGCATCCTCAAGGGCGGCTCCGATAGCTGCCTGCAAGGATGCGGTTACCGCATCCTCCGGCAGAACCGCCATATTCGCCGCCCCCGATTCCCCGCGGCCCATAATGACGCCATTCGAGTCGGTAACGACGGCAGCGGTTTTGGTGCCGCCCCCGTCCACCCCCACCCAGAAGGACATGCTTGACTTTCCCTTCCATTATAGCTAAAATGATGTCGTGAATCACTATTTTCTGGCGGACAACTGCGTGGCAACCCGGGTGATTCTGTGCCTGCGGCAGGCCGGGCGCAGGGTGGATCGCATGATCGATGCGGCCCCTGCCGATCTGGACGATAAGGATGTGCTGGCCCTTGCCGATTCCCTGGGGGCCGTCCTCATCACCCAGGACAACGATTTCCGCCTCAAAAACCGATTCCCTTACCGGCGTCACGGAGGCATCATCCTGCTGCGGGACACCGATACCGCCCTTGACGCCGTTTTGCGCCGTCTCCTCAAGCTGATCGAGCAAAACGCCCCTTCCGGCCTCACCGGCAGCCTTGTGGTGATCGACCGGCGTTCATGTCGGATCAAAAAATGAACCTTTATCGGCGGATATCGCGAGTCGGGCTTCGTTGTCGATGATCTTGTCCAGGGATCGTTCGGCCTGACGACGAAAAGGCGCTGCCGGTATCCAGAGCAGCAGGTAGAGGGCCAGCAGTATCCAGACCATCCGCGGGAGGGATTGGATAACGGCCTCCCGGAAAAACACGGCAAAGGCCCCCTGATTCGCGCCCTTCCGCCGGTTATGCCACCCGATGCGGGCGGCGATGCCTCCTCCCACTGCGAAAATCCCCAGGAAGACCAGCGCCTGCTGCCTGGGCAGCATATCCTCGAACATAAAGATATCGCTCGCCCTCCCGAATTCTTCTGTGTAAGGCATGGGATAAGAGAACAGGGTCAGAAGCAGGAGGACGGGGAGGAGCAGAAGGGCCGCGCGCCATCCCTTCCAGGGAAGGCCGGGGAGCGTCTCCCGATTGAACCACCGCAGAAAAGCCGTCGCGCCTGCCACCAGGGCCAGCCAGAAGGCTGTTGCCAGAAGCAATACCTGCCCGTTCCGGAATGCCTGCACCGCCGAAAGCCGTTCCCGGAACATTGCTTTCTGCGCCTGATAGCGCCCCAGCTTGATATACAGGCCGTCCAGGGCCGAAAGATCGCGGGCGAAGCGGTCGGCAAGCGCCCTACCGCCGTAGCCCCGGACATATTCGATGCCCTGGGCGCGGACGCGGGCCAGGCGGGCCTGCGAGTGTTCGGCCGCGGAAAAGCCTCGCCGCAACGCCCTGCTCGCGATGGCGCGGCGCTGGAAGCGCAGGGAAAGCGCCACCTGGATCGTCTGGATGCCTTGCGTCAGTTCCTCGCTCGACCATGCGTTCCGGACGATCTGGGAACTCATACGGGCCAGGAGGAGATAATCCCGGACGGCCTCGGAGTGCTGGCCCGCATCCTCCGCGATCTTGGCCCTCAGCCCGAAATAGCGGCTCAATTCCAGGAGCTTGACGATCTGCGGGTGAGGGAACTTCAGGATGAGGGCTTTCGCCTCCAGGGAGGGGATACCCGCCCACTCCAGAAGGGCCAGCCGGGCCAGGAACGCCTCTTTCCGGTGGGGGTTATAGGCGGGCTTCTCCACCCCTTGCCGGAAAAGGCGTAAAGCCCCCTCGCTATTTTGCTCGCGAACGCGCATGGAGGCTTCCAGATAGTCGTAATAGGCGTTCTCCGGCTCCAGCAGCCTGCCGCTCCGGACGGCATCCAGAAGCGTTTCGGCCTGCCAGGGCTCTATGGGCGGCGGGGACCGGAGGGAACGGAAGCGGCGGATGGAAAGCATCCAGTGCGGGATGTGCGGGGAATAGCAGGCCAGGGCGCTGGCATAGATCATGTCGCTTCTGGGGGATCGGCTGGCGGCCTGGGCGTAATGCTGCACAGCCTCCGGCAAATTGCCCGACCACTCCGCGCAGGCGACATGAAACTCCGGGGACGCTTTGAAACGCTGCAAAAGCGCATCCAGGCGGGTGGCGTCCATCTGCCACGCCAGCCCCAGGGCATCCCGCAGGTGGTGGCTTGTCTCCCTGCGGTAAGGGGACAGCAGCAGTCCGGCATAGGCAGCGCCCAGCAATATCCATGCCCCCCCTTTTTTGATCACTTGCGCCTCATAGCTTGAAACGGGCGGGCTTTTCTAGTTCCGGGCCGGCCACCAGGCATTCCCGGTTGCTCATCGGCTCCCAGTTGGAGCGCCCTATCGCCAGCCGTTCCGAGCAGACGACGAGTTTGCTGCCCGGCTCGAAGATAGAGTGAAGGGTGTAGTAGCTGGCCGCATTCTTATCGGAATAGCTGCGATAGGCGGCCAGGCTCTCTCCATCGGAAAGAAGGCAGCAGAGGGAAGTATAATCGACCAGACTCTCTTCCACCCGGCGGATCGCCTGGCAGACCGCTTCGGCGAACCGGCTTTGCAGGTCTTCGGGCGTGAGAAAGCCCAGGATGCGGTCCATCAGGATCTGGGAATCGATGAGGCCGGTATCCGCGTTATAGGCGAAATCCGCGTCTCGAACGGTGCCGTTGTGGGCGAAGAACCACTCCCTGCCGTGGCGGAAGCTATAAAAAGGGTGGGCGTGGCGGATCGGGCCTGAAACCTTGTTTTGCTTTGAGGCCAGCCGGAGGTGAGCCATCATGCCGCGGGCGGGCAGGTTCCCTTCCGCGAAAGCGTCCCTCAGGTGGAGGAAGTATTCGTCTTCGAAGGCATCCTCGGCGGCGCGGCACAAAAAGCGGCTCTTATCGGTCCAGGCGGCCAGGCCCCAGCTGTCGCGGTGGCCGTTAGCTTCCGAGCCGGGCGGCAGCATCCCGCAGTCGGCCAGACAGCGGAAGCCTTCCAGCCAGTCGGCTTCCAGCCTGTGGGTGAAAAGCGCCCCGAACAGTCGGCACATGGTATCCTCCTGATATTTGTATTACCTTCGCTGCGCGGCTTGACAAACGAAGCGTTTTCGGGCATAATAACAATAGACTTCAAGGAGGTGATGACTAATGGATGATCATAGTCGAGGTGGCTGTGGGGGTTAGCTGACCCCTTCGCACTTCTGAGGTCACCTGACCTCCAATCCATGCAGACCACCGCAAGGGGCCGAACAGGCCCCTTGTTTTTATGTCTCCTGCTCGGAGGCCATCTTGACGAAGCTCCGGTAACGGGCCTCATGGATATGCCCGTGCTGCACGGCCCGCTTGACGGCGCATCCCGGCTCGTGGGTATGTCTGCATGTGGCGAACCGGCACTGTCCCAGGTAGGGAAAGATTTCCGGGAAAAGCTCCATAATATCCTCGGCCCCCACGCCCCACATCCCCAATTCCTTGATGCCCGGCGTATCGGCCACCCAGGCCCCGAAGCTCAGGGCGTGAATCTCCGTATGGGTGGTGGTATGCGACCCCTTGCCGGTCAGTGGGCTGATGGCCCGCGTTTGCAGCCCCATCCCCGGCTCCAGGGCGTTGAGAAGGCTCGATTTGCCCACCCCGGACGGGCCGCAAAACATGGACAATTTCCCTCTCAGGAGGCTTTTTAACTCCTCCAGCCCTTCCCCGGTGAGGGCGCTGGTGTAAAGCGCCGGATAGCTTGCCTCGCGGTAAGGGGCGAACAGGGCATCTGTTTCTTCCCGGTCGGCGAGATCGATCTTGTTGAGGCACAGGGCCGCCGGGACGTTCGCCCCTTCGGCCACCACCAGAAAGCGGTCCACCATCCGGATATGAAGCGGCGGCTCCCGGGCGGCGAAGACGGCCACCATCAGATCCAGGTTCGCCACCATCGTCTGTCCCATCGGGCGCGTTCCCGCCGCCCGCCGGGCGATCTCATTGCGGCGCGGGCGCACCTCCTCGATCACGCCCTCCTCCGGTCCGGTCACGCTGAAAGCGACCCGGTCTCCCACCGCCACAGGCGAAACCATGCTGCGGGCCTTCGCTTCTTTCTTCAGACGCCCGCGCGCATGGCATCGGTATCTCTCCTCCCCTGACTCAACCACCCACTGGTTGCCCTGCACCCGGACAATCCTTCCCTCGATAGCCATCCACCTCCGTTTGAATTATTACGAGCATCAATATACCCGATTTTTTATCAAAAGGCAAGGTGGGGGCAATGCCGCGCCGAAGCGCCCGGATTTCCCTTTCGAAAGGCCGCAAATCCCCTTCAATCCTGGCCGTAAACCCTTATCGGTGTAGGGTCGGAAACGATGCCGTGCTTCTGTGACAACTCGCGGAAGCGGAAGAGGCCCCGCATCTCCGGTTCGTTGAGATCGAACAGGACGGACTCGGTCAGATATCGCCGGCAGAAGTCCGGCGGGAAGCCCAGGCGGGCGGCCTCGCATTCGGCGATTTCGGGCAGGCAGGCCTGGCCGTAGCGTTTGGCCGCCAGCAAGACCTCCGGCAGATCCCCCAGATCCGCATCGCAGCGGGCGACCCAGGTGGCGAAAACGAAGGGCAGGCCGGTCAGGGCGAACCACTCTTCCGCCAGGTCGATGCTTTCATAGCCTGCCAGAAGCGCCCGGAGGGCGGGGTCGCCGATCAGAACGCAGGCATCGGCGACGGCCAGCATCGCCTCCGGGTCGGGCGGGGCGGCGATATAGGCCGGATTCAGTCCGAACCGCTCCGCCAGGAGGATGCGGGCCAGGGCGACGGAACTGAGAGAACTGGTATCCAGAGCGACCGACCGGAGGGCCTCTACCGGCATCCGGGTAAAGAGCCGGACACTGAGAACCGGGCCGTAGGACACGATGCCTGCCGATGGAACTATGCACAGGCCGGGCACGGCAAAGAGCGAGAAAGCCGAAGGAATGGCGATATCGATCTGCCCTTCCCGGAGCATGGGAACCAGCCGAGAGGGAATCGCATAGATCAGCCGGTGTCCGGTGCGGCCGGGATGGTCGAGAAAGTACTGGATCAGAGGGCGCGTGTTCAGATAGGGCACTGAGCCGATGATCATGCAATGGGGCCTTTCCGGGAGATTATTTATATCCTACTTCTCGCAACACGGAAAAACCCCTTTATTTTCAAGCCAGCCATCGGGCGATAAGAGTGAAAACGAACAGCCCTATACTCACGAAGCCGTTGATGGTGAAAAAGGCGGCATTGACACGGGAAAGGTCGCCGGGTTTGACTAAAGTGTGCTCATAGAGGAGGAGTACGGAGGCGGCGGCTGCGCCGATGAGATAGGCCGGCCCCAGCCCGGCCACCCATTTGAGGGCCACCAGCCCGGCGATGGTCAGCAGGTGAAGGAGCAGGGAGACATGAAGGGCCGGGCCGACCCCGATGGCGGCGGGCAGAGAATAGAGGCCGGTTTTCCGGTCGAAATCCACATCCTGACAGGCGTAAATGATGTCGAAGCCTGCCGTCCAGAGGAGGACGCAGAGGCTCAGCAGGACGGGCGGCCAGTCGAAGCGGCCCCGGGCGGCGATCCAGGCTCCGGTGGGAGCGATAGCCAGCGCCAGCCCCAGGAACAGGTGCGACAGGACGGTAAACCGCTTGGTGTACGAATAGCCCCAGATGACGAGCAGGGCGACCGGGGAGAGGGCCAGCGCCAGACGGTTCAGCATGGCGGCGGCCAGCACGAATAGGGCCGTTGCTGCCCCCAGGAAAAGCCAGGCTTCCCCTGTTTTGATAGCCCCTTTGGGCAGGGCCCGGCTGGCCGTGCGGGGGTTTAAGGCATCATAACCCCGGTCGATGATGCGGTTGAAGGTCATGGCGCTGGTGCGCGCTCCGACCATCGCGGCCACAATCCAGAAGAGCGCCCGCCCGTCGAAGCCGCCGGTCATCGCTATCGCCACGCTCATCAGGGTGAAGGGAAGCGCGAAGATCGTGTGGGCGAATTTGATCATCTCCAGGAGTAAGGACACTTTCCCGAAGAAACGTTGTGCCGTCATGATAGAATGCCCCTTTCCTGCGGATAGGCTGTAACTATAGTATAAACCGAATCGGCTTCGAGAGCAACTGCGGGCTGACGGCAGGGTTTACAAAGGAGGGGAGGGCGTGTTATAATGTAAAAGCAAGCACGGGCAGGCATTGATTATGCAAGTATACCGCCTGGCATTCCGATGAAAGTGGGAGGGCCGTATGAGTCCGGCGACTACGTTTCGGAGGCAGTGCGACCGCTGCGGGGATATTTTTTTTAGCCCCGACCGCCATGCCGCTGTATGTCCCAAATGCGTGAAGCGATACGGCCTCAAAAAGACATCGACACCCGCCGCGCCCCCGGTACGCCAGCCGCAGGCGACCGCCCCTCCGCGCAGGCTCGAACCGGCTCACACACGGCCCGCTCCACCGGCCAAGCCGAAGCCGCTCCGCCCGGCGGTTCCGCCGAAGCCCACCGTTCTGACCGCTGAAATCCGGGCCGCTGTCACAGCGGCCTACCGGCCCTATCAGGATACGGAAGGGTTTGACCTCAAAGAAGTCCACCAGAAAATAGCTCAGGAGCTTCACCTGAAGCGCAGCATGGTGGCCCAGGTCATCCAGGATTTGCGGCCCAAAGGGGACCCCCTCGGCTCCCTGACCGAAGCGCAGAAGGGGGAGATCGTCGCTCTCTACCGGAAATATGTGACCGATATGGAACGCCCGCCGGGTGGCCGCCGGCGCACCATCGCCAAAGAGATGGGGCTGACGCTGCCACAGGTCTTCCTGGCGCTGAGGGCCTGGGCACGCACCGTTCCGAGCGTTCAGGATTTGACCCGGGAGCAGCTTTTCGCCATCGAGAAATCTTACTGGCAGAAATTGCGGGACAAGCAGGGCCTGCGGGAGATCATCCGGGCCATTGCCCAAGAAACCGGCTTCACCGAATGGCAGGTGAACCGCTGGATCGATATGCTGCACAACGACGCCACCTTCGCCGGCACTCCCGATCCCGCCCCGGAAACCGTTTCGGCTATCGAGCAGGCATACCTCCGCTACCTGGAAGGCGACGGCCCGCCCGAACAGCCCCTTCACCAGACGATAGCCGACCGTACCGGCGCGACGGGCAAGGAAGTGCATAAGGTGCTGCTCAATCTCCGGAGGCGACTGCTCCAAGCCGCGAGCAAAACATAGGGCGCAGGGTTCCTGACATAGATAGGATATTCATGTAGGGGCGACCCGGCGGGTCGCCCTTGTCGGTGTATAGGTAAATCCAAAGGAGTTTATCGATGAGCATTGGGGAGCAAATCGCGCTGCTCAAGCGGGGCACGGCGGAGATCGTTCCCGAAGAAGAGCTGGTGATGAAACTGGAGCGATCTCAAAAAGAGGGAAAGCCGCTGAAGGTGAAGCTGGGCCTGGACCCCACCGCCCCTGACATCCACCTGGGGATCGCGGTGGTGCTGCGGAAGCTCAGGCAGTTCCAGAACCTGGGACATGAGGTGATCGTGATCATCGGCGATTTTACGGCCATGATCGGCGACCCGTCCGGCAAGTCGGAGACGCGCCGCCAACTGTCTCCGGAGGAAGTCAGAGAAAATGCCCGCACCTATGAAGAGCAATATTGCAAAGTCCTCGATGCGTCACGAACCCGGGTGGTTTTCAACAGCGCCTGGCTGAATGCCCTTTCCTTTGCGGACGTGATCCGGGTGACCTCTAGGGCGACCGTGGCCCGCGTGCTGGAGCGCGACGATTTCGCCAACCGCCTGAAGGATGGCCGTCCCATCGGGATGCATGAAACGCTTTACCCCATCTGCCAGGCGTACGATTCGGTTCACCTTCACGCCGATATCGAGATGGGCGGCAGCGACCAGAAGTTCAATATCCTGATGGGCCGCGATTTGCAGCGCGAATTCGGGCAGGAACCGCAGATCGCCCTCCTCATGCCGATCCTGCCGGGGCTGGACGGCGTGCAGAAAATGAGCAAGTCGCTGGGAAACTACATCGGGGTCTCCGAATCGCCCAAAACGATCTTCGGAAAGGTGATGTCTCTGGGGGATGAGGCCATGCCCCAGTATTTCGAGATGACCACCGATATCCCCATGGATGAGGTCCGGGCGATCCTGAAGGGCATCGAAGAGGGCGCGGTTCACCCGATGGATGCCAAGAAGCTCCTGGCCCGGGAGATCGTGGGCCTCTACCACGGCCCGGAGGCCGCCCGCGAGGCCCAGGAGGAGTTCGAGCGGGTCTTCAGCCAGAAGCAGATTCCCGATGACATCCCGACCCTGGAGATCTCCTCCGGCGAACTGGAGGACGGCCGGATCAAGGCGGTCAAGCTGATCACCCTGGCCGGTTTCGCCAAAAGCAACAGCGATGCCCGCCGGCTCATCCAGCAAAGGGCCATGCAACTGGACGGCGAAGCGGTCGAAAACTGGGACGCCAGCCTGCCGGTCAAGGACGGGGCCGTGTTGAAGGTAGGCAAATTGCGCTATGCCCGGCTGAAGCGGGGCTGAGGATCGGACGCCTTCATTTTTAGCCCGACCCAAAGAAACGGCCCGCGCCGTATGCAGTGCGGGCCGTTTCTTTATGCCTGGATGGTTTATAAGGTTCAGACGAGTTCATCCTGTGAAGGCGGACATTCCCGGAAAACGGGGTCAGTCGCTGCCTTTCGGTTTGGCGGCATCGGGCGAGTCGAGCAGGTTCTGGGCGAGGGCCGCGTCCTGGGCCTGAAGCGCGGCGGCCTGGATGTTTTCCTGCCGGATCTGCTCGTGGATTTCCTTGCGGTGGACGGTGATATCCCGTGGGGCCGTGATGCCCAGACGTACCTGATCCCCCTTGATTTCGACAATGGTGATCTCGATATCGTCGCCGATGATGATGCTCTGGTTGGTCCTTCGGGTCAGGACAAGCATCTTATCCTCCGCCGGCCTGTCAGGTGGGTATGCGCGGGCTGCCCTGCGGTCTTCTGCTTTTTAGTGTACAGTGGCTTGGAGGCCGGTAGCCCGGCGCATCTCCGTAAGGATGCTGTGCTTGGTGGTGTAGTACTCGCAGTTGTCCACGATCACCTGCCGACCGGTCTGCGCGCTGACATTGATCACGATTGGCCCCAGGAGGTTGGCGGTCATGGCCTCCGGCTGGCCCGGAGGAATCGTGACAATCGCATAGACGATCTTGGCAGACTCAGGGCGGATGCCCAGCGCAGCCACATCCTCATTCCTGATCTCAGGGCCGTAATCGGGCCGGAAGCACCAGGGGTCGATCAACAGAAAGGCGACCGCCGGGTCTTCCAGAGATTGCAGCCATCGGAAGGCGCTTTTGTCGTTATCGGAGAGGACAACGTACCGGGTGAGGTGGTCGAAACCCAGCAGGCCGTCCGGCAAGGTCAGAACGCTTTCATTTTCGATGTTCAAAGTTCCGAAACGAGTTGTTTGAATCACCATACTACCCTCGCATCGCAAACGCTATCGCAAAAAGTCCAGGAGACTGGGTTGGAAGAGACGGGCCGTTCCGGCCACAACCGCCTGATAGGCGTTCTCCTGGGCTTTCAGGTCGACGACAGCCTTTGCGATCTCGACATTCTCTAAGTTGTCTGTCCATGAGGAAAATTCCTCTTGAAACCGCATAATTTTATCCTGGGTTCTTTCCAGATAGGCCGCGCGCTCTCCCAGGCGGGCGCGCACCTGCACGATCCGATCCATATCCGCCTGCAATTCCTTCAGGCGGTCGGTATCGATCTCGGCGGGGTTCCCTCCGATGGTCAGGTTGTCCCTCAGCTTTTGTAACGTCTCGAAAACCTGCCCGAAGGCTTTCGAACCGGGTACATTGGCTGCGACCGCGTCGTTTTGCCCCACCTCGACCATGGTCAGCCGGGTATCGCCCTGGTAGACGATATTGCCCGCCCCATCCTCCGCAAAGGGCTGACGGCTCACCTGCTGGCCCGCAAAAAGATACTTGTCCCGCATCCTGGTGTTTGCCAGGCGCTCCAGGGAATCGATCTGGGCGGAAACCTGGTCGGCCAGGGCCTGCCTGGATTCCGCGGATTGCGTGTCGGTCGCCCCGGCCAGGGCGGTTTGCTTGGCCTGCGCCAGTATGCTGTAAGCCTGCCCCAGCGTGCTGTCCGAGAAGGAAAGCATATTTTTGGCTTCTTCCGCGTTTTTGTTGTATTGCTCCATGTTCGCCGCCGCCCGCCGGACCTCCATGGCCTGGGCTGTGGCCGCCGGGTCGTCAGATGGCCGCCGGAGCCGCTTGCCGGTGCCGAGTTGATCCTGCAAATCCGCCAGCCTGGACAACTGGCTGGAAACCCGGTCCGCCGATTTTTGGGACAACATCAGGTTGCTGATTCTCATAAGATGCTCCGTCCGTGAGCGTGTCGCTACCGGGTGCCAAGCCCGTTGATAATCGTATCGAGCATTTCATCCATGGTGGAGACGAGTCGGGCGGCGGCCTCGTAGCCGCGCTGGAAGCGGATGAGGTTCAGGGTCTCCTCATCCAGAGAGACGCCCGAAACCGATTCCCTCTGCTGGCTCAGGGCGTCCAGATAGGCTTTCTCTCCGTCCAGCCCGTCGAGGGCCGTGCGGGATTCGGCTCCCAGTCGGCTGACGGTCTGGGTATAGTACTCGCCGTAGGTCTGGGTTCCCCCGTTCATCCCTTTCTGCTCCTGAAGCCGGGCGATTTTCAGAGCATTGTCGCCGTCGCCCGGAACCGGAAGCGGAGGAGGGCCTGCCGAAGCGATGGTTTCGGCGGCAGCCAGCTTGCGCGGGTCTGCGGTCAGATCCGCCGAAACCGCCATGGTGGCCGCCTCATTGCCCGGAACGGCGGTGAAAAAATCGCCGCCCGCGTTGCCGTCCAGATCGAACCCCGCCCGGTGCTGGGTGTTGACGTCCTGGACGATCCGGGCGGCCAGGGTGCCGATCTCCGCCCGCCTGGCCTGGATCGACGCCTTCGCCTCACCGATGCCGCCGATCTCGCCGGAGGCGATGCCGCTGGAGGCGATTAGGACGGTATTCCTGTCGTCAAGGACGACATTGGTCCCGCCGATGCTGACCGTCACCATGCCGTCGGCGCGGTCGGTCTGGACGAAATCGGTCAGTTCTGCCAGCCGGTCCAGAAGCCGGTCCCGGTTGTCTCTGAGGTCATTAGGCTCCTGGCCGATAGCCATCACTTTTTTGATCTCGCCGTTCAGGGAGGCGATGCGGCCCGTCAGGTCGTTCGCCTCTTGGAGCTTGCCGGCGATTAGGGAATCGGCGTCCTGGGCCATCCGGTCGAGCCGGTTCGCCAAGCTGTTGATATCGTTGGCGAAGCTCTGGGCCTGTTCGATGAGTACCGCGCGGGTCCCGCCGTTCTGGGCATCCTTGGACACATTCTGCCATGCACTGGCAAAGCGGCTCAGGGCAGCATTGAGGCCGCTGTCGCCCGGCTCCCGGAAAGCATTTTCCGCCTGGCTCAGCCAGTCGCTCTTCTGCGTCTGCGCGCCGTAGCGGGACATGGAATCTCGCGCCCGCCCGTCCAGGTAGCCGGCCCGGACGCGGCGGATGGCCTGCACCATCACCCCTGTCCCGAACTGGCCTTTCGTCAGGTCCATCCGGACCGACGGGTTGGTGTAGGGGTCGGTGGTGGCGAAAACGATCTCCTGGCGCGAATAGCCGGGAGTGTTGATATTGGCGATATTGTGTCCGGTCACATCGATGGCCTGCTGGTGGGCGGAAAGCGCCCTGCGTCCCATTTCGATCCCGGAAAAAGCGGATGGCATAGCCTTTCCTCTTAAGCTTTCATGTCCAGAAAGCCCATCTCCTCGCGCACCTCGACGGCATGGCCGTCAGGGCGGTAAAGCCTCCCTTTTTGCGCCATCCCCTGGAGGCAGTCCAGGGCGAACCCCACATACTCCAGGGCATCTTTCGCCAGGCGGCGGTTCACATCGGCTAGCCTGTGCCAGGACAGATAAGCGGCTTTCAGGCGCTCCCCCAGGCTTTCGATGGAGGCGGCGACCGGCGCGGGCAGCCGGGCGGTCAGGGCGGAAAGCGGCGTTTCCGGCGAACAGCCCAGGGCCGCTTTCAGGCAGGCCGCAGCCCGATGGCATTCGGCCTCGGCCCGCCCCAGGCACTCGATTTTTTCCTGCTGGGAGAGAGCGGTGTTCATGACCGTCTGGTGGTCTCCCTGGATAAGAGCCTTCTGCTGCCGGTCCGCCAGGGCGACCGCCTCTTCGGAAAGAAGACAGATATGCTCCAGCGATTGTTTCAGCATGGATACCGGATGCGCGCTTTCCATCAGGCTCCTCCGCGCTATATGACTGCGCACTTGCGATGCGACTTCTGAAAAAATTCGGGATCAGGCTTCATTTCAAGACACGCGGGTACTCCAGGGTCACCCGGTTTTGCCCCGGAGCCTTGCTCTGGTAAAGGTGTTGGCCGGCCCGTTCCAGCAGCGATTCCTCCGTATCCGCGGCCTGCGCGATGGCTCCGCCGACGGAGACCGTCACGCTGATGCGGTCCGCCTCATAATCCAGATTCGACTGCTCCACCAGGGCGCGGAACCGGCTGGCGACCGTGTGCAATTTCGATTCATCCACCCCGGAGACCACGGCCAGGAAGTCTTCACCGCCCCACCTGCCCACCAGATCGAACGACCGTGCGTTGTGCGCCAGGGTCCGGGCGGCCACCCTCAGAACGGCGTCTCCCGCAGGATGCCCCCATATGTCGTTGACGTTTTTGAAATGATCGCTATCCATCCGAAGAACGCCGAAGCCCCACCCGAAGCGGTTCATTTCATTCTTATTATCGGCGGATCGGGCCGGATTCAAGAGTCTTTTTCAGGGGGAATGGCAGCGGATGCCTCTTTGGAAAGCTGCTGGTAGAGCATCTCTCCCAGCCCCAGGCCGCCGCGTTCGGCCAGCCGTTCGGCCAGGGCCTGATCGAGCATATCGCGGTAAAGCCCCTCGGTGGCCCCGCCTCCCAGAAGGCCCGAATCCGGTGCCGTGCGGCGCATCTCGCGCAGCATGTGGTGAAGGAACACGGCCTCAAAATCCTGCGCGGCCTTACGGAGCCGGGCGCTCTCTTCATCCACTTTCCGATCACTGCTTGCCCCGGAGTCAGCCTGCGTTGCAGGAGGCAAGGCCGGGGCAGAAGCAGCCGGTTCCCCTTTTCTGGGAAGGGTGGGGGTGTCTTCCCGACCTGCATTTATGCGCGCGCTCAGCGCCTTCAAAAACGATTCGATTTCCTTTTTGCCGGGCATTCCGGGGGTTCTGGGCGGCGGGGGGAAGGCCGGGAGCGCCGGAGGCTTGTCGCGGATAGGGTCGGAGCGCATCATTGCACCTCGATTTCTGCGGTCAGGGAACCGGCGGCGCGGATCGCCTGGAGTACCGAGATCAGGTCCCTGGGGGTGACGCCGAGTGCGTTCAGGGCGCGGACGACATCCTCTAGGGTGGACGTTTCCGAGATGCCCGCCAGCCTGGACTTGTCTTCCTTCACCTTCACAGCCTTGCGGGTGGTGGTGACGGTCGTGCCGCCGGAGAAAGAGGGCGGCTGCGAGACGATGGGCGTTTCCTTGACCTGGATGCTCAGGCTCCCGTGGGCGATGGCGACCGGCATGATCCGGACATTGCCACCCATCACCACCGTTCCGGTGCGCTCGTTCACGATAACGCGGGCGGCGTTGTCCGGGGTGACGGACAGCCCTTCGATGCCGGCGATGGTTTCGATGAGATTGCCCTCTCCGCCGCCCGGCATCTCCACCCGCACTGTCCCGGCATCCTCCGGCAGCGCCTTGACCCCGCTTATCTTCTCATTGATGACCGCCGCCACGCGGGAGGCGGTGGTGAAATCCGGCTTGTGGAGGGAGACGCTCAGGCTGTTGCCTTTGGAGAGGGTGGTCGCCACATCCTGCTCCACGATGGCTCCCTGAGGGATGCGCCCGACCGTGGTATGGTTCTTCTGTGTTCCCTGCCCGCCACTGCCCAGGTTGAAGCCCCCTATGGAGAGCGGCCCCTGGGCCACCGCGTAGACCTCCCCGTCCGGCCCTTTGATGGGGGTCAGAAGAAGCGTGCCGCCCTGGAGGGAGCGGGCGTCTCCCAGGGAGGAGACGACCACATCGATGCGGCTGCCCGATTTGATGAAAGCGGGCAGGTCCGCCGTCACCATCACGGCGGCTACGTTCTTGACCCGGAGCTGGCCGGGCGAGACGGTCACCCCGAACTTTTCCAGCATATTGGCGATGGACTGCACGGTAAACCTTGCGCCCGTGCTGTCCCCGCTGCCGTCCAGCCCGACCACCAGGCCGTAGCCCACCAACTGGTTCCCTCTCACGCCCTGCACATTGGCGATATCCTTGAGCCTGACCTCGCCCCTGACCGGCAGGGCCAGCAAAGCGAGCAGCAAATAGAGTGCGATACGCATCGGATGAACTCCTCGGGGCATTGTGCTTCCACTTGCTGAAAAAGGCCCCCTTGCTTAAAAGCACCCTCCAACCCCCGGGCTTCGGGGGGCTGAGATCGTGCGTGCTCTTGGGAGATGGAACAAAGTACCCTGCAATCTACTCCCCCCGCCGAAGCCGGGGGGCGGTTGGCTTTTATGAGGGCGGTTGCCCCTCAGAAAAAGACCTTCAGCAATTGAGACAGGATGCCGGGCCGCTGGCGGTCTCCGACAGGGCCTTTGCCCTCGTAGGTGATTTCCGCGTTGGCGACCGAGCTGGAGGAAACGGTGTTGTCGGTGGCGATATCGCCGGGGCGGACGATGCCCTTCAGGGTGATCTTTTCCTTTTCCTTGTTGACGCCCACCGTCCGGCTGCCCTCCACCTGAAGGTTGCCGTTCGGGAGAACCTTGAGTACGGTTACGGTGATCTTGCCGACCAGGCTTCCGGCGCGGGTGGTGGTCCCGGAGGCATTGGCGTTCATCTGCCCCTCGGCGGAGAGCTTGGGGAGGAAGCGGAGCAGGCCGCTGACCGGCCCCAGGCTCCCGGATTCGCTCTTGCCGCTCTTGGTTTCCGCCTTTGCGGAGGACACGGTGATCTCCTGGATCAGGACGGTCAGCGTATCCCCTTCGCGCCGCGCCTTGTTGTCCCCGAAGAGATTGCCGAACTGCTTGCCCTGCCCCTTCGCCCACAGCGAATCGGCCCGGGACGGCTGCCCTCCCAAAAGGAGAGCCGCGGCCAGCGTCGCTATCAAGTATCTCATCCCTCTACCTCCACCAGCCCCTTATCGATCACCTTGCCGGTCAGTTCTTTCTTGCTGTCCGGGTTCTGCACGCGGATCGCCTGCCCGACCTGTGCGGATGAGCGGGCGATCCCGGTCAGGGTGGCCCGGATCGATCCGACGACCACCTGGACGGTCACTTTATCTCCCTTCGAGACGGCGGGCTTGTCCTCCACCGATTCCGGGGCAATCGCTTTGCCTGCCGGAACGGACATTTTGACCTGTTTGCCGATCACGTCCTCTTCCTTCAAGGGTGTGGCGGTGAGGGAGGTGATCTCACGGCGCTCGAAGCGGATATCCCCGGCCTGAATCTTCTGATGCCGGGAAAGCTCTCGGGCGGCCACCATCACATCGCCCATCACCTTGACCCGGACGGTGACCGGGACGGATTTGTAGAGCTTGCCGTTCAGCGAAACCTCCACCGGAACGGCGGCCGTGCCGCCGGGCCGGAGTCGGGCCGGAACGCCTGCCTTGAGGGAAACGGTTCCCCGCGGCGTATTGAAATCGGCCGTCGAGCCGGTCGGCTCCACGGTCACATCCTCCGGCTGCCAGGGCGATTTTTCCAGGATCGCATTCCTGACCGCCTGGAGGAGAGCCTCGGCGGACACGCTGGAGGAAGCCGAGGCGACGGAAACGGATTTCGGCCCCTGGAGATCGAAGGCCCCTTTCGGAAACCTCTGCCCGCGCAGCCTCAGCAGGACGGAATCGCGGTCCAGCCTGCGGGTAGCGCCCGGCAGGGGCGCGGCTCCCACTTCGAGAGCTTCCATCTTTGCCCTGAGCTGCGGCGATCCGCCCGCCAGCCGGGCGACATCTCCCAGCCTCAAGCCAGGGCCTGTCACCTCAGCGCCTTCCCTGAGGGTGATGACCACGGGCGAAGCCCAGGCGCAAAAAGGGATCGCGGCCAAAAGCGCGGCCAGGGCGGATGTCAATCGCTTGTTATGCGGAAATGCGGCCATCGTCATCCCCTTTAGCGTCTCAGGTTGTTGGCGGTGTTGAGCATATCGTCCGCCGTCTGGATGGCCTTGGAATTGACTTCATAGGCCCTCTGGGCGACGATCATGTTCACCATCTCTTCCACGATCTTGACATTGGACATTTCGAGGATGCCCTGGCCGATGCTGCCGAAGCCTTCCTGACCGGGCGTTCCCTCGTTCGGCTCTCCGGAGGCGGCGTTGGGCTTGAAAATATTCTGCCCCAGGCTGCTCAGGCCCGCCGGGTTGACGAAGCGGGTGAGCCGGATCTGGCCGATCTGCTCGTAATCCTGCTGCCCGGCTCGCTGCACGGAGACCGTGCCATCGGAGCCGATGGTGATATCCTTGACATCGGCGGGGATGAGGATTTCGGGATCGAGGGCATAGCCGGAGGAATTGACCATTCGCCCCTGGCCGTCCATCTTGAAGGAGCCGTCGCGGGTGTAGCCGGTGGTTCCGTCCGGCATCAGAACCCGGAAGAATCCGTCTCCCTGGATGGAGAGGTCGAGTTTGTTGCTGGTCTGCTCGAAGGTTCCCTGGTCGAAAAGTTTCTGGATCGAAACCGGGTGAGTCCCCAGGCCGACTTCGATGCCGGTCGGTATCTGCGCCCCCTGGGCCGCATTGGCCCCGGCCTGGCGCATGCTCTGGTAGAGGAGGTCTTCAAAATCGGCGCGGCTCTTTTTGAAGCCGACCGTGTTGACATTGGCGAGGTTGTTGGCAATGACGTCGACATTCATCTGCTGAGCCATCATGCCGGTCGCCGCTGTCCATAATGCACGCATCATGGTCGTTCACTCCGTTATGAAGTTGAGAAACCGCGCCGAAGTGGTTCGCTGCCTTAAAACACAGCCCACATCCGTCGCCATCTCTCGCAAGAACCGCCTCAGTCGGTCGGCGGTTCGGCGGCTTCCGCTTGCTCAGCAGGCCAGCCGCTCAGGAAGGGAATTATACTTTCGGAATATCGTTCACAGCCCGGCCAAGCGTATCGTCCTGGGCCTGCACCGCTTTCTGGGCGGCCTCGTAAGCCCGCAGGCCGGAAATCATATCGATCATCTCGCGAACCACGGAGACATTGGAGGATTCCAGATGCCCCTGCCGGACCGTACAGTTCCGGGCGGGGACGGCCCCGTTCGCCGCGAAAAAGGTTTCGCCTGTCTTGGCCGGGTTCTGTCCGGCGGGAAGCTGCAAGACGCGCAGGCGGTCGATCCTCCGGCTGCCCTGAAAAACAGCCCCGTTATCGGCGATGGTCACTTCCTGACGGGGATTCACGCGGATCGGCCCGCCTTCTCCCAGCACCGGATCGCCCTTTTGCGTGACGATCCGCCCCCCCGCATCTAGCCGGAAAGCCCCGTTCCGCGTCAACTGCACCCCCGCAGCGGTCTGCACGGCGAAGAAGCCGTCGCCCACCAGGGCCGCATCCAGCTTTTCATTCGTCTGACGGATCGCTCCGGGGGCCATATCGGTGACCACCCCGGACACCACCGCACCCGTTCCCAGCCTCCCGACACCGGGGCGCACATCGATCCCGCCCCGCGGGGTATGCAGATACCGGTCATGGATGCGCTTGATCATCATATCCTTGAACGATTGGAAGACAGCCACATCCTGCTTGTAACCGGCGGTATCGGCATTGGCAAGGTTCTGGGCTAAAACATCCTGAATCTTCTGCTGGGCCACCATGCCGGAAGCCGCCGTATAAAGACCTCTAACCACCGGGTCACCTCCTTTTTGCTGAAAAGCTCATCCTCTATTATCGGAAGCTAAAGGGAATTCTGGAGGGTATTTTAGTGGATATCTGTATGTCTATCCGGTAAAGGGTGATTTTATCAATAAAAATATATCGCGAGTATTGACATTCCAGCGAAAGAATGATACAATAGCTACACTCATTGCGCTGTTTCGTTCAAAGCAACCATTTCCGATACGATGTCGTGGGGTTGGGTAAGCGCGATGAAGCAAGGGAGCCAATTCATATACGGCCAGCAACAGGCAAAGCCCGGACATGTGCTATGCCCGGGCTTTGCGCTTCAGCTGCCCGAGGAGGTGACAAGCGAAATCTTATGATGCGGGATCGTTATCGTCAGTCGATTGAGGAAAGGAGAGAACTTCGATGCTACGAAGAAAAGGTTTTACATTGATCGAGCTGTTAGTCGTCATTGCGATCATCGCGATTTTGGCGGCTATCCTCTTTCCGGTCTTCGCCCAGGCGCGGGAAAAGGCGCGGGCGATCAGTTGTATCTCTAATGAGAAGCAGATCGGCAACGGGCTGATGATGTACGTGCAGGACTATGACGAGACCTACCCCTTCGACCGGGTGGGGATCGGAAGGCCCTGCGTGGACAACGGAGGCCCGGCGGACGATAAAAACTACGCCAGTTGGCGCATGCTCGTCCAGAGCTACCTCAAGAACTACCAGGTGTTTAGCTGCCCTTCCCAGACGGGAACGATGAGCGAGGAGAAGCGCCCGCCCAGTTGCGGCCTGGACGGGCCGTTGCAGGCAAAATATCTCGGCTATGAGGTGAAGCTGAACTACAACTACAACGGGAGCTATTTCTGCGGGACGCCCCGGAAGATGGCGGCGATCCAGGAACCGGCCAGCGTGATCATCATTCACGAACCGGGAATCGCCTGCCCCGACGCCGGAACCTGGTGCAACTGGTGCTTCCGCAAGGAGAGCCAGTGGCACAGCGGGGGCAAGAACTTCATCTTTGCGGACGGCCACGCCAAATGGCTGAAAGCGGGCCAGACGGTGACGCCCAAGAACCTGTGGGACCCCAACGACAAGCGCACCAACCTGACCCCTTTCGATCTGAGCTGCTCGGACGGGTATGAAGTGATCTGAAGATCGAGCAGTGATATGACCTAATGGGATCGACGGAGTGAATCCCGAAGCTTACGAGCCTGCGGCTGGGCGTCCCTCCGGGACGCGCGGCGCGAAGCGCCCGTAACCTTCGGGATTCATTCCGTCGATTCTCAGGCCACCGGAATTCCATTCCGGCAATCCCACAAGTGTCGGGGACCCGCAGAATGGAATGTCGTTGACAAGCGCAGCAATAGGAAAAGCGGAAAATCAGAGAACACGGAGGAGGTCTTGGAGGGAAACCTGTAATTCGCGCAGGATGCGAGCTAATGTGCCAGGGGCCACTTCGTCATGCAGCGGGATAGCGGAACGGAAAATCTGCTCCTCCGTGTACCTTCGAACGCCGACATGACGTCCCCTTTGCCTGCCTCGCTCGCAGCCGAGCCGCTCCAGGGCGCGGAGGATTTGTTCACCGGACACATGGGGCAGTTTAGTCGCGGGCCATCTCGACAGGCGTGTCGTAGGTAGTGAAGAAACCTTTTTGTTGGAGCGGCTCCAGGCGATCCCCTTCGCCGTCTTCGATCATCATCTCTACCAGAAGCTCGGTCGCTTCCTGAAGATTGGCGAGGGCTTCTTCAATCGCCTCTCCCTGGCTGACCGCACCCATCTCCACACATTCGGCCACATACCAGGCGCTGTCCGAGGTGGCTTTAACAGTAAGGTGCAAGAGGGCCATCGAGTGTATTATTCCTTCTAAAAATATCGGACAGATACCTCAGTGTATCGTATTCGGAAACACGTTGTCAATGCCGACGCTGCCGCCTGCTTTAAGGCGCTCCCAGTCGCAAGTCGAAGCGCGAATCCGGCGCGGCAGCAACGAGGGTCAGCGATGCAGTCTGCGAGCGAAGCGAAGCAACCTCCAGACTCACAAAGAGAGTAGCCCTCTCGGTGTTTGAGAGCCTGGAGATGGCTTCGTCGCTACGCTCCTCGCAGACTGCATCGAAAAGCATATCGGATGTTATTATCCGATTCCTCAGAACCGCACTCCCAGCCTGGCTTCGGCTTTTTTCTCCGTTTTGTCGACCATGGGGGTGCCATCCAGTTCCTGGCGGGAGAGGGAGCCGGAGAGCGACAGGCTCAGGTCGCCCAACTGGTAGGCGTAGCCCAGGGAATAGCTATAGCTGTCCCACATGCTCTGGTCGCGCATCCGGGACCATTTGTATTCCGTGTAGAGCTTGCCCGGCCCGAAGAGCCGGATTCCCAGCCCGGCCTGCACGATGCGGGTCAGGCGGTCCGAGGCGTCTTCATAGCTGCGGGACAGCCCGCCGGACATCTGCCAACTGCCCCAATCCGACTGCAAATCCAGCCCCTGGCTCCGGGCGAAGGCGATGTTTCCCTTGCCGTCCTCCGGGTTCCGGTCCAGCCGGGCGGCGATGCGCCACCTCCGGTCGGGAACCAGCCCGACAGCCGTTTGAAAGCTCTCGATGGAACGACCACCCCCGCGAAAATCGCGCACCTTGTAGCCGCCGCCCACATCGAAGAGCGAAACCGGCTTGGCCTGCGCCCGGGCCTCACGGGTCCAGAAGATCGCCCCTGGATTCTGCTGCTGCCCGAGGGCTGCCGAAAGGTTCCACCGCGGATCGGTCGAAACCGACACCCCCAGCTTGCGGGTCTCGGCGACGGCCTGGGTCGCATCGTCGCGCAGGTAGTTGCCTTCTACCTTCACACCCGGCTTCGTTTCCGCGCTCACCTGAAGGCCGGTGGTCGTCTGCGAGAAGGAAGGCCCGGTTTTCCGGGCGAACCGGCTCTGCACCTGCACGTTCCGGGCGGGGGCCATATCGACCGTTATATCGCCGTTATCCTCCGAACCGGCCTGAGATTTGCTGTGCCGGTAGCTTCCCTGCAAGCCGATGGTCGGGGCCAGGCGGCTGGCGACATTGAGGCCGGTGGAAGTCGTTCCGGTCGTCCGGCCTCCTTCCGAAACGGCCACATTCTCTCCGATCAGGGTGGCGGAGGCGCTCTGCCCGAAGTTGTGGTCCAGTTGAAGCCGGTCGGAAATCTGACGCCTCCCTGCGCCGCCGGGCGCATCGGAATCCACCGTCTGGTGGGTGACCGCCACTTTCGGGGCCTTTTTGAATGTCATGACCACATTCTGGGTGGCGACCAGGGCCGACTGGCCCTTGCCCTCCCCTTCGACATCCGCGCTGCGGTTCACGCTGGACTGGAATGCGACGCTCTCGGAAGGCCGGTAGGCGAGGGCCATGTTCATCACCTGCTTGCCCGCCTCCAGCCCGTTGTCTTTCGCAGCCCCGAAGGCGTCTCCGGCCTGCGCGAAGGAGGTGATGAACTGATAGTTGCCTCCCTGGGTGTTCGTGCCGATGCGAAAGGCGGTCCGGTTGCCTGTGGTATCGTCTCCCGCCGCTTTCGGGGTGGCTAGAAAGGAGGACGAGACTTCTGTGTTGCCGGAAAGCCTGCTCTTGCCCCCCAGCATCGCCACCAGGCTGCCCGGGGAGCCTCCCCGCACGTCCTTCTGCCGGTAGTTCAGGGACAGTTTGTACTGGCTCGCCTGGCTGCTCAGGAGGTCGAAGGTCACCGGGATGCTCAAAGACGCCTGGTTCTGCTTGGCGGAGGCCGCATCATAGCTGTAGCGCACCCGGCAGATGCTGCTGCTCTTGACCGGCTGCGCGAAGGTGACTGCTCCGGTGGCGTACTCCAGGGCGTAATCCGTGTCCCGGCTCAGCCGGAGACCGTCCACCAGGACGGTCTCGCTGCCCGTTGCAACCTGGTTCCAGGAAAGGAGATACGGGCCTCTGACGCCGCGTCCGAAAAAGACGTCGCTCACGAACGCCTCCGTCGTCCCGGCGCTGCCTTCGGTCAGGCGTGCGGGAATGTTTCCCATCGCTCCGGCTCCGCCGGAGAGGAGCGATGCGTTGTCCTGCGCCCGGCTCGAAATCGCGAGAAGCAAAAGTGCGGCAATGCCTGTCAAGCGCCGCAATACGGCAAACATGGCCTATCACCTCCTTACTATTAGACGTTTTGCGGCAGGGAAAGTTTCATCGGGTGGGCCTTGGGGGCGGAGGGAGGCAGGAATTTGCCGCTGCCGGAGTGAACCCAAAAGGAAACCCTATCGCAACGGACAAAGATATCATGAGCATCTTAGTGACCAATGACGACGGCATCCAGGCGGAAGGCATCCAGGTATTGGCGAGGGCGCTGGCGAGCCTGGACGATGTGGTGGTGGTGGCCCCGGACCGGCCCCGGAGCGCCTGCGGCCATGCGATCACCCTCCACAAGCCGCTGAGGCTGGCCCGCTACCGGATGGGCGACATCCCGGCCTACGCCGCCTCCGGCACGCCCGCCGACTGCGTGATCCTTGCGGTCCGGGCGCTGCTGAAAGAGAAGCCGGGGCTGGTGGTTTCCGGCATCAATGCAGGCTCCAACCTGGGCACGGATGTCACCTATTCGGGAACCGTCTCGGGGGCGATGGAAGGGGCCATTCTGGGAGTGCCCGCCGTGGCGGTTTCCATCACTTCCGGAGGGGATAATCTGGCCTATCCCTTCGCGGCCCGTTTCGCGGCACATCTCGCCCGTGCAGTGCTGGAGCGCGGCTTTCCCCCGCACAGCCTGCTCAATGTCAATATCCCGCACCGCCCCCAGGAAACGATACGGGGCGTGGCCGTCACCCGCCTGGGAGAGCGCCGTTACCCTTCCGAAATCTCGATCCGGGAGGACCCGAACGGCAGAACCTACTACTGGCTGGGCGGTAACGTGCCGGAAGACGTTCTCGATGAAGGCACCGATGTCAAAGCCATCCAGGACGGCCTTATCTCCGTGACCCCTCTCAAAATGGATTTGACCGAATATCCTCTCCTGAGTCGCCTGGAGGGATGGAATTTGTCGCTGGACAGCCTTTAGCCGTTTGCGCGTATATCGATTGCGTATCCCCGGAACCTGTGGTATAATGGGTATTACATTTTGTACGGCTGTACACAAACCCATGAGGCACATGCAATGACATCGAAAACTCTCGTCGTTTTGCCCCGGACAGAGGAAACGCTGGAGGAATTGAGGAGCCGCTACCCGGGGGTCGGATTGGTGGCCTGCGGGCAGACCGTCTTCTGGGACGAGCCGGTCAAGGCGGTACTCAGTTATCTCCTCGACGGCCGCGACCCGGGCCGGCGGATCCACCTCTACGTTCACGATACCGACTATTTTGCCAAAACGACGGTCAAGGAGGCGGGCGACTGCACATACCCCATCCTGCCTCATAACGACGGCTCCACCCGCGACCTGTGGGTGGCCGCCGGGGAGCTATCGCAGCTTTTCGGCAGCGAAACCATTCCCAGCCGCGACCTCCTGACCGCGCACGGCGTCCGGCTGGAGAAGGCGGTGAAAGGCTACCCGCAGGGCAAAGAGACCTTTATCGATGATATCACCGAAGCCTGGGGCTGGCGGGGCATCGCCTACAACGGTTCCCGTAAGGCGACCTCTCACCAGGTGAGGCTGGCCGATGTCCTTCCCTCCCTAACGGAGATTCTCCGGTGGGGCTTCGAGGGCACGGCCCGCACCCTGGCCCGCCCGGAGGCCGAGGCGAAGGCGCGGGAAACCGCCGATGAACTGCTCCGGTGGGTCGGAGATTTCGCCGCCCGGTATCCTCAGGCGACCCTTTCCTGTCTTTACGAACACCTTTTCCCCCGCTTCTTTTCCGCGCTGCCCGGATTCGCCGCCCGCAATATCGAAGTCTCCTCATCGATGAAGGTCTTTCGCTTCAACAGACAGACAAGCTGCCTGCCCCGGTTCAAGATTATCGACTATTTCCTCAACCCTGTCACCCGGCCCATGGCCTGCGCGGCCTACGACCATGCCGTCCGCGGGACGGAGATGTATACCCTCGACCGGTTCGGCCCGGGGGCCATCCCGTTCGACCTGGTGATCCCGGGCCGGGGGCGCGGGACGCTCCATGTCACTCGAACCCATGTGACGGTAGACACCGATCCGGCCACTTCGATCCCTCTGAAGGCTCCTGTGGACAGCGCGGCGGCCCTGGCCTCCGTTCTGGAGGAGGCCCGGGGGCCTGAAGTGACCCTGGTGGGCAAGGCCGTCAGCTTCATCTCTATGATGACCGGGGAGTATATCATGCTGCTCAGCGAGGGCGGCTCTCCTTATGTCTTCCGCACCCAGAAGATGCTGGCCCGGATGGTGGAGGACGGCATCGGAGTGGATCTTTATCCCATTCTCCGCCTCCATTATCACACCTGGGACTCGCTGGCTTCGGTCGATACGACCTTTCGCCTTCCCGAACACCTGGCCTCTTCTTTCGGGCAGGAGACGGTCGAGGCCGCCGAGTTCGCGGGACGCTGGCATGCGGTGATCGAGGAGCAGCATCGCCTGCTCAATACCCTCGAATCGATCACCAGCCCCAGGGAACTGATGACCTTCCTGCACCGGCAGGACGAGGAGCAGTGGAAGCACCGCCTGACTGAATATATCGCCACCCATGACCGGGTTCTGGAGATCGACCGCCAGGCGGAGACGATGAAAGCCGAGATCGCCCGCCTTCGCGCCCTGGAGGACGAACTGAAGGCCCGGGTCTCCGCTCTGGAACTGGAGAAGGGCAGCCACTACCGGGAGCATATCAAGCCCCTGCGCCAGCGCCTCTGGGAGCTTTCCCAGGAAGGCGTCGGCGAAGGGGAAGAGGTGGACCGGCTGAAGGCAGGCGTCGCCTCCCATGAGGAGCGGCGGGCCGGTTACGACAGGCAGGTCGCCGAATGCCGGGAGGCCATCCGGAAGGTCCACCAGGATTGGGAGGAGACGCGCAAAGCTTACCAGGCCCTGGACAAGAGCCCGGAGACCATCCAGGCCGAAAAGCACCTGGCCGCCCTGGAATCCGAAGCCGAGATCGCCCGCGCCCGGCTGATCCGCGATGCCGTCCTGACCTCCCGGGGCCTCGTTCACACCAACCACCGTCCTACGGCCTGGTGGTTTCTGATGGTCGATCCATCCCGCGGCTGGTTCCGCCGCGTGGCCGAAACGACCGAGCTTTATTTAGAGCCGGTCACACGCCACAGCACAGAAGGCTGCTGAGCGTTTCGAGGAGGCTTCGATGAGCGCAAAGAACGGCCTGCCGTTTGTCAAGATGCAGGGGATCGGCAATGATTTTGTGGTGATCGATGGAACGGATATGCCGGAAATGGACTGGCCCGAGATCGCTGTCCGGACGGCGGACAGGCATTTCGGCATCGGTTCGGACGGGCTGCTGGTGATTCTGCCCTCCGTCGCCGCCGATTTCAGGATGAGAATGTTCAACCCGGATGGCACGGAGGATTTCTGCGGGAACGGCCTCCGTTGCATGGGCAAATATGTATACGACTGCGGCCTGACCCGGCAAACCTCCCTGAAGATCGAAACCTCCCAGGGCCTGAAAGACCTGCTGCTCCTGACGGACGGCCCGCAGGCGCAGGCCGTGCGGGTTAACCTCGGCCCACCTCGCCTCCATCCCGGCGATATTCCCATGAAGGTCAATGCCGAAAGGGTTATCGATTATCCTCTGGAAGTGGATGGCGAAATTCTAAAAATCACGGCCCTTTCGGCCGGGACGGCACACGCCGTCGTTTTTGTGCCGGAAGGCGAGGGGCGGGGCTACCTGGATCGTTACGGCTCCCGGGTGGAGCGCCATCCTCTCTTCCCGGAGCGCACCAGCGTTCTCTTCTGCGAGGTGCGCTCCCGCCGCGAGATGGCGCTGACCATCTGGGAGCGGGCCGTCGGGGAGACCCTGGCCTGCGGAACCGGAGCCTGCGCCGCCGCTGTCGCCGCCCGACTCCACGGCCTCACCGACCCGGAAGTTGACGTCACCTCCGCCGGAGGAACCCTCCACATCGCCTGGGAAGAAGGCAGCGATATTCTCATGACCGGCCCCGCCGCCTTCGTTTTCGAGGGAGTCTGGCTGGAGGAGGGAGAATAGATTCCAGCCAGACGTAGGGGCAGACCTGCGTGTCTGCCCCTTTAAGCTCGCAAATACAGCAGGAAATCCGCCCTCTTTGAAGAATCCGGTCGACTAAGAGGTGAACCGGATGACGATTCCACAGAGACGGGCGGCAGTATCTCCATCTTCCCTCCCGGGTGGAGCGCCGGCCCCGGGCCAGCCGGAGGCGGCGATCTCACCGAGGGCGCTGTTGTTCGGGCTTTTGCTTGTTCCCCTGAATGTCTATTGGGTGATGGTGGCCGAATTGCGCTGGTACGTGCTGCTCACCCTGAACCCTCTTTTTGTGACCCCTGTTTTCTACCTGTTCGCTCTGGTCGGCCTGAATGTGATCCTTCGCAAAGCGGCCCCCCGCCTCGTGCTGAGCCGGGCGGAACTGGTGGTCATTTATATCATGCTGGCGATCTCCTGCACCATCGCCACACACGATTTTTTGATCAATTTGCTGTCCACCATGCCGTGGGCCAGGTGGTACGCCAGCCCGGCGAACGGCTGGGAGACCGCCCTCTTCCCGCACCTTCCCCGCTGGCTTCTGGTATGGGACAAAGCCCTTCTGGACGGTTTCTTCAAAGGGGACAGCACGCTTTACACTCCGGCGGTGCTGAAGATGTGGCTGGCTCCCCTGGCCTTCTGGTCCCTCTTTATCTTTTGCATCGGCTGGATCATGCTCTGCATGAACGTGATCCTGCGAAAAGCCTGGGTAGACCAGACGCGTCTTTCTTTCCCCATTGTCCACCTGCCGATGGCGCTGACCGAGGAATTTTCGCCCGGATCCACCCTTCGCTCTCCGGCCCTCTGGATAGGGTTCGCGGTTGCGGCCAGCATCAGCATCGTCAACGGCCTCCACGAGTGGATTCCTTCCATGCCGCGCATCGCGGTCGGGGTGCGGTGGTATACCTTTGCCGTCCCTCCCTGGTCGGCGGCAGGGGATCTGCCCATTACCATGTATCCCTATGCGGTCGGGCTGGCTTTTTTGGTGCCGCTCGATGTCTCGTTTTCCTGCTGGTTTTTCTACCTTTTCATGAAGGTGCAGTCGGTTCTGGGGTTTATGGCGGGCTACGGCAGCACGCCCGATTTTCCCTATGCGGGCGAACAGGTCATCGGGGCCTGGTTCGCCTTCGGAGGGTTCCTTCTCTACACCAACCGGCGCTACCTGCGCCATGTGACGCACCTGGCGTTTCATCCCTCGCCTGCGGAAGACGCCGGAGAACCGATGTCCTACCGGGTGGCGTTCTGGGGCCTGGTGATCGGGGCAGCGGTTTTTTTAGTGTTCTGGTGGGCCGCCGGGATGTCCTTCTACTGGGCGCTGGTCGCCATGCTGACCTACCTACTGGTGTCAGTCTGTATCACCCGGGTGCGGGCGGAGGCCGGAGGCCAGCATACGGTCAGTGGCCTGGAACCCAAGAACCTCTTCCAGCTCTTCGACTCCAACATCTTCAGCCCTTCCAACCTGGGGGCCGCCGCGGTCAGCCACTGGTACTGGCGGCTCAACCGGAGCCATATCATGCCCAACCAGATGGAAGCCTTCGTGCTGGCCCAGAAAAGCGGGCTGCGCTTGCGCTGCCTGGTATTCCCCATTCTGGCTTCGATGGCGCTCTCCATCGTTATCGGGATGTGGATCGGCCTTCACCTCTTCTATCGGGAGGGCGCTCTGGCGAAGTGCCAGGGATTCGCCACCTGGACGGGCACGGAAGCCTACAACTGGCTCGGGACATCGCTCACCAGCGGCTACCGGGCGGAGGCGGGCCGGTGGAGGGCCATCGGCGGGGCCGCCGCCCTGATCGCCCTCCTTTCCGCCCTCCGGGGGCGGTTCGTGGGCTTCCCACTTCACCCGCTAGGCTACTGCATCGGGTCGAGCCTGACCTGGCACTGGTTCCCCTTTTTCATCGCCTGGCTGGTGAAGCTTCTGATCCTCCGCTACGGGGGCCTGCGCTTCTATCACCGCGCCCTCCCCTTTTTCCTGGGCCTGGTGCTGGGCGACTACAGCTTCGGGGCGCTCTTGACGCTCATCGGGATCACCTGGAAAGTGCCCGCTTACCAGTTCGAGTTTTTTTAGGAGGAAAGCCCTGAAATAGGGGTAAATCTGTGTGCCTGCCCCTTTCAGGGTGAGGTCTATACTGCAATAATGATGAAGGGCGAACACAAGGTTCGCCCCTATCCGAAGCTACTATTCTCCCCCGATCCGACTCCTTACCATATCCACCCATTTCTTGAGGCGATGGCGCTCGCCGCCGATGCGGTAGATATCGCGGAAGATGATTTCCAGGTTGCAGTTGCGGGCCGCCGCAAGGGTTTCGTCCAGATCGCGGGCTAGGCTGTCCCAGCCGGGATTGCTGCCGCTGATGGGGCCGGGGCGGGGTTTGCGAGAGCATACGTGGTTTTGGCCCAGCTTTTCGGCGATCAGGCGCAGGTCGTTCCAGGGAGAGATGGAGACGGCACGGACATTGGGAATGGCTTTAACGATCCGCTCCCAGCGGTCGTGGGCCGGTTCGCAGCAGCCGTAATAGACCAGGCCGAATTTCTCGCAGAGATCGGCCATATAGGGCAGGAAGAACGCCTCGAACATGGCAGGGGAGATGCAGGTGGTCTCCTGGGATTCCATACCCAGCCACAAATCCTTGAGGCGGGGTATGGCGCAATCGCCGGGCTGAGGGAGGCAGGTCGTGTAGCCAGGACTGCCGGAGCCTACGAATGTCCAGTTGTTGCTGGAACCCAGAAGGCCCTCTTCCTCCAGGAAGCGAAAATAGGCCATCCGGTCGTCGCGCAGGTAGGCCATCAGCCGGTGGATGGCTTCCGGCTCATCGTAGATCCAGACAAGGAGGCTGTCGTTGCCGATAAGCCGGAAGAGGTCTCCTGTCAGCCCGCCGTGAAGCCTCTGAGTTCCTACCAGGGCCACCGGCAGGATATCCCCGAAGGCTTTCTGGAGCCGCTCCACTCTCCGGCAGGTCTGCTCTCGGTCCACCACCACTGGCGCGGTGCCAGACGGTCGATATCGTCCGGAGTGCGGATCGGGTGGTCTAAGGCATAGCCGACATTGCCGCCCTCGCCGCCCCGGGCGTGATGGGCGGGGACCTCCACCCCGTAGCCGGTTCCCCCGATATCCTACCCCACACGTCAGTCGGGTTCCAGGACGATATCGTCTCCCACCTCCTCCGCCTGGCGGATCGTCCACCGCATCTGCCACTCGACCCCGCGCAGAAGGGGGCCTCGCACTCCAGTTCGTCACGGGAGACATGGTTTTCGAGAGTCCATGTTTCGAAAAGAACCATCGGGCGCTCGGCCCGCAGGTCTTTCATCGCCGCCCAAAGGCGCTTGCGCTCCTGCATCACCGGCAGGCTCGCCAGTTCCATCCATCGCCCGGCCAGGGACCGCACGATCTCCCGATCCTTTTGGTTCACCGATATGCTCCTTTCCTTAAGGGGCCGCCTGTATTAGGGCAGGCTCCGCCCATCTGTTTTCAAATCGAATGACAACGCTTTGGCAACGGTGAGAGCCAGGTTTATAATCTCGCTGTTTTCTATCGATGTGTCGCGGTATGGGGCGGGCAACGCTCCGCCGGTCGCCAGGGTAAATGTCCGGCGGGTGCAATCGAGCCGCCGGTCGGTAGCTTCGTTTCGGGCAGAGCCCCAGGCGCAGCAGTCCCACGGCTCCTGATGGTTGGAGCGGTAATTGACCAGATTGCTGCAAAGAGTTCCGTCGAGGTAGAATTGACAAAGCCTATCCGATGAGGTATCCTGAAGGGGAAAACGATCTTGTCCCCCAGGAGATCGACCATGCCTGCCCAATACCTTGCTACTCTGACGCCCGAGCAACACGAACATCTACAGCGGATCGTCCGGGACCCTAAGT
>JADLDR010000188.1 GCA_020846535.1 Armatimonadota bacterium | reverse complement strand
CGCTCGATCAGGAGCGAATGGTAGCGGGTGGCTTCGAAGGGCCGGGGAAGGCCCGCAAAGACGCCCCGGTTGTCGTGGTAGATGAGGCTCGTTTTGCCGTGCATCAGGCGGCCTGCCCGGACGACATTGCCTCCGAAGGCGTATCCGATGGCCTGATGGCCCAGACAGACCCCCAGGATCGGAAGCCTGCCGGCAAAGTGTTTCAGCACGTCCACCGAAATGCCCGCCTCCTTCGGGGAGCAGGGGCCAGGGGAGATCACGATTTTCTGCGGATCGAGCGCCTCGATCTCCTCCAGGGTGATCCGGTTGTTCCGGTAAACCTGAAGTGCTTCGCCCATCTCGCCGAGATACTGCACCAGATTGTAGGTGAAAGAATCATAGTTGTCGATCATGAGTATCATTCCAGGCCCTCCTCGGCCATCTCGATAGCGCGCACCAGGGCGCGGGCTTTCATCACGCTCTCGTTATGTTCCTTTTCGGGAACGCTGTCCGCCACAATCCCGGCTCCGGCCTGGAAGTAGGCGGTCCCGTCCTTGAAGACCAGGGTGCGGATGGTGATGCAGGTATCCATATCGCCGGAGAAGCCGAAATAGCCGACAGCGCCCCCGTACGGCCCTCGCCGATGCGGCTCCAGTTCCTCAATGATCTCCATCGCCCGAATTTTGGGAGCGCCGGAGAGCGTCCCGGCAGGGAAGCAGGCTCGCAGGGCGTCGAACTGATCCTGACCGGGGCGAAGCGCCCCGCGCACGTCGGAGACGATATGGGTGACATGGGAATACTTCTCGGTCGCCATCAGGCGGTCCACTTTGACGGAGCCGTATTCGCTGACTCTGCCCAGGTCGTTGCGGCCCAGATCGACCAGCATGATATGCTCGGCCCTCTCTTTGCCGTCGCTCAAAAGCCGGGCGATCAGCTCTTCGTCCTCCTCGGCGGTATCCCCGCGGCGACAGGAGCCGGCGATAGGGCGTGTGGTGACCGTGCTGCCGTGCTTGGTCACCAGAATTTCCGGGGAGGATCCGACGATTTTCATGCCGTTCAGGGCCAGATAATACATATAGGGCGAGGGGTTCAGGGAGCGAAGGGCGCGATAGACATCGAACGGGTCTGCGGACAGGCTCGTCTCGAACCGCTGAGAGAGTACCGCCTGGATGATATCCCCGGAGGCGATATACTGCTTGGCCTTGCGGACGATCTTTTCGTATTCGATCTGGTCTAGGTTCGACCGGATTTCGGGCTTGGGCAACTTCTTCTTCGGTTCGATAGGGTGCGGCAGGGGCTGCTTGAGCTTGACCACCATATGCTCGATCCGCTCGATGGCCCGGCCGTAGGCGGCTGCGGGATCGTCCTGCACGTGGGCGTTACAGAGGACGAGGATATTTTTTCGCAGGTGGTCGAAGATGAGGAGGGTATCGGTGAACATCAGAGAGCAGTCGGGGAAGGGCAGGTCGTCGGCAGCCTTTTGGGGAAGCTTCTCGAAGAAGCGCACCATATCGTAACCGATATAGCCCACCGCCCCCCCGGAAAAAGGCGGCAGGCCGGGGTCGCCGACATAGGTATACCGCCCCAGGAGCGATTTCAGCACCATGAGCGGGTCTTCTCCCGGCTCCAGGGTGCGGCGGGTGGTCTTGCCGTTCTCCGCGATCTCCACCACCGGCCCCTTGCTGGAGAAGATCAGCACCGGCTCCGCGCTCATGAACGAATAGCGCCCGATCCGCTCCCCGGTCTCCACGCTCTCCAGCAGGAACGCGAAATCGGTTTCCCGGATCTTCTTGAATGCGGAGACCGGGGTTTCCATATCGGCCAGCAGCTCCCGGTAAACGGGAATCAGATTCCCCTGCTGCGCCTTTTTGATGAATGCCTCTCTGGACGGATAATACATTCGGAAGCCTCCTTTGGTCATAGAGACAAGCCTTGCGCTCGCTCTTTCGCTTCATAGGGCGAATGAATCTCACCCTAACCCGACCCGCTCCTGCGCCCGGCGCAGCGTTCGCTCGGCGATGGGACGGATGCGGTTTGCGCTGGCGACAAGCAGGCTGTCGATGTAGGCGGGGTCTTGGGTCAATTCCTGATAGCGGGTCTGGACGGGGCGCAGGCCCTCTACGACCAGTTCGCCCAGGTCTTTTTTGAGGTCGCCGTAGCCTTTACCCTCATAGCGGGCCGCGATCTCCTCCCGGGACAGCCCGCTGAAAAGCTGGTAGATGGTCAGCAGGTTGTTGACGCCGGGCCGGCTTTCGTCGAAGCGGATCTCCTTCAGGGAGTCGGTGGTGGCCCGTTTGATTTTATGGATGATCTCTCTGGGCGAATCGAGCAGATTGACGGCATGGCCGGGGTCGGCCTCGCTTTTGCTCATCTTTCTGGTCGGATCGTCCAGGCCCATGATCCTGGCCCCTGTTTTGGCGATCACCGGCTCCGGCGGCTTGAAGGTATCGCCGTAGATGGCGTTGAACCTCTGGGCCACATCGCGGGTCAGTTCCAGATGCTGCTTCTGGTCCTCCCCGACCGGCACATAATCCGTATCATAGAGAAGGATATCAGCGGCCATCAGGGCGGGGTAGTCGAACAGGCCGGTGCTGACCTGCTCCTTGAGCTTTTCGGATTTCTCCTTGAACTGGGTCATGCGCTGCATCCAGCCCATGGGGATGAAGCAGTTCAGAATCCAGGCCAGTTCGGAATGGGCGCTGATATGAGACTGGATAAAAAGAGCGGATTGCTCAGGATCGATCCCTGCGGCGAACAGGAGGCCCGCCAGCTCCCGGGTCTTCTGCCGGAGCGCCTTCGGATCCTGCGGAACCGTGATGGCGTGAAGATCGACCACGCAGAAGATATTTTCGTACTCCGACTGCGAGGCGACCCAGTTTTTGACCGCGCCCAGATAGTTCCCGATGTGGATGTTGCCGGTCGGCTGAATGCCGGAAAAGACTCGTTTCTTCATGGATTCTCCTTTTGGTGTAGGGGTTTCTCGTCTACCGTAGGGGCATCGTTTGGCCGTGCCCTATCCATTCATACAAGGCTCAAACAAAAAAGCCGCAAGTCCGAGACTCACGGCTTCCTCCGGGAATGCAAAAAGCCATGAGCGATTGGGTCGCCCATGGCTTGATTTTCTTGTGAAGACGACAAGCGACTGGTGGGCAACCTTAACCGGGCCACCGCCAGTGCCACTGACATAAATTATAGGCGCAAATTGTTCTCATACTCTTTTCTTTACGTCAAGTTATTCTTATTATAACAGGCGCGGGAGCGTTTGTCAAGAGGATGGCGGAATCTTTTTGACCATGGTCCAGACGGCGGAGAAGCCGAAGAACGGGCGCGCGTAGCCCATCCAGACGCGCTTCCGGCGCACAAAGCCGTAAGACCGGTAGAGCGCGATGGCCGCCTCGTTGCCCTCGATGACGGTCAGCCCCAGGGTGCGGATGCTGATGCTCCGGGCCGCCGCCTCGCAGGCTTGCAGGAGCGCCCGGCCCACTCCGCGCCGCCGGTAGGCGGGGTTGGTCGCCAGCACCTCCACCTCATAGACGTTCCGGCCCGGCGAGGCGGAAGGGAGCAGGCTCAACCCGGCCAGCGCCCGGAGCGTTCCCTGGAAGCCGAAGGCCGCCTGGAAGCGCCAGAGGAGGAGCATATCGGGCGGGTGGACGGATGAAGGGGGCTTCCCCAGCACCACCCCGGCGGGATGGCCGTCGATTTCGGCCAGGTACGCCTCCGTGGTACGCATGTGCCCGGTTTCCAGCATGATCATGATCGCCCGTTCCGAGGATCTCCCGAAGATCGGCCCGAACTTATCGGCAAAGGCGACCGCAAGGATGCGGGCCGCCTCCGGCCAGTCCTCCCGCCGCATCCGGCGAACGCGCACCGGCTGAGATTCGCTGCCTGGGTTGTTCGGGTTGTCCATTGGTCTGTCG
This sequence comes from Armatimonadota bacterium, assembly GCA_020846535.1. Classification (GTDB taxonomy): domain Bacteria; phylum Armatimonadota; class JADLDR01; order JADLDR01; family JADLDR01; genus JADLDR01. Next base: position 3,046 of record JADLDR010000188.1, on the reverse strand, counting down.
GGATGCCAATAACCGCGCCTGCTCTCCATCGAGGCGAAGATGAGCGCCGGTGAATGTTTGATCATCCCGTCAAATTCGCACCCCTGATCGGAATTCCTCCCTGTCTCATGAGTTGACAGGAATTTGAGAGATGAGATAGAATAGGGAGTGAGCCGAATGGTCGTGATATAAGGATCAGCCTGTGAAGCGAGTCATTCTCGATACCGACACCGGGGTGGATGACGCGCTGGCGATTTTGCTGGCGATGCGCTCCCCGGAGCTTTCGGTGGAGGCGGTTGCCGGGGTGGCCGGCAATGCCCCTTTGAACCATGTGATGAGCAACATCCGCCGCGTGCTGGGGCTTCTGGCCCGTGCCGAATATCCGGCCCTGGCCCGGGGAGAGCCGGAGCCGCTGCTGCGTCCGCTCCAGGCCGCCCCGGAGATGCACGGGCCGGACGGGCTAGGGGGCGTGACGCAGCTTCACCGAGCGGACGGGTCGCCCCGATATCCGGAACCCGCACTGCCGGTCGGCCCGCAGCCTGCGGCGGAACTGTTCCTCGATCTGGTGACCGCCTATCCGGATGAAATCACCCTGATCGCCGTGGGTCCGCTGACCAATGCGGCCCGGGCTGTCCTGAAAGATCGCCAGCGGATGAGGAGGCTGAAGGAGATCATCGTCATGGGCGGTGCCTTCCGGCGCTACAGCAATGCCCGGGTTCACGCGGAGTTCAATATCCATGTGGACCCGATGGCCGCGCAGATCGTCTTCAACCTGGGTGTTCCCATGACCCTGATCCCTCTGGACGCCACCGAGCAGGTGATTTTATCCCGCTCGATGGTGGAGGAGGTTATGAGGGAGGGGGAGAATCCTCTGCTGGAATTTGCCCGGGACGCGACCGCCTATTACATGCAGGCCCACCTTGTGCAGGATGGCTTCGAGGGTGCCTATATGCACGATCCTCTGGCCGTCGGGGTGGCCGTGAGGCCGGAGTTCGTCCAAACGGTGGAGAGCGTGGTGTCTGTCGAGACCCGGGGCTATCATACCTGCGGCATGGCGGTGGCCGACCTGAGGCCGGAGGGCCGGTGGCGGCGTCCGGGGCATATTAAGGTCGCCACCGGCGCGGACGCGGAATCATTCTTATCGTTTTTCCTGGAGCGTTTGAAAGGAGCGTCATGAGCTTTGAGACCAGGGAGAAGGGTATGGTCACCTTTCTTCCTTCTTCCAAAACCGCGCTGTCGGAGGACAGCCTATCCCTGATGAAGCTGTCCCAGTTGTCCGGAGTGCCGATCTACAACACCTGCAACGCCATCGGCACCTGCGGCAAGTGCCTGGTGAAAGTAGATGGGCCTTGTTCGACCCTGACTAAAGTAGAGGCCCACTTTCTCACGGAAGAGCAGATCTCCGGCGGGATACGGCTGGCCTGTCAGTGCCAGCCGCTGGGCGATGTGAGGGTGGAAGTCCCTCAACAGGAAGTGCCGAAGATCCTCTCCGAAGGATTGAAAGTCGCCGCCGCCCCTCGTCCCAATATCCGCAAGGATGTCGTGCAGCTGGATCCGCCGACCCTAGCCGACCAGTCGGCAGATCTGACCCGCGTCCGCAGGGCGCTCGGCCTACACGAAGCCGGCAAAGAGACCGAACTGGGCCTCCTGAAGATGCTCCCTAAATCGCTCCGTCAGGAAAGCTATCTGGTGACAGCGGTCCGCGCCGGGGGCAGCCTGGTCGCCGTCGACGCGGGGGACACCATCAAGGAACTCTACGGCGTGGCCTTCGACATCGGGACCACCACCGTTGTCGGCTACCTGCACGATCTGAATACAGGCAGGCAGATCGATATCGCCTCCGATCTGAATCCCCAGGTGGATTATGGCGGGGACGTGATCTCCCGCATCGAGTACACCATGCAGGACGCCGCCGGGCTGCACCGGCTCCAGAGGGCTATTGTTCAGCGCCTCAACAGCCTGATCGAGATTCTCTGCGGGCGGGCGGGCATTCGTCTGGAGAGCGTCTGCGAGGTGACGATAGCGGGCAACACCACCATGCATCATCTGGCCCTGGGGCTGGAGGTTTATCATATCGCCCAGGCTCCCTATATTCCGGTGGCCGACCAGGGGCTGGAGCTTCGGGCCGGGGAGATCGGAATCCACATCCACCCGCAGGGCAGGCTTTACTGCCTGCCAAATATCGCCAGCTATGTCGGGGCCGATATCGTGGGGGGTCTGCTGGCCTGCCGCCTGGACAAGCGCCCGAAGCCGACCTTGCTTCTCGATATCGGCACCAACGGCGAGATGGTGCTGGGCTGCCGCGACCGGATGGTGGCGGCGGCCTCGGCTGCCGGGCCGTGCTTCGAAGGGGGCAACATCCTCTTCGGGATGAGAGCCTCCGGGGGTGCGATCCACGGTGTCTCTTTTGCCGGGGGCGATGTGCGGCTGGAAGTGATCGGGGGCGAGCAGCCCAGGGGCCTCTGCGGAACGGGCCTCATCGACCTGGTCGCCGAGATGGTGCGTTCTGGACTGGTGGAGGAGAGCGGCAGGCTGATGGCTCCCGACTCCAGCGATTGCACTGAACCCGGCCTCCTGCGCCGCGTCCGTCAGGGCGAAAAGGGCTGCGAATTCCTCCTCGTGCCCGCCTGCGAAAGTGCCACCGGCCGTGATATCGTTCTCTCCCAGCGCGACATCCGCGAGGTGCAGAACGCCAAGGCCGCCGTATGTGCAGGCATCAAGGTGCTGTGTATCGAATTCGGGATGGAGATGGAGGAGATCGATACCATCCTCCTGGCCGGGGCCTTCGGAAACTACATCTCCCGCACCAGCGCGGTCATCATCGGCCTTATCCCGAACCTGCCCCTGGAGCGCATCCGGTCGGTCGGCAACGCCGCCGGTGTCGGCTCCGCCCTCGCCCTGGTCTCCACCCGCGCGCGATCCCTTGCCGAACGTCTTGCCAGGCGCGTCGAATATATCGAGCTTTCCGGAAACCCCACCTTCAGCAACGAATACGCGGACGCCATGTACTTTCCGGTGTAAGGGGGATATTTATAAAACATCCCCCATCGCGATCCAGATCAGGGTG
>JADLDR010000187.1 GCA_020846535.1 Armatimonadota bacterium | reverse complement strand
CTTACTTCACTTTCTCTCCTACCCTCTGGATCGCCTGTCGGAGCGGATATCCTCAACCGAATTGGTCCAATCTCTCTCGAAAATCATCAGCCTCCAGGTCGTCCATGCCCGTTGTGATACTAGAGCTAATCTCCCGCCGAGCTTTTGTCAAAAGGTGTGTAAAAAGAACGGCTCAGGCGGCGGTTTTGGCTCCTTCTTGCGCCGGGCTAAGGTTCGTAAATTGTGGCATCATTTTCTATCTCCTCAATGCTCTTATTCTACAACGGAAAAGATCAATATAAGGCTCTTGATGATAGCAGACATTCGCGGGCCGGGGGGGAGGGGCGTTGGAATGTATATTGCCCTAACATACATTCCCGGCTGAGGTGAACCCTTAAGAGCGGACACTAACCCGAGGAATCCCCCGAGTGATCGAGAACCTAAAGAGAGGGCAGCTTGCTGCCCGGAAGGCAAGGAGACCTCGGATGCAAAAACGAACCTTTGATCGGGAATTCAAGGTGCAGGTGGTGCGGCAACTGGTCACGGGGGAGAAGAAGCTCTCCCCACTGTGCCGAGAACATGCCTTGGGAGCTGGTTGGGTCCGCCATGGGCGCGGTGTGTATGAACCGCAGGGCGAAGCGGCTTGGCGGGAGGCGGAGACGGCGGCTTCGGTGCGGCCCGATCCACAGGCCCGGATTGCGGAGTTAGAAGCGGCCTTAGGGCGGGCGCATCTGGACATTGAGTTTCTGAAGCGGGCGTTAGAAAAAAAGGGTTCTGGCCCGGGGAGCAATGGGCGATGATCGCCGACCTGCGGGCTGGATTGCCGGGGATATCGTTGGAGCGAGCGTGCCATCTGCTGGAGACGAGTCGCAGCTTCTATTATGCGTGCCTGCGGGCCGCGAACGTTCCATCGGCTGAGGCCGTGCGGCTGCGGGACGCCATTGAGCAGATCGTGTTGGCGTTTCCCGGGTATGGGTATCGGCGAGTGACAGCGCAACTGCACCGGGACGGCTGGGACGTCAACCACAAGCGCGTGTTGCGGGTCATGCGCCAAGAGAGCCTGCTGTGTCAGTTGCGGCGGCGCTGGGTCCCCACGACCGATAGCGTTCAGGGGCTGCGGGTTTATCCCCATCTGCTGAAAGACCTGCGCCTTGAAGGCCTGGATCGGGCTTGGGTCGCGGATATCACTGATATCCGCCTGCCGGAGAGCTTCGCGTATCTGGCCGCGGTCCTGGATGCCTTCTCGCGCAAGGTCATCGGTTGGTGTCTGTCCCGGTCGCTGGAGGCCGGAATCGCACTGACAGCTTTGGAACGAGCGTTGAAGGCCCGGTTGCCGGAAGCGGGCTGGATTCATCACTCCGATCAAGGCGTGCAGTATGCCTGTCGGGACTATGTGGAGCATCTCGAAGCCGCTGACGCCCGGATCAGCATGGCGGCCAAGGGCTGCCCCCGCCAGAACGCTCAAGCGGAAAGCTTCTTTCGGACCCTCAAGCTGGAAGAGGTCTATCTGCAAGACTATCAGACCTTTCGGGAGGCCGAAGCCTCCATCGGGCATTTCCTGGAGGCGGTCTACAACCAGAAGCGGTTACACTCCGCCCTGGGCTATCGGCCTCCCTGTGAGTTTGAAGCGTTGTATCGGGCGGGACTCCTCGAAGGTTAGTGTCCGTTATCGAGGGTGTACTTCAATGGCTGCTGCCCCCCCGAGTGCGGGCGACCCGGGCTAAGCGGCTCTCGCCCAAGAGACCCAGACGGACCGCTTCATCTTTGAACGCTTGTGGATAGGGCGGTCGTGATTTCGGCATGGACACCTCCAAACCCTATGATACCGGTGTCCACCACACCGGGGCAAATCCAGGTCGTGCGTCCGGTGGTGATCGGGCGCAAAGTCAGCGGGGGCACGCGCTCGGCGGCGGGTTCCCGGACGCGCATGCCCTTGCAGAGCCTGTTTGCGACCTGGGCCGCGCAAGGGCAGGACGGGCTGGAAGCCTGCCGGCAACTGCTCATCATCCAGACCCCCTCGGCTTCGACGCCCTAATCCCTCGGCATTTTTCTCTCCCCATCTCTGAACTCTTTCTCCGGAGTCTGCCTCTAGCTTTTTTCGGCGGGAGAGTGTATATTAAGAAGGTGTTTCGGAGCAATTTGGCTTCCATACGGTTTGTCAGGGGGCTTTCCGCCGCCGGGCGCGGCGGGAAAAACCGGTAGCGACCAATCTATCAGGAGTCAGGAGAATCTCGTATGTGTGGTATCACAGCTTATGTCGGCCCGCGGCTCTGCCTGCCTATCGTGCTAGATGAGCTGAAGCGGCTGGAGTATCGTGGCTACGATTCCGCCGGTGTGGCGGCCATCGAAGACGGAAGAGTGCGCGTCATCAAGAGCGTGGGCAAGATCAAGAACCTGGAGAGCCTTGTCGATGAGGCAAACGTGCAGAGTACCATCGGCATCTCGCACACCCGCTGGGCGACCCACGGGCGGCCCTCCACCGTGAACGCCCATCCTCACCCGGACTGCAAGGAAGAGATCGCCGTCGTCCACAACGGCATCATCGAGAACTACATGGCCCTGAAGGAATGGCTCATCTCCGAAGGGCACCGGTTCCGTTCCGAGACGGACACCGAGGTGCTGGCCCATCTCTTCGAACACTTCATGAAGGGCAACCTGGAGGAAGCCATCCGCGAGGGTCTCAAGAAGGTTCACGGCTCCTATGCGGTGGCGGTCGTCAGCAGCCATTTCCCAGAGGGCATCATCGTGGCCCGCAAGGATAGCCCTCTGGTCGTCGGCGTCGGAGAAGGCGAGTTCTACGCCGCCTCCGACATCCCGGCCCTGCTGCCCTACACCCGCGAGGTCTACCTGCTGGAAGACGGCGACATGGCCGTCCTCACCCATGACGGGGTACGCCTGGGCCGCGTGAACGGCTCGAAGGTGGAGCGTTCTATCTACCACGTGGACTGGGACCTCTCCGCAGCCGAGAAGGGTGGGTACGACCACTTCATGATCAAGGAGATCCACGAGCAGCCCAGGACGATCCGCGACACCATGCGGGGCCGTGTGACCGATGACAGCAAGCTCAACCTCTCCGAGATCGGCCTCTCCGCGGAGCAGTTGAATCGCTTCAACCGCTTCTACATCGTGGCCTGCGGCACGGCCTATCATGCCGGGATGGTCGGCAAGTATTTTATGGAAAAGCACCTGCGCGTGCCGGTGGAGGCCGCCCTGGGGTCCGAATTCCGCTACCGCGACCCAATCATCGATGACAAAACCCTGGTGATCGTGGTCAGCCAGTCCGGGGAAACAGCCGACACCCTCGCCGCCCTCCGGGACAGCAAGCAGAAAGGGGCCACCACCCTGGCGGTCGTCAATGTGGTGGGAAGTACCATCGCCCGCGAGGCCGACCATGTACTCTACACCTGGGCCGGGCCGGAGATCTGCGTGGCTTCCACCAAAGCCTATGTAACCCAGTTGATCGCCCTCTACCTTTTGGGCATGCACCTGGCGACCATCAAGAGAACGCTCTCCGAACCCCAGATCGCCGAGATGGTGAACGCTATGCGTGAGCTTCCCGAAAAGGTGGAGCAGCATATCGCCGGTCAGGAAGAGCATATCATCGAGATCGCCCGCGAACTCTGCCGCCACCCGGCCTTCTTCTACCTGGGCCGGGGCATGGACTGGGTGACCGGCATGGAAGGCGCTCTGAAGCTGAAGGAGATCGCCTACATCTATGCGGAAGCCTTCGCCGCCGGGGAGCTCAAACATGGCCCTCTGGCCCTCATCACCGGCGAGGTGGCCGTCGCCTGCGTCCTCACCCAGAGCGACCTGAGCGATAAGATGATCTCCAATATCAAAGAGGTCAAGGCCCGAGAGGGCCTCATCCTGATGGTCTGCCGTGAAGGCGACCAGAACGCCGCATCGGTGGCTGATTATATGATCACCATTCCGAGCGTGACCGATGCCTTCATGCCCGTCCTGGCGATCATACCGCTCCAGCTTCTCGCCTACTACGCCGCGAAGGAACTGGGCTGCGAGATCGATCAGCCTCGCAACCTGGCAAAAAGCGTCACCGTCGAATAGGCCGGTCTCAAATGAAACAGGGAGCGGGACGGGCGTCGCCTGTTTCGCTCCCTTGTTTTTACAGCAAGATATCCCAATGATCAACAGCCTGGAAGACCTGGTAAAGTTACTGCCGCCCGATCTACAGCAGGAAGTTTTCCATTTTGCCCAGTTCCTTCTCCAGAAGCGAGCATCGAAGTCCAGGGGCAAGCTGCGTCAGGATTGCGCCGCGCTTTGAAAGAGTCCTGTGATCAATACAGATATCTGGAATTGCCGAGGAAGGCTCTGGATTGGTGCGGAGATTGAGGGCGTGTATTGAACCGATACGAATATGGCCTGAGCGATTGCTTGAGCAGGGGCGATCCGAAAAAGGCAAATTGACGCCAGCCCAGGTTCTCTCCATATGATTGTGAAAGGATGTCGTTTGGATCGAGATATTTGGCGTCACTGTCATTGCGAGGAGCGACAGCGACGCGGCAATCTCCAGGTTATTGCCCACGAGGAGAGCCTTCTGGGGTCTTTGCACGCTGGAGATGGCTTCGTCGCTGTCGCTCCTCGCAGACTGCATCGATACGGCTCTATCCTTGAGGTCAAGCGCAAGCCTAACGTGAATAGCCTTGCTCACCGCCCTGCCCCGACCTCGATCACACGGTAGCCCATCCCCTCGAACTCCACCGGCAGATTGTCGCCCTCCATCGGTAGCGTCGTTCCTGTGATAGCGTCCCGCGCCGTCAGGGGGCCGGAATGAAGGTGCAGCTTCCGGCGGTCGAGGCGGATCGCTGCCCGGTGGGCTTTGCGTTCCAGGTGGCTGACGAAGAGCAGGGCGCGGCCTGCCCGCAGATAGGCGCTCGCCTGGACCTGTTCCTCCCCCGATTCCGCTCCCGAACCTTCCCAGTAGGGCCGCCAGGCCGCTCGCTCCGCGCCGAAAGCGTCCATCGCGCGCCACAGAGGGGCGATGTGGTGCAGGGAATCCGGATAGGGGCGCACCTCGACGCTATGCAGTCCGGCTAGAGCGATGGCTTCCGGAAAGGTGAAGGGGCGGTTCTCGTAGCAGAGGAACTCGGCGTTCAGGCCGTGGGCATAGCCCATGAATTCGGTGCGGAAGGAGTGGAGGGGCAGCGACAGGCTGCCTCCGGTGTAGTGTTCGAACTGCTCCCCATCCCAATAGCTGTCGCAAAAAGAGAGGGTCGGCATGGTAAGGTTGGCCGACATATGGACATCCAGGATGGCGTTCGGGCGGTGTCGGTGAACGGCGTCGGCGATCCGGCGCATCAGTCGGCGGGCGGGCAGGAGCGGGTAATTCGCGTGGAGGTTTCCGGCCTCGTCCTTCCAGCCGCAGCCGTGCGATTCGTTTTGGCAGAGCCAGGCTTCCGAAGTGCCGTCAAAATAGAGGCCGTCCAGGTCGAAGTCGCGGAAGAGGGCATCGACACCGGAGACCAGCCAGTCGGCCCATCCGCTTCGGGGGCAGCATGCGTCGAAATTGCGGTATTCCGGGCGGTATGAGGTTTCCCATGGGATCAGAGGGATGGCAGACCAGCTTTCATGCCGCCCCTGCATCTCCGGAGCGCGCCGCGCCAACCCGTAGCCGATATAGACCAGAAGCCTCATCCCCCGCTTGTGGCAGGCGTCCAGAAGCCGCCGAAGCTCCTGGCGGTAGGGCGTGGTCACCTTGCCGAAGTAATCCGTCCAGGTGTCGTGAAAGATGACTGTCCTCACCCCGCCTTCAAAAAGCGTATCCAGGAGGGCGCGCCCGTCCGGGCCGGGATCCGCAGCGCTGTAGGTGATGTTGTGCAGGATGCGGGTTTCCTTCCGCCATTTGAAGGAAACGGGCTTGACAGGGGTAGGGTGCAGGCCGAACCGGAAGGTGACGGAACGGTTCAAGGCGCGGCCCTCACGGAAGGACGCTCGGAAGAGTACCTGACTGCCCTCTGTGGTCACCGTCAGGGCTTCCTCCGGTTTCAGCGGCTGCCAGCCTTCATCGGATTCGGCGCACCAGGCCAGGCCCCGCCGCTCGTCTCCCAGCCAGATGTAGGGCATGAATCTGCCCGCCCATTTCCCGCCCATCTCCGGCAGCCCCTGGGAGAGTTCGCCCCAGGTGAAGCGCGCAGTGTGCAGGTAGCGGGCTGTCTCTTTCCGGCGCGGGATTTCCAGGCGCAGGTTCGATAGGGTCTCCGGCTTCCGGGGCGTCAGGGTGATCTCGTACCAGAGGAAGCCGTCGCAGGAGGCGGTCAGGCGGCTCTCTACAGCCACAGCCTCCGATTGCCCCCGCCACTGCCATCGAGCTTCGTCGCCGGTGTTTTCAAGCAGCTTTGCCTTGCCCGAAATCTCCGCCAGCCCGGCAAGCCGAATCGGACCCGATAGAAGCGGCTGTCCGGCAGCCGTTATCTGCGCCGGAAAAAGGAGCCTGCCCAGCCTGACCGTTCGCCCCAGGCAGCGCAATCCCGAGGCGGTCGCCTTGAGAGGGGTGTAAGGAGCCGGAACCCCGGCGGGCAGCGGCTCCACGATAGCCGCCAGATAGATACAAATCCAGAGAACACGATGAATACGCATAAATAACTCCCAGGATAACAGCATTACCGAAAATTATATATAATATAAACAGGACTTTCGCCATCGATGCAGTCTGCGAGGAGCGAAGCGACGCGGCAATCTCCAGCGTATCGCGACGGACAGAGATTTCTCTTGCCTTTGGGATGCCGGAGATTGCCGCGTCGCTTCGCTCCTCGCAGACTGCATCGATCCGGCGATCAAAACCGATTCGCAATGATGTTAGAGTTCGTCCGAGACTCATGAAATCCTCCCCAGAAGATATCCCTGCGGATGAAGAATCCCCTTGCCGATGCAAGGCTCTTCAAAAGAAATATCTCACCGGGTTCCGAAAGGGGAAATAGGCTCTATGTCGAATTATCTTTGAATGAATCGCACATGCTGAAAAACGATAAGGGGTCAGGAAATGAAATGGGTTCTGAATACGTATCAGGTAGCGCAGAACTGGAAGGTGGAGAGGATTATCGAGGTCTGCCGGGGCGCGGGATATGCTGGCATCGAGTTCTTGCAGGATTTTGACCAGACGCACGGGCTGGAGGCGGATACGCCGATGGAGCGTGTGCGGGCCGTCAAGGACAAGCTGGATGAGGCCGGTCTGATCGTCTCCTTCCTCACAAGCTGCTGCGCCTTCCACGACCCGCAGGAAGCGGAGCGCAGGCGCAATATCGATCAGGTCAAAAAGGTGATCGAGCAGGCCGTTGTGATGAACTGCGACCATGTGCGGGTGCTGGGTGACCGCCTGCCGGAGGATGAAGCCGAAAAGGAGAAGGTGCTGGGCTGGGTCGCCTCGGCCCTGCGCGAGCTGGGGAAATACGCCCGACCCAAAGGGGTGACGGTTTCCATCGAGGCCCACGGCAGTTTCACCGATCCGGTCTACGCGGCCCGTGTGGTCAAAGAGGCGGGCCTGCCGAATGTGGGCATCGTTTTTAACAGCCAGTGGCGGATCGGCGCGCCGACTGGCTGGAGCCTCCCGGAAGGGGCCGAATCCATCGCGCCCCTGTACGACCTGATGGCCCCTTATTTTACCTCCATCCACACCCATCAGATGGAGCAGCCGGACCTCTGGCGCTACTATAGAGAGTTCTTCCGCCTGCTGGCCCGGGACGGCTACAAGGGCTACGTCTCCAATGAATGCGCCTACACCGGCCCGGACCCGGAGAAGGTGCTTCGTTTCTATACGACTCTGTTCGAAGTGTTTACCAGTTAAGGCATTCCATCAACCTACTATCCATCGGAGGAGAAGATGAGTCAGACGGTACGAATCGGTTTTATCGGAACGGGCGGGATCGCCCAGGCGCACCTGGGGGGGCTGAAAGCCGTGCCGGAGGCGGAGATTGTGGCCCTGTGCGATATCGATGAAGCGCGGGTGAAAGCCGTGGCCGAACCTTACGGGGCGTCGGTCTATACCGACGGGGCCAAGCTGATCGAGAACGAAAAGCTGGACGCCCTCTATATCTGCGTCCCGCCGCACGTTCACGGCGATATGGAAATCCGAGCGGCCCGTAAGGGGCTGCATCTGTTCGTGGAGAAGCCGGTCAACCTCTATATGGACAAGGCGATTGAAGCGAACAAGGCCATCCAAGAGGCAGGGGTGATGTCTCAGGCCGGTTACGTCCTGCGCTATTTCCCCGGCTTTATGCGGATGCACGAGTTTTTGAAGGGTAAGGAGATCGGGACGGCGCATGTCTTCCGGTGGGGCGGGATGCCGGGCGTTCCCTGGTGGCGGCGCTACGAGCAGGCGGGCGGTCAGTTGGTGGAGATGACTACCCACCAGGTCGACTTCCTGCGCTGGTGCATGGGCGAAGCGGAATCGGTGGCGGCAAGCTACTCCTTCAACCGGCTCTTCAGGGACGATCCCAGCGTCAGTGTGCCGGATAGCCAGGCGACCTTGATCCGCTTCGAATCAGGGGCGTCGGCCACGGTCAGCACCTCCTGCGTGATCGGCAGCGGCGGCATGGGCGGTCTCGATTTCGTCCTGAAGAACGCGCGGGCCAGCCTGCAAGGGGAAAACGTGGTGGTGGACCCCGAAGGAACCTATGAAGTGCCCGCTCCCCCTGCGGAAACGCCCGGCATCGATGCCTCCTTCGTGAAGGCCATCGCCACCGGCGACCGCTCCCTTCTAAAGAGTCCCTTCGAGGACGCGATGAAGTCCCTGGCCGTCACCCTAGCCGCCAACCGTTCCGCCGAGGAGGGCGGGCGGATGGTGAAGCTGGAGGAACTGCTGCCGGACAGCTAACCGCCGGACAGCTGGCACGCTAAAACCCTAACCGCATATCGAAATCTATTCTGAGAGACTGTATAGAAACCATGTAAAATCGGAGGAGAGGGAGTGGAAGAAGGGAGTATGACCCACTCCTCTTATCCCACCCATCGCACCGAGGCTCAGTGACAACGCATCGACGCCCTGCTGCCCGCGCCTGACCCCCAGAAAGGGGGACGCCCGCGCCAATAGAGTCGGCGGGCGCTCTTCAACGCCATCTTCTACCAACTCCGCACAGGCTGTCCGTGGCGTCGGTTGCCCCACGGCTTCCCGCCCCAGGGGGCCGTCTGGTTCCACCTCCGGCGCTGGCGCGACGATGGGACCCTCGAACGGGTGCAGGCGGCCTTACGCAAGCAGGTGTGCCAGCAGGCAGGCAAGCGCACGACGCCTTCGGCCCTGATCTTGGACTCCCAGACGGTCAAGACCCGTCCCAAAGGGGGGCCCGGGGCTATGATGCGGGCAAGAAGATGCTCGGGCGCAAGCGGCATATCGGCGTAGACCCGCTGGGCTTGCTCTAGAAACGCCGAGGGCTGCCCGGGGACATTCAAGACCCGGAGGGCGCTCGGAAGACCCTGCCCGGCATCAAGTGGCTCTGTCGGCGACTGACGAAGATCGGGGCCGATGGGCGCTATGGCGGGTCTCGGGTCGCCTGGGTGAAGGCCCCGTTTTCCTGTGATCTGGAAGTCGTCAAGCGCACCGAGGGCGGGCCAGGCTTTGTGGTCTTACCCAAACGCTGGATGGTGGAGCGTTCCTGGGCCTGGCTTTATCAGCGCCGTCGGTTGAGCAAGGACTATGAGTCCACTCGCCAAAGCAGCGAAGCCTGGATCGATGTGGCCTCGATCTATCTGATGGTGCGCCGACTCGCCGAATCCTGAGTTTCTATACAGTCTCTTAAGCGAAGTGATCTCCTCTTTCATCGGAGAAGACTCCCCTGAAACCGCATCCGACCTCTTCTACCGCGAAGTCATGGCCGAAAGCCTGCGTGATCTGATTGCAGGACTGATCGCGCAGGACCTGGTCGTTTACCGGCCTGCCGCCGTTTCCTTGTAACCCCGAAGTGGATGTCATTGCGAGGGGCGCAGCGGCGCGGCAATCTCCAGCGTGCCAAATGCCGAGAGGTCTACGTTCATTTGTGAGCTTGGAGATTGTTTCGCTTCCCTCGCAGGCTGCATCGATATACTCCGCTCACCACGACATAAATAAGCCGCGTTATGGGAGATGTCCCCTGGCCGCTTCTTGACTTCCCGTTTTGCTTTTGGTACAATCCAACCAATACTTTCTTTCAGGAGGATTCTATGCCACGCATCGAGCGCGATTCATTGGGGGAACGGGAGGTTCCGGAGGAGGTTTACTGGGGATTGCAGACCCTTCGCACCCTGGAAACATTCCCGATCAGCGGGCTGAGGGAGCATCCGCGGTATGTGGAATCGTTCGTGATGCTGAAAAAGGCGTGCGCCATCGCCAATAAGGAACTCGGAATGCTGGACGCTTCCATCGCGGACGCTATCGCGCAGGCTGCGGATGAGGTTCTGGCCGGAAAGCTGCGGGAGCAGTTCTGCGTGGATGTCTACCACATGGGGGCCGGCACGTCCTTCAACATGAATGTGAATGAAGTGCTGGCGAACCGGGCCAACGAGATTTTAGGCGGCCAAAAAGGCGACTACGCTCTCTGCAATCCGAACGACCACGTAAACTTCGGCCAGTCCACCAATGACACAACCCCGACCGCCCTCCGGCTGGCCGTCCGCCTCCACATGAACGAGCTAATCGCCTCACTAGAAGGGTTGGAAGAAGCCTTCCATGCCAAAGGCCGGGAGTTTGACGGGATCATCAAGAGCGGGCGCACCCACCTTCAGGATGCGGTCCCGGTGCGGCTGGGGCAGGAGTTCGCTGCCTACGCGGAGACGGTCAAAAAGTGCCGCAACCTGCTGGCGCAAGCGGCCTGCTCGGTGGAGGAACTCGGGATCGGCGGAAGCGCCGCGGGAACGGGCCTGAACACCCATCCGCAATACCGCTTCCGGGTGGTGGATCTGCTTTCGGAGTGGACGGGTGTCGCGTTTCGCCCGGCTACCGATATGCGGGAGGCTATGCAGAGCAGCCTGCCGGTCGCCACGGTTTCGAGCGTGCTGCGGAATATCGCCCTGGAGATCGGGCGCATCTGCAACGACCTGCGGCTCCTCTGCTCCGGCCCCCTGACGGGCCTTGCGGAGATCACTTTGCCTGCGGTGCAGCCGGGCAGCTCCATCATGCCGGGAAAAATCAACCCCAGTGTGCCGGAGATGGTCAATATGGTCTGCTTCCAGGTGGTCGGCAACGACCTGACGATTGCCCTCGCGGTGCAGGCCGGCCAGTTGGAACTCAATGTCATGATGCCCGTCATGGCCCACAATGCCCTCACCGGCATCGAAATCCTCAAGAACGCCCTGCGCCAACTGACGGACAGGTGCGTTGCCGGGATCGTGGCCGATGAGGAGCGATGCCGCCGCTACGCCTTCCTGACCCCTTCCGCGGCCACCGTCCTGAACACCTATGTCGGCTACCAGCAGGCCGCCGCGGTGGTCAAGCAGGCCCTTGCCGAAGGCAAAACCGTGGTGGAGGTGGTGCGCGAGCGGAACCTTCTGACCGAAGAACAGATCGCTCAGGTCTTCGATCCGGTCGTCATGACCGAACCGGGCATCCCGGGGAAAACGGGGTGAGGAAGAACGTAGGATGTAGCAAAAAAGCAGGCTTTTAGAAGCCTGCTTTTTTGCTTTGCCCTGTAGGGGCGACAGGAATTATCCTGCATTCAGGCGAAATATTCCAAAGTTTACGCCTCTATGGACAGGATCAGTTGAGGGTCGGCCTCTAATATCGCATCCTGACTGAAAGGCTTATAATTGGTGATAAGCAATTCTTTATTGAGAATGCGAGCGGTACTGTCTTTACGAACGTTCATGCCGGAAGCCGATTGCACGGGGATCATATAATAAGCCTTAAACAGATCTCGTATCTCCGGGATATCGTAGGAAGAATAAATCCAGCGGCATTTTGCCTTTCTCAGGCGACCGGCAAGGCGCTCGTGATCTTCCCAGGAACGCATATTACAGACGTAATTGCATTTATTTTCGGGATAAGGTGGATCAATATACATGACTGTGTTCTCCCGGTCGTAGCGTTCGAGACATTCGCGCCAATCCAGGCATTCGATGATGACCGTTCGAAGCCGTTCATGGATCGGCTCGATACGCTCTCTGAGGGTTTTTAGAGCGCCGATCAGACGGTTGCCGTGCCCTCGTCGGTAATGCTGGTTTGAAAGCGTGGATAATTGAGTTCTCCGCCCCACCCCGCCATGATCAGATAATAAAAACGATGGGCACGCTGCACTGCATTGAGCCGGGATGCATCGAGACTCGCGAGCCGTTCGAATTCGGCGCGGAATACCAATTCCCATTCGAAAGAGGCGATCAGTGCATCGGGGTTTTCTCTGACCACACGGAAAAAATCGATGAGGTCTTGATCCAGGTCGTTCAATATTTCAACCGGACTCGGAGCTTTACCGAAGAGAACCCATGCCGCCCCTCCGAAGAGTTCAACATAACAGGTGTGAGGCGGCAGCAGATCGATAATATGCTTTCTGAGCCTGGACTTACCACCCACCCATTTGAGCGGACTGTTGATCATGGCTGATGCTCCGATTCTTCATATTATCTCCACCTTGTCGCTACTGGAGACATTCCAGCATAAAAGGGACAGCCTTGTCAACAAAAAAATAAAACGCTTCGGAGAAAAATTACATACTCTGAGGTTAAAACGAGGGCTGACGCTGAAGGCTTTAGCGCAGTTGTTAGGCCATGCTTCGCATAGCTATATCAGCGAATTGGAGTCAGGAAAAAAATGCCTACGGTAGAATTCGTGCTAGGAGTCTCCGAACTTTTCCATGTTTCCACCGATATGCTGCTTAAAGACGATTTGGAACTTGCATGAAACAAGCAAGGAAAGCATTGTCATTACCTTTTGTGGATCGCCCGCCTACAGATTGCGAAGTCGAAAAGATCGGGTTGATTCTCAGCACCTACCAGGATGGAACCGGAATGCTGCGTTTGAAA
Source organism: Armatimonadota bacterium (assembly GCA_020846535.1). GTDB lineage: Bacteria > Armatimonadota > JADLDR01 > JADLDR01 > JADLDR01 > JADLDR01. The sequence goes on along the minus strand of JADLDR010000187.1, from coordinate 18,766 downwards.
GATGGAACCAATCTTCCGGGTTGGCGCGATTTTGAAAGATCGGTTGCGTTCGCACTTGATGGCATCACGCTGGAAAGCAAAGCTGTCTTCGATGTCATATTATCCCGCTCTGACGACAGAACATCAAAATTCGGCCTTTCATGCAAAATGCGTCGCGAACTTGGCAGAATAGAGCGCGATGGAAGAGTCAATATCGAAGCATCCAACTCCTCCGGTGCGTTCTGGGATCACCTTGCCGCAGTCGGTATCGTCCCATGAATTACCGAAGTCGCCCTGTTGAGGTAGGGATCGCCCTGATTGACTTGATCAACACATGGCGCTGAATGGCTGCTGCGGGCGATTCTATCGACCTTGAGAGGAGTTTTTATCTTATATTGTTGTGGAATCCGGCAGGATTGTACCGGCTATTCCAATATCGACTTGATCTGGTTGATGCGAGCTCGTTAGAATAGTCGTTTCCTTCCAACGGCAGACGCTTGATAGGCCGCGATAAAACCGGCATTATAGGTGAATGTTACGGAGAATCGGGCGGCCAGATGAAGTATTACCCATTGGCAAAGAACGCTCTTTGGAAATCCGAACGCTTCCGGTTGGAGCCATTGCCTGATGCTGAAGTGGGGGTGATGGCAAAAGTGCTGTCATATTTTCCTTATCAATGGCGTTTGGCCTGTGCAGAGGATGCGTCGTGATCCGATGATGCGGAGCCAATTCGGGAAGGCTTTATGGAGCCTGCTCTCCGCTCAGGGCGTAACGCGCTTGGCAAAGGCCAAGTGCGGTCAAGCGGGCATTCCATCTTTATTCCACCGCCAACTCCCACCCCAAACTCACGCTCTCTCCTGGGGCAATCGTATTGTCCGGCGCAATGAGCTCGATGTTGGCGCGGCTGGCATCGGCGTCCCAATCGAGCGATACCTGCTCGACGGCCTCCGGGGAGAACCGGAGGGTCAGGGTTTTGCCTTTGGCGCAGGCAAGCTTTACAGAGCCATCGGGCCGGTCGCTTCCGGCCAGGATACGCTCGCCCTGGCCTGCCACCGGCAGGGATTGGGTGCAGTCTGTGCCGTCGACCCAACTGTATTGGCTGCCCTGGGCCGCCTGAAATTCCGGATGGGCGCGTGGAGACAGGACAAGCGGCTCCGATCCGCTGTTCTGATAGGTGGTTTCCACAGACAGAATCGGTTTTTCCGGTTCGAGGCGGAAGGTTCGCCGGGCTTTGATATCGCCCGGGAGAGAGGCTTCCAGAACCGCCGCAGTATCGCTCGCCTCTGCAACCGTGAAAGCGTCTTTCCAGCCCGCGCTCCGGTATCCCTTGAAGGCATACTCCTCGTATCCGCCGTCGGCGGGCGATTCGGGCGTTCGCCCTGTTTCGGTCAGGAGATTTTTGCCGCCGGTCGGCTGGACGCGGACGATCCTGCCTCCGAGTTCGGGGACAATATCGACCTGTAGGCCGCTGCTGCGAAGGCTGGCCGCCGTATATTCCTGGGGGCCTTTTTCCAGGCGGTCGAAAAACTCCTGGACGGGGTTCCACTCATGCACATTGGTGATGCCCGCCCTCTTGATCTTGGAAACGACGATTTCCTGAAGCCGGGCGGTTTCCGGGTCAGGAACCGGCTTGTAGGCAGCGCCTTCGACAGCATAGCGGGGCCGGGACTGCTGGAGGCGGATATATTCGATGGACAGGCGGGCGTGGCGGACGCGCTCCAGAAATTCTGGATACTCCTGGACGGCCTTTTCTGCCGCCTCGAAGATTCTGTCCGCTTTCAGCAAACGCTCCTTCGTGAGATAGGGAGCGTTCGTCTGCTCGAAGATGTGAAGGTGCAGGCGGGTATCCGCGCCGTCGGCGGAGGGCTGGCCTCGAAACGGCTCGTGCATCAGGCTCAGGTAGCGCCGAATGTGAGGGGCGGCCTTGCCGTAATAGCCCTGGATGAAATCGTCCACCGTTTTCCAGTAGTCGCGGTAAGGGTTCCACATCATCTTGGCGATCACCCAGGCCCGCATCTCGTTGAATTCCCCTCCTCCGCCCTTAGAGTGGTTCCCCTGGTAGAAAAGGCCCTTCGTCCCGTTTTCCTTGTAAATACGAACGCCCTCGCCGAGCTCGTCCAGGTTGGGAAAAGGCTGAAGGTAGTGGGCGAAATTGGTGGCATAATGCCAGATATAAAGCTGGTCGGTGATCTTCGCCCAGGCTTGCAGGTTTTCCAACTGCTTCCGGTTCTGGTCGCATGTGCCGAAAGGATGGGCGAAGCAAGCTCCGATAGGGGCCAGGCGCACCCGCACATTGGGCCGGGGCCGCGCGTATCGGGGCGGGTCTTCGGTATACCAGTAGGCGAGCGTGTCGATCAGCCTGTCCGGAAAATCCTTCTCGATCCGTTCGGCGACAGCGTTCGCGAAGCGGAGTACCGGGCCGGACTCAGCCCCTTCCTCTTCCACCACCTTGCGGCAGTTCTCGCACTCGCAGGGCCCTGTCCAATCGTTCTGGGAGACCGAGAAAATGACGGCCTCCGGCTGCTCCCGCATCCACCGGCGCATCCGCTCGGTGGCGATGCGAAGCACATCCGGGTTGGTGAGGCACAACTGGCCCCCCTCCACCTTGCGGGCCCCGTTGATCAGGGAAAAGTATTCGGGATGGGGCTCGAAATACTCTTTCGGGGGAACGAGGGCATAGAAAGTATGCACGAAGGGGCCGTAAGCGACCTTCCCGCCGGTGCTGGCGTCCAGAAGGGGCGTGGTGCCGTTGATGCGGTTTCGCGCCGCAAAATCCTTGTCCCACACTCCGGAATAAAACGGCTCCCGGTACTCGAAGGCCGGAATCTCGGTTCTCTCCCTGACCGCTACCTTCAGAGATCGCTTTTTGGGAATGGACCTCGCCCGGGCGCTGTACCACCGGCAGCCCAGATCGTCCTCCAGAAAGCTGTAGACTCCGTACATCGTCCCGCGCTTCGGGCTGCCTACAATGAACAGGTGGGGCGGCATCGGGACGAGGGCAAACCCTTCCTCGCCCAGGCTTTTGAAGTCTGCAGTAGCTCCGCTCTCCTGGAAAAGGCGGCTGTTGCCCAGGGCGATGGTCTTTTTGCCCTGGTTGGTTTCCTGCACATCGTCGCGCAGGATAGGAAGGCGCGCTCCGGTGATCTCCAGCAGAAACCGCTGCAATTCTCTCCCGGCCCGCTCCTCCGAGGGAGAGGCGTTGGCCGGAATCACGATAATATAGTCGCTCTTGCCCCCCTGGGCAATCGTCAGCGTCGCGCCCTCCGACGGCTTTACCGATGTCATCGTCAATACCCCCCGAGTAGGAATCCGAAACCCCGAACCATTTCCCGTGACAGCCCGATGACCGACCTGATGATCCCGGGCGGCAGACCGCTTGCCCCTGCCCATTATATTGCTTTTTCGCTTTCCCGCCTCTGGTTCCTCCTTTGCGGGCCGAAAAAGGAAATTGCTTCTCCGTCCAGAACGCTTCAGACATGAGCGATCAGCCGAACGCAATGCGCCCCTTCTTCAGACAGCCGGCTGTCCTCTTCATCGGCCTGGCGTTTCTGGGAATGGCAGGCTATACCGCGGCGGTTCGATGGAACCTGCTCGCCCTGCGCCTGGCCTGCAAGCCTGCTCCAGTCATTTTCATGGCTGCCGGACTGGCTTTTTGTGGGAAAGACAAATATATAAGACTGATTCAGGCAGGGCTGCTCTTTTCGGCGGCAGGCGATGCCGCGCTGGATATGGGAGACGAGTGGTTTCGGGCGGGGCTGTTCGCATTCCTGACCGCCCACCTGTGCTATATCGGGGCTTATTTGAGCGAAACCCGAAGGCTCCGTCTCCTGCGGGCAGCGCCTTTCGCAGCATGGGGAATCGGCCTGACCGCCTTTCTCTGGCCGGGACTGGAAGACATGGCGCTACCGGTGGCGCTCTACAGCGCAGTGATCTGCGTCATGACGTGGCGGGCGGCGGCTCTGATCGGGGAGCCTTCCCGGCCCGCCTTTGCCCGGTGGTCGGCCTTTGCCGGGGCCGCGCTGTTCGCCCTGAGCGATTCCCCGATCGCCCTGACCCGCTTTCACGGTCCGGTCGCCGGTTCCGGGATCGCCATCATGGCGATATACTGGCTCGGGCAACTCGGCATCGCTTGTTCAGGATGCGGCAGAACCAGAATTTCGCCTGGGTGAATAATCTAATCCAAGTTGCTACCTATCCGAATGGAGGTCTATGAGGGGTAGGGGCGCGATGAATCGCGCCCTTCCTGACCGTTGGGCGCGATGAATCGCGCCCCTACCGCGCAACTTAGGTTAATATAGATCGCTTGTAAAGCCCCGCCCTCGTAGGAGCGAACCTTGTGCTTACCCCTGCTTTGCCTGTTCGTCTGGCTTGTCAGGAGGCATACCCATCCGACAGGGGCCAACAAATGGTTCGCCCCATAGCGATCCAGAGAAGGGGAAACATCCTCCGCTCCTGGGGGAGGGGTGACCGCTCTCCCCTGGCCCCTCTCCCCGAAACCCAAGGGATGCGCCGGAGCGCCTCCGGGGAGAGGGGGACAGAGGGTGCGGTCATTGACGGCACCATCCACTCCCCCTGCCCGTTTCGGGAAGGGGGCCGGGGGGTTAGGGAACGGTCTCCCCAAGTCCCGCCCCCGCCCCGGCGGGACAGTCACCCTGATCTTGATCGCTATGGAGCCAACAAATGGTTCGCCCCTACGCTCTGCTTGCCTATATTTGTGAGCCTGGAGATGGCTTCGCTCTAATGACAGGGGGAATCCCATAAGCCCATCATTCTCTCTTGGCCGCGGCTTTCAGGAGGGCCGGTTTGAAATAGTCCTGCACCACCCGGTCCCAGCTCATGCGGGAGGCCAGTTCGTAGCCGCGGCGCAGGCGGGCCTGCTTGATCTCGTCAGGGGCATTGAGGCGTTCGTAGAGGGCGCGGGCAACCTCGCGGGCCGTGGAATCCTCCACTTTTTCTCGAATGGCCCAGCCGTCGCGCTCGTAGAGGGCGGCGGAAGGGGTGTGGGAGGGAAGGCGAGTGTAGTTCGCGGCGATGACCAGATCATCGGCAGGATCGGACACCTTGCGGTAGAATCCCAGACAGCCGCAGGCATCGCTGACCACACAGACCGCCCCGAAAGAAAGCGGCTCCAACTGGGCGATGCCGAACGGCTCGTAGATGGACTGCCCGAACTCGGCGTCACTGCCCCGGCGGAGGTCGGCGAAGCCCATTCCGGCAGGCCACCGGGCGCTCTCGGAGTGGAAGCCGAACTGGTTCTGGAACACCACCTGAACCGCTCTGGCCTCCCGGTTGAATTTCTCGACCTGATGCCAGAATTCCACCTCGGCACCCGCCAGGTCGGGATAGCCTTCCCGGTGGCGGACAGGCCAGCCGTAGTCGGATTCCATTCGGCTGATCTCTTCGGCGTGCTTTCCGGCCCCGCCCACGGTTGCCAGCACCCAGAAAACCCCGCGCTGGCCGGCGGATGCCATCTGCCCGTCCAGATAGTGCAGAGCCTTCAGGTCGCGCCACAGGCCCTTGCTGACCACCAGGCGGGTGACATGGGTAAAGATCATATCCGGACGGTACCCCAGAAGGGCCTGGGTGTAGTCCTGAAGCCGCCTGCGGGAAAGCTGCTTTTCCCCCCAGGATATTTCAGTAGCTGGAATGCCGTTATAGGTCAGGCCTGCTGTTCGCTCGAAATCCGGGCTGAGAAATTCGAGTTCCTCCAGCACATAATCGCCGACCGCCATCGCGCCGTCGCACTCTGCCCCGCGCAGAGAGAGTGCGTGCTTGTAGAAACCGCTCTGGTCCCCGAAAGTGTCTTCCAGCCGCTTGCCTTCCGCCCGGGCCTGGCGCATCCGATTGTAAAAAACGGTATCGTGGCCCGGAATGGTTTCGACAAGCGCTCGCACGGTGGGCACTTCATGGGCATGGTAAAGGGCAGTCAGGGGTCGGGCCGGGTCGAGCAGGGCGCGCAAGGCGGTCGGGATGCCCATGTATTCGTGGGCGATCAGATAGTGCGGCCCTGCCGCGTTCCCGATCAGCCGGAGGGCGGCTTCATAGGCAGGCCCGGCCAGCCGGACGTACAGCTCGTAATCGCTGAACGACTCGTAGCGGTCCGAGGGAATGCCGTAATCGCGGTAGAGGAGGTATTTGAAATTCATCGCCAGGCGAGGATTCAAATGGCCCGGATCGATCAGCAGCACCTCCACCGGGACCTGGCGCTTCTGGATAGGCTCCTTCAGAATGCGCTGACCGTAGACAAAATTGACATCGAAGCGGTACTCCAGGGGATGGAAGAGGTTTTGCAGGTTCCTCCTGTCTATGCCGGTGATGGAGGAATACCAGACCTCTCCTTCCTGTTCGATCCGCCCTTCATCGGCCAACTGGTAGAGAGGGCCTACCAGAAGAGTTCTGTCGAAGCTCTCCTGGTAAGCCCGGGAGGAGATCAGGCCCTCGAACACGGCCCCGATCCCCCCTATTTTATAAGCGGCCTCATGGCTGACATGAATAACGGTGGACAATGAACGGCTCCTTTGGTGGCTTGGTGGATATATCTATCACATCTCGCGAATAAAAAATCCCCTGGAAGCTCCCCAGGGGTTTTTCAATTAGTTCGTCATGGTTGGAACAGCTTCCTTTATCGGCGGACGACACGCAGGTTGTCCAGGCCGACAGCGACACGGGAGCGGGTCGGCTTGCTCTGCACCATAAGGGCGATCTTTTCGCCCGATGCGACCGGGCGGGGCGGTCTCCCGCCGATGGTGGTCCAGCGGCCCGGAGCCAATACTTCGGCTTTGGCGCTGAAGGACTGAAAGCCTGATGCCGTCTGGAGTCCGAGGCGGGCGGCAACCCCGCTCGCAGGCCCGCTCGGGAGGAAGGCATCGAGCTTGACGGTATCGCCGGCATTGATGGCGCGGCTCGGGGGCAGACGGAAGCGGAGAAGAGCCTGGTCAGGGCCGCGCTGCCCGAAGCGAAGACCGGTGATGCGAAGCCACCGATTGCCCTGCGAGGCTCCTCCGGTGGGATTGCTGAGGCTAACTCGCCGGATCACGCCGGGCGTTCCGGCCAGCGACCAGCCGGAGGCTCCCTTCTCGAAATCGGAGAACAGGACGACCTTCGGCGCGGCCTGTTCCGGCGGGGAGGAAGGCCTATGCGGGCGCACAGGCTGCACAGGGACTGGCCAGTTCACCACAGGGGCCGTCTCGCTTCCGGCGTTCGCCGGACCCGGATCTTCGCCGGATGCCTGGCGCGGGATTTCATAGATGGCCGCCAGGGTGATACCGGCAAGGAGCAGGGGCAGGACAATCCATGCCCAGCGGAATCGCCGGGCGGGCTTGCGGGTCGGAATGGAAAGGCTGTCCGCCAGGGCCTGGCGTTCTTTTTGCTCCAGGCCGTCGGCCGGGTCTTTCTCCGGGCGGTCCGCGGCGTCGGGCTGCCAGCGGTAGGCGGTGAGTTCCTGCTTCATATCGGCGGCGGACTGGTAGCGATTGCCCGGTTCTTTTTCTAGAGCTTTCGCGATAATGGCCTGAAGTTTGAGCGGGATATCTTCCGGGACTTGAACCGGATCGGTCACGATCTTGTGGGAGATCGAAACGATGGTGCTGCCCTCGAAGGGCTTCCGGTTGGTCAGCATCTCGTAAAAGGTGACTCCCAGGGAGAAGACATCGACTCTCCTGTCCACCGGCTCATCCTTGACCTGCTCCGGGGCGAGGTAGTTCGCGGCGGAAATGAGGGCGGAAAGATCCACCATCATCCCTGCTTCGTTGCTGATCGAGCCCTCGCAGCCGTCCAATTTGACCCGGCTGTCCTGCAAAATCATGATATTATCGGGACGGACAGCCCCATGCACGATGCCCTGCCGATGGGCGTAATCCAGAGCATCGCAGATCTGGATGATCATCGGAACGGCTTTGGAAATCGGAAGGGTTCCCATCGAGTGCAGGAGCGATTCCACGGTCAGGCCGTCCACGTATTCGGAAGCGGAAAAGCTGTGGCGCTCCTCTTCCCCGAAGGCGTAGGCCACCGGGAAATTGTAGTGAACCAGGCTGCCCATTAGCCGGGCGCGGCGCAGAAAATCGTGGCGGAGCCGGTCATACTCCTGCTGGGTCAGGCTGGGCAGAGGAGAGAGTACTTTGAGGAGTACCGGGCGGTCCAGATAGCTGTCCGTCGCCAGGTAGACGGTCACGGCCCCGAGCCGCCTCAATTCTTTATCGATGCGGTACTGGCCGATCCTGACCGCCCGGGTCACCCGGCTAGCCCCACTTTCGTCCTTATAGCGGCTCTCGATGGCATGGAGGATGCTGCTTTCGGTGGAGATGACTACCTTGACCCGGCATCCCAGGGTGGCGGCCAGGTGGTCGGTCGCCAGCAAGTCGCTGGGGTCGGCAATCGCAACCGTCAACTCCTCGGGCTTCCGGTCAATAGGCATCATCGAGTAGCGGCGAGCTGTCATTTCCGGAACGCATTCCAGAGCTTCCAGGGTGATCGGGCATTCCTTGAGGTCGACCCAGGGAAAGCCCAACTGCTCGGCCACCGCCTGGGAGATATCCTCCTCGGTTGCCCACCCGTGGGACACCAGGATCGTTCCCAGGCGCTTCCCGTTCTGGCGTTGCTCTTCCAGGGCCATATCCAACTGGATGGGAGAGACGATATTGCGCTCGGATAGAATCTCCCCGATGGCCCGGTAGGTGCGCCCCAGCGCTAGGCGAAGCTGCTCTTCCGCAATCACCCCGCTGCCCGCGCCGGGCGGTATGAACTTATGTTCCGGATCTAGAGAATACATGACTGGTCACCTGTCTGCTTAAGAAATGAAGGGCCTCATGACCGCTGCCTACCCCTCGGCCCCTCTTGCTTGAAAAGCACCCCCCCAACCCCCCGGCTTCGGGGGGGGTTGAGATCGTGCGTTCTCCTGGCAAGTCTATCAAAGTGCCCACAAGGCCACTCCCCCGCCGAAGCCCGGCGGGGGGCTGGGGGGGCGGTTGCTTTTAGAGGTTACCTTGAGCCGGTTGTCCTACCGCAGTGTCATGCCGCGTTTCCGAAAAATCTGCGGATCTTGCCGATAAATTTGGAGTCCTCGTCTTCCTCGCCGATGGAGCGGAGAAGCTGGGCGGCCACCGATCCCAGATGTCGGGAGGCGGGGGTCTGCGGGAACGCGATGGTGAACGCCTGCTGGCTGCGGATGGCCTGGAGAACGTTTTTATCCCTCGGTACGTAACCGATATACTCGATTTTGATGTTCAGAAATTGCTGACAGACCTGGATAAGTTTTTCGGCCACATTGAGCGCCTCTTCGGGGGCTTCCACCATATTGACGATCAGCTTCAGGGAGGCATGCCGGTTTTTCTGGGCGATCACCTTGATGGTGGCATAGGCATCGGTAATGGAGGCCGGTTCCGGAGTGGCGACCACAACCACCTCGTCGGCGGCCAGGAGGAAAGCCAGTACATTGGACGACAGCCCCGCCCCGGTATCGAACAGGACGATATCGGCCACCGATCCCAGCTTCCAGAACTCGCCGATAAAGGTTTCCCTCTGGGCCTCCGTCAGTTCCAGAAGCTCCAGAATCCCGGATCCTCCGGTGATGATCCGGGTTCCGCCCGGCCCTTCGGCCACGATCTCCAGAATATCTTTCTCACCGCGAATGACATGATGAAGCTGGTAAGGGGATTTCAGCCCCAGGATCACATCGAGATTCGCCAGACCCAGATCGGCGTCCAGCACCAGAATGCGCCTGCCGTGCTGGGCCATCAGGACGCCCAGATTCATGGTGAGGTTGGTCTTCCCCACCCCGCCCTTACCGCTGGTAACGGCTATCGTCCGGTATGTGCGCTCGTTCCCTTGTATGGTCACCTGGTTCTCTCCCGTCCGTCGAATGGTATGAATGCTTGCATCCCTATTATCGGCGGATTTGTCAAAAAATGGAGACAAAAAAGCGGCTCCGAAAGGAACCGCAGGATTTCACTGATTCTGTTTTGAATGACGGCCCGGCGTCCGCTACATCAGGCGCGCTCCGAAAATACGCCACCGGAGCCAGAGCGTATGTTTGATGCGGTGAACCTGCCGTAAGAATGCTCTCATTTCGATCCCCTCCAGCGATGCGGCTGTTGGACTGCCTCCATTATAACGTCTTCCGAAAAGGGAATCAACTGGCAAAACTACCGGTTTTTCGGAAGGAATGAAGATATTCCCGACGAAGTTCATTTTGAGAGGAACATCGGGTTGACGTTTCCCGGTCGATTTTCTTATAATAGGGAAACTATTCATTAGTCATAATTGGTCATTTGGCGCAATGTTTTTCAGATTTACCGCCGGGCAGCCGGCGCGGGTTATCCGAATATGCCAATCGGTTCTGTGGGTTGTCTGCCTGTCCGTGGTGACGATTTTGCCTGCGGAGGCGGGAAGGCAGGAGGTTCCGGGGCACTCCCTGGCGGTTCCCGAAGTGGGACAGGGGCCGGAATTGGACGGCAAGCTGGATGATGCCTGCTGGAAGCAGGCGGCAGCCGCCACTGGATTCGTTTTCTCGCGCCTGGGAGTTCCGGCCACCGAAACGACAGAAGCCTTTCTCTGCCAGGCGAAAGGACAGCTTTATATCGCCTTCCGCTGCCTGGACAGCCAGCCAGAAGATATTCGGGCCTACCAGAAGTTCCGCGACGGGCAGATGGAACTGGATGATTATGTGGAGGTGCTTCTGGACACCACCAACCGGCGCACCGGCTTCAGTTCTTTCCAGGTAAATCCTCTCGGCACGCAGAGAGACCAGATGGAGGGTGGCACGGCCACCAAAGTTCAGTTCAAGGGAGACTGGAAGGCATCTGCCGCGATGAACGGAGAGGGCTGGTGCGCCGAAATCTCTATCCCCTACTCCGTCTTGCGTTATTCCAACGGAACGCGCGAGTTCGGGGTGAACCTACGGCGGCGGCAGCAGCGGCTTCAGGAGGATTATTACTGGGTGGATATCGGTCCGACCCGGAACTTCATGCCCGACAAGTTCGGGGAGGCCCGGGATCTGAAGCTGCCTGCCAAAGTGGTGCGCTTCCAGCCCAAGCTGATGCCTTACACCCTCAGTTCTCTCACCTCCGGCGGCAGCGCGGACGGCACGTTTGGCATGGACATCAAGCAGGAGATGAGCGACGGGCTGACCGGCCTGCTGAGCATCCGCCCCGATTTTTCCACCATCGCCAACTCCCTGGCGAGCATCGGGTTCTCCTACACCCAGCAATATCTGAACGATACGCGGCCCTTTTTCCAGGAGGGAAGCCGGTATTTCAACTCCCCCTGGTTCTACAGCAACAGCGTCGGGGAGCTGGATATGGGGGCCAAGCTCTACGGCCAGTGGGGGAACCTGGATATCGGCTTTCTGGATGCCATCCGGTTCGGGGAGCGGAACGATATGGCGCTTTCCGTTCGCAAGCCGTCCTCCGATAACTGGGGGCACAGCCTCTTCTTTGTTCGCCGTTCCGAGCCGTCCGCGGAAAATAACGTCCTCTCCTACAACCTGGGCCATCCCATCGGAGACGATCTGGGACGCATTTATGCCAGCGTCGCCAAGAGTCTGACCAACGGCCCTGGAGGGGACGGCCTCCAGTGGAACCTGAACCTCAACCTGAACTCCAAATTCTGGCGCGGCTGGCTCTCCTACGAGGACTACGCGCCCGACTTCGCCGCATGGGACGGCTATATCCCGTGGCCCTCCAGCCGGGGGTGGCACGGCAGCCTGGGATGCGACCAGACCTTTCCCACACCGGAATCTGCCTCTAAAAAGCGGCTGGCCCTGCGGCAGTCGAATGTCCGGTGGCAGTTCAACCGCGTCAACCACAGCGGCGGGGGGCTGTGGCATGAGGACAACGGCCTCCGCTGGCGCGTCCGGTTCGCGCAGCCCTTCGAGGTGAACCTGGGCTATACCATCGGTCGGCACGACAACGATATGGGCGGCTTCTACCAGGACAGGCTGGCAAATATCGGCTTCAATATCGGCGGCGACCCGCGCCAGAGTACATGGCTTCAATACCAGCTCGGGAGGCAGGGCGGCCGGGACTATACTTTCATCAACCTCGCCCAGTCCTTCGCCCTCTCCGGCAAGCTGGCCGCAGGCATCACCCGCAGCCAGTCGCGCCTGGTGGCCGATGACGGCGCAATCGAGCAGCACAGGCAAGATATCCTCTGGCTCAGCTACGACCTCTCCAGCGAACGCTCCTTTTCCGCCAACCTTGTCCGCATCGACGGCCTGAGCAACTTCTACGCCAGCTTCCGCCAGAGCGTCCGCCAGGGAACCGACATGTTCTTCCTCTTCGGCGATCCCAATGCCCCCAACTCCGTCAGCCAGTTGATCTGCAAATTCGTCTACGCGCTGTAACCCTCGCTTGCGTCCGGCCCGTTTTTTCTCCCCTATAATGCCATTACCCGCGAAGAAGCTTTTGCCCGCGGTTGGGGAGGCTTTTTGAGATTTTTACCCGGCGAGGAGAGACGGCTTGGAGCAAGACTCCGCCCCGAGGACGGTAGGCCCCAGAAGCGAGTCGTTTGCAGCCCGGGTTCAAGGGTTATCTGTTCCGAAACGCTTTTCCGTCCTCATAACAGATGATCTGGGCGGCGTGGCGGCCCGAATAGAGGCAGGGGGGGGCGCCGCCTCCAGGCATCACCCACTGGCCGGCCATATAGAAATTCTTCAGGCCGGGGAGAGTGCGGGGAAGCGGGGTGGTGATCGTCTCCGGGGTGGGGAGCCAGCCCTCGAATGCGCCCCGGTCGTTCAGAGTGTAGCGCCAGGTGGTATAGGGGGTAAAGACATCGGTGACTTCCACCCGGGAGGGGAGGCCGGGATAATGGACTGCCAGCCTGTCCAGGATCTGCGCGGCGGCCCGCTCCTTTTCCGCATCGTAAGCGGCGCTGTCCTTCTGCCGGAGATCGTTCCAGAAATCCCATCCTGTCAGAAAAGACGCCTGAAGCACCGTTTTGCCCGGAGGCGCAAAGCGGGGGCTGTAGTTGAAGAGGCGAATGGAAAGAGTGTCGCCGCAGGCGTTCCCTGCGGTGATCGGCTCTCTGAGGCGAATCATCCGCATCCACGGCTCCCCCTCGAAGGCGCGGCTCACGCCGAAACTGGCGCAGACGAAGGGATAGATGCGCTTCCAGGTGCGGTATTTTTCTTTCAAATCGTCCGGCACATAGCGACCTTTGAGCATCTTGAAAAGGGTGCCGGTCCCGTCCGCCGCTGAAACGATTCTTCCGGCCCTGCGAACGCTTCCATCGGCCAGCCTGACCCCGCAGGCCCGGTCGTCCTCCACCAGAATTTCCTCCACGGTGGCATCACAGGTGATCTCCCCGCCCAGCTTCAGGAATCGGGCTTCCAGGGGATTTACCAGGCCGGGGGAGCCGTCCTCCAGAAGCCCGATCTGCCGGTCGGCGATCAGGGCGAAGAGCATCATCAGGAACCAGACCGGAACCTCCGGCAAAAAGGTGTTCTCGAAGATCCAGCGCAGCCAGGGATCGCGCAGGTGCTTTTGCCCGAACTCCGCCGCCGTCAGGGAGAATTTGCCGCCGTAATAGCGAAAGACCCCGCGCATCTCCCACGCCTGGCGCAGTTTGTCCAGCGTTCCGGTAAGCTCGGGAGGCTTGCTCATCCCCATCTCTTCCATGTCGGCCCCTCGCATCGCCCGAACCCCGGCCATGAATTCATCGATAACCGGCGCGTCGGCAGGGGAGATGGTTTTCATATCGGAAGAAAGCCGCTCCATATCCGGCGTTGCGGTGAATCGCCTCCCTGTCGCCTCCTCTTCCAGAACGCCGTAGAGAGATGGATCCACAGTGCGGACAGAGGGAGCAATGCCCAGGTCTTCATAGAGGGTATAGATGGACTGCCCGGGATTGCAGCCCATCAAAAAGTGGACACCGCCGTCGATCAGGTAGTCCCCGCGCCTCCAGGCCGCCACCACCCCGCCGACAGAGGAATGATGCTCAAAGATACGGGCCTCGTAGCCATTGATCCGGGCATAGCAGCCTGCCGCCAGGCCCGCCAGCCCCCCGCCGATTATGATGATGGGTTCTTGTCGCACGGGACTATCCCTTGCTTCCCAATTCTTCCCGGATAAGCTGGAGAAGGGTTTGCGGATCGACCGGCTTGGGAAGAAAGGCGATGATGTTTTCCAGAGGGCCGGTGTCCGGCACGTATTCGGCGTATTCGCTCTGCTTGATGGAGGAAACGATAATGACGGGAATGGAGGCCCATTCCGGGCGGGCGACCATCTCCCGGGCCAGGGCGATGCCTTCCAGGACATGGGTCAGCATAACATCCAGAAGCACCAGGTCGGGCATATCGTTCTGGAGAGCCTGGAGGGCCTGATCTCCGTCCTCTGCACAGGCCACACAGTAGCCTTCGGCCTCCAGCAAAAGCTGCATGGCGCGGCTCAGGTCGGGATCGTCCTCGACGACCAGAATCGTGGCCCGCTTTTCAGCCATGGGATGCCTCCTTCAATGCTTTCGCGATACTGTCCACATCCACATAAGTTTCGATCATTTCCTCGCTCATGCGAATTTTGTCCGTATCGCCCGGCCTGACTTTGGTGATGAAATGATCCACCTTCGAAACGGTGGTGAAAGTATCGTCATCGGACATGATGACAGGAACGAACGTCCGGCGGATCAGGGCCATGATATTCGGGTGCGGGGCGACCCCTGCGGTCAGGATGATCCCGGAAACGCACGACTGCCGACCGATGCCCACCAGGCACGAACTCAGGGCGGCCAAAATCAAGTCCTCGCGGCTGCCGGGGGTGATAAGGAGGACGCCCTTGCCGAAGTAATTGAGAGCATCGTGGGGAGACATGGCCCCGATCACCACCCGCTCCACCGGATTGGTCAGGCCGCGCCTGCCGCTCAACACCTCGCCCTGGATATCCTCCACGAGCTGCTCCACGGTGGGATGCGAGAGGATCGGGCGGAAGGGCATGACTCCCAGGGTGCGGATGCCTTTGCGCTCCAGCCCTTTCCGCACCAGGTCGTTGATCTTATCGAATTTCTCCTCCTGCACCCGGTTGATGATGACTCCCAGCAGTTCCACTCCCGCCTGGTCGAACATCGCCTTGTTGAGCAGGATCTCATCGATGGGCTTTCCGATGCCGCCCGCACTGACGAGGACGACCGGGCAGCCCAAGAGCTTCGCCACATCCGCATTGTTTAAATCGAAGACCGACCCGACGCCGGCGTGGCCCGTACCCTCCACCACCATCATTTCGGCCCCTTCTGAGGCGCACCGGTAGGCAGTCGTCACTTGATCAAGCAATGCCTGGCGGTCGCCGCGCAGGATATAATCCTCCGTAAAGCCGCGAGGAACGGCGATAGGACTCATGGAGGCCAGATCGATGTCCAGGCCGCAAGCCTCTTTGACCAGGATGGCGTCCTCATCAATTTTATGGCCGTCCACTTCCTCATACCGCTGCCCCACCGGCTTGATATATCCGACCTTTTTCACGCGCTTCTGGAATGCCTTGATCAGCCCCAGCGCCGTCACTGTTTTGCCGTCGTTCTGCCGGGTCGCCGCCACGAAAAATTGCTTCATCCGGTCGCTCCTGTCTCGTGATATTGACCAACAGTTCGCCGTCTATATGGGTATGTCCTGCCCGATCTACCGGTCTGTTCAAATCCCATCCTACCGATCTCGTCTTTCAAGGAGCTCGCCCCATAGCTGGCGAAACTTCCTTTTCATGAGTTTCGCGATCTCGGTTCTTATCCCCATTTTGCTGACGGTCGGGGTCGGTTTTGCCCTGGACCGGAAGCGCAGCCTGGATCCCCGGACTCTTTCCCAGGTGACGATCTATGTGCTGACCCCGGCGCTGGGCTTTGCGATGATCTCAACCACCGCCCTCTCCGGGCAGGATTTTTTCGGTATCGCCGCCTGCCTGATCGGGCTGACTTTCCTGACCTGGCTTCTGGCAAAGGCGATTGCGGCCATCCTGCACATGACCCCGGCGGAGGAAAACGCTTTCATCCTGGCGGTGGTCTTCATCAATGCCGGAAATTACGGCATTCCAGTCTGCACCTATGCCTTCGGAAACGCCGGCCTGGATCGGGCTGTGGCCTGGGTGCTGGTGCAGAACGCTTTCCTCAGTTCCTTTGCCGTCTATTATGCGGCCAAAGGCCAGAACGGGGCGGGCAAAGCGATAAGGGCGGTCTTCCGGATGCCTGCCGTCTATACGGCGACCCTGGCGCTCCTGCTGCGGGCTACCGGGATCACCGTTCCGGAGGCCGTCTTGCAGCCGGTGGATATGATGGGCAAGGCGATGGTTCCGGTGGCGCAACTGCTGCTGGGCATCCAGCTTTCCCGCACCGCGCTTCAGGCCGGAGGAGAGATGGGCCAGATCGGGCTGGCGGCCTGCCTCCGTCTGGCCGTTTCTCCGGCGATTGCCTGGGCGCTGACCCTCATGCTGAGCCTGACCGGGGTGACACAGGTGGTCTGCATCGTACTCGCCGGGATGCCTACCGCCGTGAATGTCAGCATTCTCGCCATCGAATTCGACGCTCGCCCCCGGTTCGTCTCCAGGGCCGTCCTGGTCAGCACCGCGCTCAGCTTCCTGTCGCTGGGCGTTTTGCTGAACTGGGTGCGATAAGCGAAGCGAGCAGGCTTCCTTGCCTCCCGCCCTGTTTTTTGATATAATGGGATAGGATTATCAATATATTCTACTGAATGCCTGCATGGAAAGGGAGGGATATGCTGGAACTGGAACAGAAGTACCGCTTTTTATTCGAGAAAACGCACGATGCTGTGTTTATCAGCACGCCGGAAGGCAAGATTCTGGACATGAACCCCGCCGGGGTCGCGATGTACGGGTTCGATTCCATCGAGGAGATGAGGCAGATCTCCAGCGCCCGCGAACTCTACCTGATTCCCGAAGACCGCGATACGTTCACTCGCGCCCTGAGCGAGCGTGGATATGTGCAGGATATGAGCCTGAACATGAGAAAGCGCGGCGGCGCGGAAATCGCCATCCTCGTCACGGCCAGCGCGGTGCGGGACGAACAGGGGCGCATCACCGCCTACCAGGGCATCATGCGCGATGTGACCGCCCAGAGGCAGTTGGAAAAGGAACTCCTTCAGGCGCAGAGGCTGGAGGCGGCGGGCCTGCTGGCAAAGGGCGCGGCGCATGATTTCAACAACTACCTCTCCCAGATCATCGGGTACGCCGAATTGATGATGGTGAATCGGAACGAACCCGACCCGCTTTATGCTAAGATCAAAAGCATCCGGACTGCCGGGATGAAGATGGCTGACCTGCTGCGCCAGGTGGTGGGATTCCACCGGCGCAAAAGCCTGTTTCCCATGAAGCTGCGCCCCTCCGACATTTTTTCGGAATCGTTCCGCGCTTTGGTCCGGCAAATCGGCCCGCATATTCGGGTCAGGATCGATCTGGCCCCCGACCTGGGAAGCGTTTACGCCGATCCCGCCCTGCTGGAGCAGGCCATCATGAATCTTGTCGCCAACGCTGCGGAAGCGATGCCGGAGGGCGGCCTGCTGACCATCAAGGGCCGCAATGCCCGCCCGGACCGTTCGGAGCGCCCGGAGACCGGGCCGGGCGATTACGTAAAGCTCTCGGTCATCGACACCGGCAAAGGGATGGATAGGGAAACTCTGCGCCGCGCTTTCGAGCCGTTTTTTACCACCAAGCCGGAGGGGAGCGGCCTGGGGCTGGCGGTCGCGCATAGGGTAGTGAAGCAGCACCACGGCTTCATCGAGGCGTCCGGCGAGCCAGGGCGGGGCAGCCGGTTCGATATCTACCTTCCCGCAGCCGGGGAAGGCGATTGATGCAAAGGAGGCAACTTCATGCTGGTCACGACAACGCCGACAGTGGAGGGCAAGCCGATCCGCAATTACCTGGGGATCGTGGTAGGGGAGGCCATCGTAGGGGCCAATGTCTTCAAGGACTTTTTTGCCTCGATTCGCGATATCGTGGGCGGCCGCTCCGGGGTCTATGAGGAGGAATTGATGCGCGCCCGCGAGATCGCCATGTCCGAGATGGAGCAGCGAGCGACCACGATGGGGGCCAATGCGGTTGTCGGGGTCGATCTCGATTATGAGGTGCTGGGCGAGGGCGGCTCGATGCTGATGGTGACGGTCAGCGGCACGGCTGTCCAGATCGGTTAAAGGGATGAACGCAGGCTGCGAAGAACCCTGAATCGCTATCCTCAACCCTACCTCAGGCGCGGGATTTCGGGAAAAGGTGGAAGAGGCACTTCAATACTACGAAACCGACTATGAGCTGAGGGAGACGGACCCCGATCTAGATGGGGAGTCGCAGGCGCTGGAGGCGATTCGGCAGGGAGCGGAACGCCTGCTGGCCTGCGGCGGCGGCAGCACGGTCAAAGGGGCGATTAACGGCATCTGCAAGAGCCGTAAGGAAGAGGCCGGCAGCCCTGCCGCCACTCTGGGGATCGTCCCAGGCGGGACAGCCAATCTGGTCGCCAGGGCCCTCGGCATACCGATGAAAGTCTCCGATACGGTGGCCATGGCGCTCGCCGGAGAGAAATCCCTGATCGATGTGGGGCGCTGCCGCGACCATTCCTTTGCCCTGGGCATCGGCGTGGGGATGACGAAACGACTGGTCTCTCAAGCCAGCGACGAGGAGAAGGAAAAGCTGAGCCGTTGGGCCTACGCCCGCGCCATAATCGGGGAACTGGGAGCGCGTTCCCATACCTTTCAGATCACGCTCGATGGCGATGCCTCCCATCGCCGCCGAGGGGCGGCCGTGGTGGTCGCCAACATTGGAGAGATCGGGGGCAAGCTGAGCTTCGCGCCCGACGCCCGGATCGATGACAGCCTAAT
>JADLDR010000186.1 GCA_020846535.1 Armatimonadota bacterium | reverse complement strand
GGGTCGTTTTCCGGGGACGCTGCGCCTGAATCTGGTGCGTTTGCATGAAC
This sequence comes from Armatimonadota bacterium, assembly GCA_020846535.1. Taxonomy (GTDB): domain Bacteria; phylum Armatimonadota; class JADLDR01; order JADLDR01; family JADLDR01; genus JADLDR01. The sequence continues at coordinate 6,228 of JADLDR010000186.1, read as the reverse complement.
CGGGCCACCCGATGCTGCCCGCAGCGCTCGCCGGACGCTCGTAACTGCCGCCACACCCGCGGTGAACCATAGGTCTGACGACTCTGCCGATGCACCTGCTGGATCTTGGACAACAAGGTCTGATTGGCTTGAACCCGCGCCCTGGCAGGCCGATCCCGCCAGTCGTAGTAGCCCCTGCGCGATACCTGCAAGACCCGGCGCAGGGTCGTTATCGGGAACTGATTGTGCTGCTCCTGGATGAACTGGCAGCGGCTCAGCGTGCCCTCGAAACGATACCCATGGCTTTTTTTAAGATCGCTTGCTCCATCTTTAACTGCCGGTTCTTCCGGCGCAAGCGGGCCCGTCCCGTCTGCGGCGCTTCTTCGCCGTCTTGAAGAACGGACGGGTCGCCCTGCCATTTCCGAGTCGTCTTCTTCCACGTCGAGAGCGTGTTCTGGTTGACCCCCAGGGCGCGAGCCACCTGCACCAGGCTGTCCTGCCCTTCCAGCACTTGCCGCACGACCTCCTCTTTGAACTCCTGGGTATACTGCGGACTCTTCATCGGACACCTCCATCAGATGATGATACAGCCTTTCCTCTCTCATGTCCGTGTGTCCGTTTTTTCGGGGGAAGTCCATCCACTTCACGGTTGTTGGATGATTCACGGATTATCATAATCCTCCCTCCTCAGCATCAAATCATAGCAAACCCCGGCTTTACTTCCGGAAGGCTGAGGAATGGTGGCGTAAACGATATACCCCGCCTTCTCGAAGGCCCGCAGGCTTCGGGGATTGTAGTCCGCCACATCGCAGCCGAAGAGGATGTCCGCGTTCTGCGCGAAGGCAAAGGCCGACAGGAGCCGTATCACGCGGGTTCCGATCCCTCGGCCCCAGAAGGCTTTCTCCCCGATCATCAGGTCGATCCGACGGCAGCCCTTGCCGGGGAAGCCGTGCAGGTAGCGGTCCAGATTCATGGCCTGAAGCCAGCCTTCCCCTATGGCCGCGCCCTCGCACTCGATGATGAAGCACAGAGCGGCCTGCGAGGCCGAAGTGTAGAGATGGCGCACATCGGCCATATCCCTATGGGTGACATCGCCGCCTTCGGCGTAATAAAGCACCTCCGGGTCGTTGTTCCACCGATGGAGAGATTCCCAATCCGCTTCGGTGAAGGGCCGCAAAACGAGTTCCCCGTCGCAAAGCCTGTAAGAATGCTGCCGGAATTCCACTGCGCGCCTCCTGGCCGCCCATAAGGACGTTTGCGGGGGCGGCGCATGCCTTTCAAGACACGCATGTCCGCCCCTGCCTCTCCGTTCGCTTCACTTCTTCCGCCGCCCGACGCCGCTCAGGTTCAGTGGTTTGACGCCGAGTTTGGCCGCAGGGGAGCCGGGGCGGAAGCGCCAATCACCTTTTACGATATCGACAAAGCAAGGGTCTGCGAAAAGCGTTCCCTCTCGCGCTTCGAGCGGCTTGCGGCCCTGATCGGCATAGTCCGACAGGGCATCGATTTCCACCTTGCCGGTGGCGCTGTGGATAATATTGCCCGGCATGGACGCAATCCCCTCCGGCGGCGTGCGGAACGCCACCCCTCCCCGGGCATAGACCACATTTCCCGAAAAGGTATAATCCTTGCAGCGGGCGAAGGCGAATTCCGCATCCCCGTCGGTGATAAAGACATTGTTGCGAATGGTATTGTTTCGGGCCATATGGTTCTGGCAGGGCCGCGCCACGTTCAGGGAAAGGTTTCCTTCCACCAGGCAGCCTTCCGCCTGTTCGTCCAGGTAGTAGGCCGAAGCTCCGTATCCTCCCGTATCCACGATATCCCGGATGACGTTGCCGCGCAGGGTGATATTCTTGCAGAAGGTGATATAGATGCCGCCCCCGTCGTGAAGCTCCTGCATGGCCCGGTGGATCAGGTTGCTTTCATAGAGGCTCCCATCCCCGCCGCCGATCATGGCGCTGTAGGGGGTATCGTGTACCTCGTTATGGCTGACCCGGGCGCGCGGCCCGCCTGCCCATATGCCGACCGCACTCGGATAAAGGATGCCGACATGGTGGACAAGGTTGTCGGTGACCGCTATTTCCGGCCCATCGGCCCGGATGCCGCAGGCCCCTGTGTGATGGACATCGCATCCCTCTATCCGGATCCGGTCGCAGTTCCATACTTTGACGCCCTGCCCGGCGGTATTCAGCACCGTCAATTTATCCAGCAGGCTGCCGGGCGCGTAAGCCGCCGTAATCGCCCCTTCGAACTCGCCTGCCCCGAAGCCGCCGGCCCGGAGAGGGGTATTGGTCGCGGTAAGCGTCAGGCCGCGGACGGTCACTCCCGGGATCGGTTTCCCCGGCGCGCCTTTGATGTGGATGATCGTCTCCATAGCAGGGGCCAACGCTTCGGCCCGGGACATATCCTCACCGGGGAGAGGCCAGTAGACCACCTTGCCTGCCGAACGATCCAGATACCACTGCCCGGGCCGCTTCATGCCCTCGCGCACATTCCAGACGACATATTTCTGCACTCCGAAGGCTCCCGCCGGGTGGCCTGCCGGATTAGAGAAGGTGAGTGTCCGGGAGGCCGGGTCGTGCCCTTTCAGCCCGACCACCGACTCGTCCCACATGTGATAGACCGTGATCTCCGCATTCCGGGTATCGAGCCAGTCGCCCAGGTCGCCGGGCCGGTAGCGCATGGTGATGAGTTCCGCTTCGGTGGGCTTGCGCTTCCAGCCGCCTCCGGTGGTACTCATCCAGGGCACATCGAAAACGCTCTCATGGATAAAATCCCCCGATTCCGGCAGCCGGGCGCGGGGGCGCGCCTCGCCGTTCACGACCAGAAGGCGGAAATCCCACCGCCCCTCCTTCACCTCCGGCAGATCCGCCGACCAGAAGCGGTCTCCATCCTGCCGCCAGCCTGTGATCGCTCTGCCACCGATCAATATAGGACGCTCTCCGGGCGCGGCCTCAATCGCCAGCCCTCTGTCCCGGCTGTCGAGAACGAGCGGTTCTGTCAGGAAGTGCTTTCCCTCTTTGACCAGAATGCGAACGCGCCCCGGCTTTTCCGCCGCTCGCGCCGCCTCCAGCGCCCGCGTCAGGGTGGCGAAGGGGCCGTCGCTTTTCCCGGCGTTCGGCTTCGGCTGGCGGCCCGACCAGGCGTCGCTGCCCTGTGGCGAGACATAAAAATCCGCCGCCTGCGCCGCCCCGCAGAGCGCCAAACCTGCCATTACCAGCCAAAAAGCGAGATTCATGGCTCTCTCCTCGTCCGATGTTTTTCCTCTGTAGTTCGATAGCGGTCCGGGCTGTCCTCTATCGTCCTCTTGATTTTCTCGCGCCGTTCGGCTATACTAATGCTGGCATTCATAGAATAGAGGCCAGGCGAAAAGCATCTCTATGAAGAGCGCCACTCTCTTTTACTATCTTTTCCAGGAGTTTCCCTCAATCTTTTTCGAGCTGATCGGCTGCGAAGGCCGGCTGGCCGAGGATTATACCTTTACTTCGGTGGAAGTGAAGCAGCCGGACTTCCGCATCGACGGCGTTTTTGTGCCGCGCCTCAGCGATCCGGAGCATCCTGTCTATTTTGTGGAAGTGCAGTTTCAGAAGGATCCGCGTTTGCATGCCCGCCTCTACGCCGAGATCTTTCTCTACCTTTACCAACAGGAAGCGGAGTCCGATTGGCGGGGGATCGTGATCTTCCCTTACAGACGCATGGAGACAGCCGTTCCTATCGGCTATCGCCAACCGGTGGAGGCGGGCTACATTCAATACCTCTACCTGGACGCACTGGCAAAAAGGGAACCTTTATCCCCCGGAGTGGGCGTGCTGGGACTGGTGATCGAGCCGGAGGGCAGCGCAGGCGAGAAAGCGCGGCGTCTGATCGCCCGGGCGCGAAACGATATCCGGGACGAACCGCTTGCTGAAGGACTGGTCGAACTGATCGAGCAAATCATGGTTTATAAATTTCCGATGAAAAGCCGCGAGGAGGTCAAAAAAATGCTGGGCTTAGCTGATCTCAAAAAGACAAGGGTATACCAGGAGGCTCATGAGGAAGGATTGCAGCAAGGGCTGGAAAGAGCTATCGAAATGGGGCTGACCATCAAATTCGGAACCGATGGGCTGCGCCTCCTACCGGAGATACGCAAGATTCGCGATACGGATGTGCTGGAAGCGATTGTCGCGGGGCTGAAAACGGCCCGGACCCTTGAGGAATTGCAGAGTATCTCTAAAAACTGACGAAGGCGCTGTTTTGCGAATCAGGCACAGGAGTTTATGCGCGTCTTACAATACATCCCACCCTCCCTGGCGACCGCTCTTTTCCTTCTGGCGCTGGCCGGGTGCAGCAATAACCCCTACCCGCCCGGCGAAACCGCAGGAGCCGTGCTTTACCGCTCTATAGGCGATGAACCGAAGAGCCTGGACCCCAGCTTCGCCTATGACATCTTTACCTCCACGATTATCGATGTCATCCATCCCGCCTATTTTCAATATCATTACCTGAAGCGCAATCCCTTCGTGCTGGAGCTGGCCCTGGGCGCGGAGATGCCCAGGCGCGAGCCCTATGCCTTCTCCGTCCGGGAAAAAGGGCGACTGGTTCCGAAAACCGGCGAGGCATGGACATTCCGGATCAAGCGCGGGGTGAAATTTCAGGACGACCCCTGTTTTCCCGGCGGGAAGGGGCGCGAGGTGACCGCCTCCGACTTTCTCTTCAGCTTCCGCCGTATGGCCGACCCTGCCGTCTCCTGCCCCGTACTGAGTTTTTTCGAGGACAAGATCATCGGCCTGCATGAATACGCGGACCGCAACCGGGAGCGTGCCAGGCGCAAGGAACTTGCCGACTACCGGCCCCCCATCTCCGGCTTAAAACTCGACCCGAAAGATCCCTACACCTTCCGCGTCTATTTAAACCAGCCCTACCCGCAGCTTCGCTACCTGATGGCGATGCACTTCACCTCGCCCCAGGCGCATGAAGCCCTCAAATACTATAATAAGGAAGGGCTGGCCCGTCATCCGGTGGGCTGCGGCCCCTACCGGCTGGCGGAATTCACGCCCAAGCAGCGCATCGTCCTGAAAGCCAACCCCAACCGCAGGCCCGAATATTACCCCGCTGAAGGGGAGCCGGGCGACCGCAAGGCCGGTCTGCTCAAGGACGCCGGAAAGCCCCTTCCCATGATCGGTACCATCGTCTACCGCTACGTGCGGGAGGGAATCACCGGGTGGAATCTCTTTTTGCAGGGCTACCTGGACGAATGGGGGGTCAACCAGACCAACTACCAGCAGGTAATCAGCAAGCAGGGCTATCTTTCCGAGGAGATGGTTCGGAAGGGCGTCCGCATGAATCGCGAGGTGGCCGCCAATATCATCTACTTCGCCTTCAATATGGACGATCCGGTGGTGGGCGGTTACACCCCGAAAAAGCGCAAGCTGAGGCAGGCCATCTCCCTGGCGATGGATGCCGGAGCCTTCATCGATCTTTTCTGTCAGGGGATGGGACGGCCTGCTGAATTCCTGATTCCCCCCGGCATCTTCGGTTACGACCCCGACTTCCGCAACCCCTACCGCCGGTACAACGTTGAGAAAGCCAAAAAGCTCCTCGCCGAAGCGGGCTACCCGGACGGCATCGATCCGAAAACCGGGGAACGGCTGACTATCTACTACGATAACGCGGCTACCGACGCGGCGGGAAGGCAGTATGTGGGTCTGGTCACCAAGCAGTTCGAGTCCATCGGCCTCCGGCTGGAGTCCCGGAGCTGGCGCGGCATCGTCCTCACCGACCGGGTCGATCAGGGGAAATTTCAGTTCGTGGGGAGCGGCTGGTTCGCCGACTACCCGGACGCCGAGAACTTCGTCTTCATGATCTACGGCCCCAACGGCCGCCCCGGCCCGAATATGAGCAACTACAATAACCCGACCTACAACAAACTCTTCGAGAAAATGCGCGCCATGGACGACGGCCCCGAGCGGCTGGCGGTCATCAAGCGGATGCGGGCCATCGCGGTGGAGGACTGCCCCTGGATCTTCATGCGCCATGACGAGGACATCGGCATCCACTACGACTGGCTGGCCGATGTGAAGTCCCATCCCATCGCCTATGACACCGTGAAATACCTGGGCCTGGAGAGCCGGAGACGGGCCCATCTCCAGCAGGAATGGAACCAACCCAACCTCCTGCCTGTCGCCTTCTTTGTCGCCTTCCTGGTTCTCGGCTCCATCCCGGCAGCCCGCGCGGTCGGCCAGCGGCGTCACCGCAAGGCCCGCAGGCATTAAG
>JADLDR010000185.1 GCA_020846535.1 Armatimonadota bacterium | reverse complement strand
GCCGCCTGTATCCTTTTGCTGATGCCGCCGGAAGCCGCTCGGTCGGCCCCGAAAACCTGGAAGATCGGCACGCCGATTGTCACCTACTGGGCCGGTCCGGGGATCGCCGACGAGACGGCCCGGCAGATGGCTGCGGGAGGCTGGAACCTGGCGTGGTGCGGGGAAAAGGAGCTGGATATCCTGCACAAATACCGCCTGCGGGCGCAGTTGTTGGACGGCCTGCTCTCCCCGGCCTCCCTGGACGACCCGGAGAAAAAGGCCAGGCTCGACGCCCTCATCGAACGGGTGCGGAAGCATCCGGCTCTCTATGCCTACTATATCGTGGACGAACCCAACGCCGCCGCCTTCCCCGGCCTGGGCAAACTGGTGGCTTATCTCAAAGAGCGGGACCCGGCGCACCTGGCCTATATCAACCTCTTCCCGACCTATGCCAACAATGAACAACTGGGCACCGCAGGCGATACCGTCACAGCCTATGCGGAACACCTGCGCCAATACGTCGAGGTCGTCCGGCCCGCTCTCGTCAGCTACGACCACTACCATTTTCTGGCGGACGGAACCGACGGAGGCCAGTATTTCCTGAACCTGGCGATGATCCGGAAGTCGGCTCTGGACGCCGGGGTTCCCTTCCTCAATATCGTGCAGGCGTTCAGCTTCGCGCCCTCCATGCGTACCCCCACCGGCGATGAAATCCGCTGGCTCACCTACACCTCCCTGGCCTACGGAGCGCAGGGCCTTTCTCATTTCATTTATGTCTATCCGCCCGGAACGCCGCAAACCGGCGGCCTGAATATCGCCACCGAAGAGTTCTACCGCGCCATGCAGGCCGCGAGCCGCGAGTTCGTAACCGTTGCCCGGCAGCTTCAGCCGCTGCGCTCCCTGGGAGCCTACCATGCCGGGATGGTTCCGCTAGGAGCGGAGCCGCTGCCCGCAAAAGCCGCCTTTTCCCTTACGCCCCCTCTACAGGCGGAGGAATTCAAGCCGCCCCGGCCCGTGAGCGGGATACTGCTCGGGTATTTCGGCAAACAAAACAGGCCCACCCACGTCCTGGCGGTCAACCTGGACTACAAAAACGGAGCGGCGGCCCGTCTCACCGGCCCCGGCCCGCTGCAAATCTTCAATGTCAGAACGAAGCGATGGTCGGATGCGGAAGGCCCCGGCGCGAAGCTGAACCTGCCTCCCGGCGGCGGCGTGCTGGTTCGCCTGAAATCATAGGCAGGAACGGCAATGCGCTTTCTGATCCCGGTACTCCTCTTATGCGGCCTGACGGCTCCCGCAGCCTGCGGACAAAACGACAAAACCCTCATCGAGTGGCGCTTCGACCGGCAGAAATCCCTTCTCGGCTGGAGGCCGAACGCCATGGTGTCCGATGTCGGCATCCGGCAGGGGGCGCTCCACGTGCGGGCAACGGACTGGGACCCTTTTCTGACCGGCCCTCGCTTCGAGATCCGGGCCAGCCCGTGGCAGTATATCGAGGTCAGCCTGAGAGCCACCCGAAGCGGTCAGGCAGAGTTTTTCTGGACGAACACCACGGAAACCGAGTTCCAGGGCTTTTCCACCGGCAAGGAAACCATGCTCGATGTGGTCGGGGGCGGGAAATACCGGACCTACCGCATCCACCCTTTCTGGCAGGGGGAGGGCAAAATCATCCTGCTCCGGTTCGACCTCTACGACCGGGCGGCGTTCGATATCCGCTGGATCCGCATCCGCGAGATCGCCCTGACAGCTTCCGACCGGGCTGCCTTCGAGTTCGATCAATCGCCCGAAGGCTGGCAGGCGATGGCCGATATCGGCCGCTTCGAGGTCAAAGACGGCTCGCTCCTTGTCAGGCAGGCCTCGGGAACCGGGATGATCGCCAGCCCGTCTCTGCCGCCCGGAGCCGCGCAGTCCCTCTTTATGGCCGTTCGCATGGCGGTCAGCAAGGGATCGTCGTGCGCGGCCCATCTGCCCGGCGAACCGGGCAGCGGCACGCAGAGCTTCGCCCGGCCCCTGAAGGCCGACGGCCTCATGCATACCTATAACTTTCCCCTGACGGCTCCCTGGGAGGGGGCCTCAAGCGGGCGCAGGGTACTGCTGTCGCCCTCCGATGAGGAAGGGGCCTCAGCCCGCATCGATTGGATCCGCTTCGGCGATACGCCCGCCGGGCCGCCCGACCTTTCGCTGGAAGCCCTCGCCCTCGACTGGCCTGTCGGCAGAACGAAGCAGCCGGTTTCCCTTTCGGTGATGCTCCGCAACGACGGCGGCTCCCCGGCCCGGAACGTGCGGGTCTCCCTCCGGACTGCGCCGGACGTCCGGGCGCTGGGGCTGCCGGTCGGCGTTCCTTATCGTCTCGATTTCGGAGATCAGGTGAAAGTGACCTGGCAGATCCAGGCCGACAGGCCGGGCCGCTTCCGCTTCGCGGCAGAGGCTTCGGGAGAAGGGGCGGAGGGACCGCCATCCCGCATCGAGGCGCGTATTCCCTTTGCCGCGGGCCTGGGCCTTCCGAAAGCGGACTATGTGCCCGAGCCGGTTCCGGCCAAGAGCCGCTATCATGTCGGCATCTATTATTTCCCGGGCTGGCGTCAGGGAACCCACTGGGGCTGGGATATGATCAGGCCCTTCCCGGAACGGATGCCCCTCCTCGGCTGGTATAATGAAGGCAACCCGGAGGCTCACGACTGGGAGATCAAATGGGCCGCAGAACACGGGGTGGAGTTCTTCATCTTCGACTGGTATCGCGCCTCCCTGGGCAAGCCTGTCGAGATGTCCCTCTATCATGCCCTGGACGAAGGCTTCCTGCGGGCGCGCTACCGCCACTATATGAAATTCGCCGTCATGTGGGAGAACGCCAACGCGCAGGGCGTTGCGGATGAAAAGGATTTTGTGGAAAATCTCCTTCCTTTCTGGATCGAGAAATACTTCTCCCTGCCCAACTACATGCGGATCGAGGACAAGCCGCTTCTGGTGGTCTATTACCCTCCTAGGCTGACGGCGCAGTTGGGCGGGAGCCGCCAGGTCAAAACGGCCTTCGAGAAGATGCGCGAAGCCTGTCGGGCCGCCGGGCTGAACGGCCTCTACATCGTGGCCGACTGCGGCGACGACCCCGCACAGCTTCAGCGGCTTGCAGAGGAAGGCTACGACGCCACTAGCGCCTATTCCTATATCGGCCCCGGCCCGTCCAGGCAGGCCAAAGGGATGACGCCCTACGACTATTCCGAAATCATCGACGCGCATGAAGCGGCCTGGAAAAGCAAACGCTCTGCCGGAAGCCTTCCCGATTTCCCTGTCCTGACCGCAGGCTGGGACCCGCGCCCCTGGCACGGGCCGAACACCTGGTTCTACTGGACAGGCAATACCCCGGCCAGATTCAGGGAAATGTGCCTCCGCGCCCGCAGGCTACTCGACGCCACGCCCGGCGGCGGCCCAGAGAGCCGGGTCGTCTTCATGGAAGCCTTCAACGAGTGGGGCGAGGGGTCTTACCTGGCCCCCAGCCGGGGCCGGGGCTTCGGCTACCTGGATGCCATCCGGTCCGTCTTCACCGATGCGCCTGCCCGCCATGCGGACTACACCCCCTGGGATGTCGGCCTCGGCCCCTATGAGGCGGCGGCCATCGCCAAAACCGCCTGGGAGTTCGACACCGACGGCGACCCGGAGGGCTGGCAGGGCTTTATGGGCCTTTCCGCCTCTGCCGTCTCCGGAGGAACTCTGAAATTCACCACCCGGACCCGCGACCCGGCCTTAAACAGCCCGTTTTTCGTCAGCGTCCGGGCCGGGCAGTATCCTGCCCTCCTCATCCGCATGAAAGCCGATAAGAACATATCGGCCCAGCTTTTCTGGAGCAGCAGGCTCTTCGGCATCCAGGAGGCGGCCTCCGTGAAATTCGAGGTTATCGGAGACGGCCGGTTCCACGACTACCGCCTCGACCTGGCGAAACACCCCCGCTGGTTCGGTGCCATCACCGGCCTGCGCCTCGACCCCGCCGACCAGCCGGATATCGCCTTCGAGGTGGATTGGATACGATTGGCGACAGGAGCCTGGTAGGGGCACGCAAACCGTTCGCCCATAGGTATCCCGATCAGGGTGACTGTCCCGCCGGGGCGGGGTGCGGGACTTGGGGAGACCGTTCCCTAACCCCCCCCGCCCCCTTCCCGAAACGGGCATGGGGAGGGGATGAGGCCGTCAATGACCGCACACTCTGTCCCCCTCTCCCAGGATGCGCTCCGGCGCATCCCTTGGGTTTCGGGGAGAGGGGTTAGGGGAGAGAGGTCACCCAGGCCAGGGGAGAGCGGTCACCCCTCCCTCAGGAGCGGAGGATGTTTCACCTTATCTGGATCGCTATGGGGCGCGCAAACCGTTCGCCCTTCTCATCAATTCTGAAAGGATCCATGGTTGAAGTGCAAAAAGTGCTGATCACCGGCGCGGCGGGCTATCTGGCCAGGTTCGTGATCGACAGGCTACGCCTGCGTTGTGATCTGACCCTCTTGGATCGGCTGGAGCCGGAGGTGGAAGGTGTGCGCTTCATCCGGGGCGATGTGACCTTTTTCCCGGATGTGGAGGCAGCCTGTGAGGGGCAGGACGCGGTGGTCCATCTGGCCGCTCTGGTAAGGGATCGCTTTGATAAGCCGCCCTGGATGATGGCGGATGTGATGGTCAAGGGAACGTGGAATATCGTGGAAGGCTGCGCTCTCCACAAGGTCCGCCGCCTAGTCAATGTCTCCAGCGTGGTGGCCTGCGGCTGGCCCCTCTCCAGTGACCGGCCCTACAGGGTGGGCGATCCTTCTTCTTTCCCGCCGGGCGATCTTTCTTACGCCCTGGCGAAGCGCCTGGGGGAAGAGATCGGCCACGCCTATCACCAGGCCCACGGCCTGAGCGTCATTCACCTTCGCTGCGGCGTCCTGGACGGGGACGGCCTGAACGCAGGCCCGAAAGCGCCGGAACACTGGTTCAAGCCCTGGTTCGTCTACGCCGACCCGCGGGACGCGGCCCAGGCGGTGGAGCGCGGCCTTGAAACCGATATCCCTTACGGCTGCTACCACATCGTCGCCGGGCGCGAGGACGCTCTTTTCGATTGGAAGCCTGCCGCCGAAGAACTCGGCTATCGCCCCGAATACAACTGGCCGGACATTCCGGAGATCAAGGAAGGCTAAAAATATGTCCCTATCCGTTATCGTGACAGGCGCGGCGGGTCACCTGGGATCCCACCTGACACCGCTGCTGATCGAGGCGGGCTTTGAGGTGAGAGGAGCCGATATGCTCCGCCCTGCCACCCCTCTGCCGGAGGGCTGTCCCTTCCTCCAGGCCGACCTGAGCGACGCCGATGCGGCCCGCCGGGCGGTCGAAGGGGCGGATATCGTCGCTCACTGCGCCTCGATCCACCCCTGGAAAAGCTATACGGACGCTCAATACCTGGACGCCAACATCAAAGGAACCTGGCACCTTTACACCGCGGCGGCAAGGGCGGGCATTGAAAGGATTGTCCTGACCAGCAGCATCGCAGCGGGCGGGTATCAGAATATCCCGACCGACGCCTGGCCGGTTGACGAGGAAAGTCAGTTCGTTCCGGGCGATCTCTACAGCCTCACCAAGCATGCCCAGGAGGATACCGCCCGCCTTTTCGCCGGGAGCGGCAAGATCCGCACCCTGGCGCTTCGCCCTCCGGCCTTCTTCCCGCTACCGCCCCTGGAAACCGGCTTCAGCCTGACCGGAGCCTTTGCCCGGGTGGAGGATATCGCCGCCGCCCACTTGGCCGCCGTGCGGGTGATGGCCGGACAGCAGACGCCCGGCAGTCCCCTCCGCCCCTTCGAGGCCGTCCATGTCACGAACCGCCTGCCCTACCGGCCGGAGGACGCCGCCCTGCTCGGCCCCGGAGGCAATAACTGTCCCCTGGTTGAGAAATACTGGCCCGAAAGCTATCCCTGGCTCGTAAGCCGCGGCTTCAAAGGCTCCTGGCTGCCCGCCGTCTACAACCTGACCAGAGCCAAACGGCTCCTCGACTGGGAACCTGCCTGTAACTTCGAGGAGTGGCTTGCCGAACAGAGAGAGGAAAACCGGTCAGAAACCCCGTGCTAAAGCGGCGGGGCTTGCACTTCCAACTCCCGTACCGGGTACGGGCGGAGCGCGATGGGCTGTCTGACAGGCCGCCTTCTCCAGCGAGCTATGCCCACTGGGCGGAGCGCCATGCGCCTATCGTGATCCCGATACCTCTTTCAAAAAGGCCCTAACCGTAACTCTTTCGCTGAGTTTTTAAGGTGCATTAGGCTAAGCAGCCTGTGGAGTAAAGGGGCAGTTCCGGAGGCAAGGTCTCCATCCTCGTAGGGGCGAACCGGGTGTTCGCCCTGAAAACGGTCCCCAGGCGACCAGGGCGAACACCCGGTTCGCCCTTACCGAGGTACCTGCGAGAAAACTGACCAGTTACTCCGACGGGCTGCTTAGAATGCGACAAGCAAGAGGCGAATTCCTCCCGCTTCTGAAGAGAGCAGGTCTCCGTTGCTTCTGAAAGAAAGGGCGCTTTTGTTATGAAAAAAGTCGTTTTGCTGGGCGAAAGACAGGCAGGGCTGGCAGATGCGCCCGACCCGCAGCCGAAGGAGGACTGGGCGCTGGTAAAGGTTTACGCTGCTCCGATGCGCGCCGAATACAAGGGCTTTGTGGCCGGGGGGAAGGCGGAATTCCTGGGACATGAGGCGGCAGGTGAGGTGGTAGCCGTGGCCCAGTCGGGGCGCGTTCGGGTGGGGGACAGGGTGGTGGTGATGCCCCAGTACCCCTGCGGTCGGTGTCCTCTCTGTGTCCGGAGAATATATCCACTGCGAGCAGGTTTATGATTACACGGCCTTTATCGGTAGCCCGGAAGGGATCGCCACCATGGCCCAGTATCTTCTGAAGCCCGACTGGCTCCTGCCCGCCATTCCGGAGGGTGTTTCCTATGTACACGCTTCCCTGGCCTGCTGCGCCCTGGGGCCGTCTTTCGGGGCGTTCCAGGCGATGCGCTTGAGCGCCTTCGACACGTTGCTGATCACAGGGGCCGGGCCGGTGGGCCTCGGGGCGGTGGTCAATGCCCGATTTCGAGGGGCGAGGGTGATCGTGGCGGAATCCGTTCCCTGGCGCGTGGGGCGGGCGCTGGCGATGGGCGCGGAATGCGCCCTCGACCCCGGCGACGACCGGATGCTCCACTAAATCAGGGAACTGACAGGCGGGGCTGGGGTGGACTGCGCCCTGGACTGCTCCGGCTATGTCCCGGCGGAGCGCCTCTGCATCGAGGCGGCCCGCAGGAAAGGGAAAGTGGCCTATGTCGGCGAGTGCGGAGACCCTCTGCCTGTCCGCGTCAGCCCGGATCTGATCCGGAAGGGCCTGACCGTCATCGGCTCCTGGCACTACAACCTGAACGACTTCTCGCTCATCATGAAAGTGATTCAGGAATCGTCTCTGATCCCGCTCCTCATCAGCCACGTGATCCCGATGAGCCAGATCCAGAAGGCGTTCGAGCTTTCGGCCTCCCATGAGACCGCGAAAGTCATCCTGAAACCCTGGGAGTAGGACGTGGCCGGGTGGAATGCCGAAGACTATCACCGGAGCTCATCGGAACAGCAGCGATGGGCGCGAGAAATGATCGCCCGCCTGCGCCTCTCCGGCGGGGAAAGCGTCCTGGACATCGGCTGCGGGGACGGAAAGGTGACGGCGGAGATCGCCCGCCAACTGCCGGGCGGTTTCGCGCTGGGCATCGACAACTCGGAAGAGATGATCCGCTTCGCCCGGCGCAGCTTCCCTCCTGAAAGCTGCCCCAACCTGGCCTTCGAGCGGGCGGACGCCTCCGCGCTGGCCTATGACCGCCGCTTCGATCCGGTCGTCTCCTTCGCCTGTCTGCACTGGATGAAAGACCACCGGCCCGTGCTGGCAGGGATCGCCCGGAGTCTCAAGCCTGATGGCAGGTTCCTGCTGCAATTCGGCGGGAAGGGGAATGCGGCTCAAATGGTGGAGGTTGTCCATCGAGCTATCGCCGCGCCGGAATGGCGATCCTTCTTCGAGGGTATGGCCTTCCCCT
>JADLDR010000184.1 GCA_020846535.1 Armatimonadota bacterium | reverse complement strand
TTTCTCCACCGCGCAGATCAATGCCCTGATCGCCCCTCGCCCGCACCTGAGCCTGGCCGGAAACCTGGACACCCTCACCCCTCCGCCCGGGCTGGACAGGCTGGACGGGGAAATCGGCCAGGCGTACCGCGACGCCGGAGCGCCCGAAGCCTGGAAGCTGGTACGCGAGGATGTGGGCCACGAGGAAACCGTTTCCATGCGCTCGGAGATCGTTGCGTTTTTGAAGCGATGGCTGTAGCCCAAAACGCAGGGCAGACCTGCGTGTCTGCCCTTTTCAGCTAAAGTATATATTAACCCAAGTTGCTACCTGCCACGCGGGGGCGGGGTTCGGGGCTTTGATAGACCGTTACCTAACCCCCCGGCCCCCTTCCCGAAACGGGCAGGGGGCGGAGATGGGATGGTCAAGTACCGCACCCTCTCTCCCCCTCTCCCCGGAGGCGCTCCGGCGCATCCCTTGGGTTTCGGGGAGAGGGGCTAGGGGAGAGCGGTCACCCCTCCCCCAGGAGCGGAGGATCTTTCTCCTTATCTGGATACCTATGGGGCGCGATGAATCGCGTCCCTACACCAATGCTGCAATCTACGAATATCGAGCGGGTTCTCTCAGTATTTCCCATGCTTCTCCAGCAGTTCGAGGGCATATTGGTATGTTTTCAGGTTCATGCTCGGAGGGATGGAGTGGTCGGAGTGGAAGAGGTAGGGAATGCCCATTTGTTTCAGGCGGTTCAGTTTGGGGACGATTTCGTCTCTGACCCGGGCGGGGTCGTTGGAGCAGAGAGAAACGACATTAATATTGCCCATGTAGGTCAGCTTTTTGCCGTAGATTTGGGCGAACTCCAGAACGTCGTTGCCCGCTTTGGCCTCCATCGGCTGAAGGCAGTCGAACCCGGCGTCAATGAAGAGGGGAACCGCCTCGCGGATGTCGCCGCAGGAGTGGAGGAGAACCGGCAGGCCGTAGTCTTTCAGGAAAGACACGAACGCCTTATGGAAGGGCAGGACGAGGCCGCCCAGGATTTTTGGGGAGCAGAAAAGCCCTTTGCTGTATCCGAAGTCCTCGTACATGAAAAAGCCGTCCGGCAGCCCGGCCTCGCGGAAGAGGATTTCGTAATGGTTCCGGTAGAAGTCCAGGTAGGTCTGGCAGACATCCCGAATCCAATCCGGATCTTCCAGCACGGCGGGCAGAAAGGTCTGGTCTCCCAGCATGGCCCGCATGTTCTCATAGACGAACATGTTGCCGTAGTGCGCGAACTTCCCCTTATCCCGGATGGCTTCCAGATTCGCCTTGATGGCCTGACAGTCTCCCAGCCGTTCGGGACGGATCTCTAAAAGCGGCTCTTTGTATTTTCGCCACTTCTCCGGGGAGGTCACTTCAAAGGCGATGTGTTCGGGCGTGCCGGACTTTTTCTTCCAGTGTTTCATGGTGGCCCCCCACCCGTCCCGCACCACATGCCAGTCTTCCGTTTCGTCCACCACCTCGCGCTGGCCGGAAAACGGGGCCGTATCGAACCAGCCGCCCGCATAAACCATGTCATAACCGAAATGCCATTCGGGAGCCTCCCCTTTGGGATATCCCTGATCGGGCCAGTAGTCGGCCAGGGTTTCGCCCCAGAAATGCTCAAAAAGCCCCATCCGGTCCGGAAGTTCCCGGTTCAACAGCGTTTTGACCCGCTCTCGTGAGGTCATCAATTGGTCTCCTTTGCGAATGTCTTAACAAAGCGTCAGCCGAACACGAATTTCCAGCACGCCCTCCGGCGACTCCTTCCGAACGACGATCCGGTTTTGCCGGTCTCCTCCGAGTAAGGGCAGCGTATCGAGACGAACGGAGCAACCCGCCGGGATTTCGAGAACCGCCGTTCCTCGTTTGCCGCGTATAGTTACCGTACGGCCCTCGATATGCGGTTTCAGGCAGGTATTCCAGTAGAATTCCACCGCATCACCCCTGCTCAAAGCGTATTCGTCGCGAATGGTCAGCCGGTCCGGGGAGGGCGAATCCCAGGAGCGCACCCACCTGCGGTAATAGCTCTCCCAGCCGGGAGCCGCATCGATACGGGCGCAGAAGGCGACAGTATCGCCCCGGCCTTCGGGTTTGACGCCCACAGGGAGGGGGCAGAGCGGGTGCGGGCGTTCCGGCATCCCGGCGGGAACGAGCATATTGTGGCGCTCGCAGTTTTTTACCAGGTCGGCGATAGGGCTGGAGTAGTCGCAGGTGCCGGGGTCCATCGCGAAGGTGTCCCCGGCGAATTCCAGGACAAAGCTGCCCTTATCCTCATGAGTGTGTCCCGCCCTGGCCTTATTCCCCATTATGAAGAGCTTCACCTTCTCTCCCGCAAGATCGCGCGTGGACGCCATGATCCCCATCTCCGGCAGCGAAACGAACGCTTGCGTCGCCAGGGCTTTTTCGGGGACGGACCGCATCAGTTGCCAAGTCAGCACCGTGGCAGGCAGCCCTTCGGTGCGGCGCAACGCCCTATGAAAGAGAGTTGTCCACTGGCTTTCAGGCAGGAGAGCGGCCATCACCGCAGCGTTCTCCTGTTCGATCATGGGCGAGGCGTCACAGATAGGGATGACGTCGGCGGTTCGGTCTGTGGAGATCAGGGCTGCGGCAAAGCCTGCGGTGCGCTTCATGCTGTCCGGGACTATGCTCGCAAAGTCCGACCCGCGGGCGCGGGCGTAATAATACAGGGACAGCCCGCCGTCTCGACCGACACAGCGGAAGTAGGACGGGCCTTCCATATAACCGCCGTCGGGCAGGATAGTGTTGTCCAGGTTTTCGATCAAGTCCTGATAGGTGAGATCCAGATAGGGCCGGACGCGGGGCATCCATTTTTCCAGGACGGCGCAACCGATCATCCGGCCCGGGGAGAACCAGGCAAGCTGGTTGCAGTGAAAAATGCAATCATGCTTCCAGGTGTTGAAATTGATGCTCCCCAGGCCCTCTTCTGCGATCCGGCGCAGGAGGTAATCGTGCCCGGCTTCGGTGAACATCTCCCCGGCCAGATCGAGCAGGAGAGCGATTTCGTGGACACAAAGGGACTGGACGAAGCAGCGGTGTTCGAACGCGCCGCCGGGGAAATAGCAGATCATGCCGTCATCCCACCGCCCGCAGAAGGCCAGGGACATCGCATATCGCGCGCCCAGCCGCAGCAGCGATTTGTCCTTTAACAGCAGCCCGGCGATGGCGGCGTTCACGCCCTGACCGATCAGAATCCTGCCGTAATCCCTCTCCCGGCAGTAGCGGGTGTCCCCACCGAAGTTGACAAAATCGCCGATCAGGGACTCCGGAACAGAGGATGAGGCCGCTATCCCGGCCTGAACGAAAGGCAGCTTCCGGATATCCTGCTGCCCGGCCCTCAGTGCTTCGATTTCTTCCCGATTGATCAGCAAACCCCATGCAGGCGCAAACACCGGCTCGAACGATTCCGGCTTCAAGTAGGCTTCCCATTCTGCGTCGAAGCGGTTCCATTGGCTCCGATGACGCTCCAGCAAGGATGCGTTCTGAAGCCCCACCCAGTTGAACCAGCCCGACGCAATGCCTTCCTCCCGTGCCTCGATCTCAAGCGTCACTTTGCCTAGCTTTTCGGCTCCCTGGAGATCGAGGAGATACTCCTTCTTCAGCGCAGGCGCAGGCGGGGAAGTGAATGTCCGATGGCCCCTGTCCGTTTCGGCGCTCATCCGAAAGATGGAGTCCTGCGGGGCCATCACTGAAACCATGAGATGTGAATAACCGGCCACATCGAGGTCGAACGCTCGGGACATCCTGAGCGCCGGGCCGCATAAAGGCTTCCGGGTCCACTCGAAGGCAGCCCAGCACCAGTTTTGCTCGACTTTCAGCCCGCACGCCCCGCCGCCCTCCACCTGCCACCGGCTCAATCCGCTGATCTGTGGGTCCCAGAACGGTTCGATGATCGCTTCCGCTATGTTGATCGGTGTGGGTTGCATTGCTCGCTCCTTTAAGGGGACTGAGATGGTGTGCGCTCCTGGAAGGTGGATCAAAGCACCTACGGACCACTCCCGCCGAAGTCTGGCGGGGGGAGTGGAGGCGGTTGCTTCCCCACAAGCATATAGGCGTCCCTCCGGGGCGCAGCATAGCGCCCCGGCCCATGCACACCAACGGCGCATCGGGGACATTCATTCATCAAGCGGAAGCGGAAATCCTTTCGATGCTGATGCGGAGAGCGGTTTCCTGAAGCTGACGCTGGAGATCGGGGGGAGTTCGGGGATTGTTGTTCTGGATTTCGGTGGTGATGATGGGGCACAGGGAATGCAGGCGGCCCCACCGCTCTTCAAAATATGCCCGCTGCTGGCCTGTATAGCCCAATACTTCGGGCTGATGCGGGGAGGCTCCGTCCATCTCGCCCCATGCGCGGGTAATGTCATCGGCCCAGGCCCGGCTGTAGGCGCAGATCGGTTCGGGGAGAGTGCGCCAGGAGACAGGCAGGATGATCATGCAGTTATAGGGGCTGTTCTCGAATTCGGTCTGATGGAGGTCGATGAACTGGTCGTAGGGCCAGCGATCCATCAAGCGATGCGCCAGGCGAAAGAACGAGGAACCCCAGTCCCGGTTCGGTTCCACATAAGTTGTCTCATCGATGCGCTCATAGACGATCCCGATGCGGGAAGGCCGCTCTTCCCTGGCGCTCCATCGGTCCACGCGCTTGAAGCGTTCTCCGGTCGCCCCGTCGATACCGAAGGCGTATTTGAGAAATTCGTCATTGGTGAAGCGCGAGCCGTCCCACATCTCGACCGGAGCGCGGGAACGGCCTTCGGGATTGGCGTCCGGGATGAAGGTCAGGAGGGTTGAGGCAAGCATGGCTTCCCGATCCAACGCGGTCGGGTTTCCGGCCAGGTCGCAGCCGTCCAGCAGTTCGCCCAGGATATTCATACAGGCCGCCGTGCCCGCCGGTTCGTGGGCGTGCGGCACGGCGAAAAGGCTCTTCTTTTTGGCCTCATCGGGGCGGCTTCTGTCGGTAACCGTCAGCGCATAAGCGGTATGGTTCCGGAGGCGGACGATATCGAGATACGCCCGCTCGGAATATCGCTCGGCCCATTCGAGGATTTTGGGCTCGGTCCGATGGGGCTGGACCAGCCAGGGAATCATACGGGAACCTCCTGAAAAGAAACCTCCCCCTGCTCCAACAATATGTCCTTGCGCCAGAGTTCGTCGTCGTGGTTCGGGTAATCGAGATTGAAGTGAAGCCCCCGGCTTTCATGCCGGTTCAAAGCGCAGGTGACGATCAGCCAGGCGACAGTGGCGAGATTTCGCAATTCGGTCAGCCCGCTGGATAAACGGCGTTCCCGGTAGGCTCTTTCGGCCTCAGATTGAATAGCTTCCACTTCCGCCAGGGCGCGCTCGAGGCTCCGGTTGGTGCGTACGATGCCGACATGCCGCCACATGGCCTGGCGCAACTGCTCTGTTTTTTGCGCCACCCATGTTTCATCGGCAGGCTCCACATGGGTATCCATAGGGAAGCGCGTCATCCCGTCCGGCAGTTCGGGGCAGGGGGGCGTCTCGAAAGCCACTTCAGAAACCCACTTTCCGAAGACCAGCGCTTCCAGCAGCGAATTGCTGGCAAGGCGGTTGGCCCCATGCAGCCCGGTAAAGGCCACCTCCCCGCAAACGAAGAGGCGGTCGATGGTGGTACGGCCCTCGCGGTCCGACCGGACGCCGCCACAGCTATAATGGGCCGCCGGAATGACCGGAATCCACTCCCGGGTGATGTCGATGCCGAAGGAGAGGCAGCGTTCGTAGATATTGGGAAATCGCTTGCGGATATGTTCGGGTTCGAGATGGGTGATATCGAGGTAAGCGCTTTCCTCCCCGCGCTCTTTCACTTCCTTATCGATGGCGCGGGCCACGATGTCCCGCGGAGCGAGGCAGCCCATCGGGTGGTATTTCTCCATAAATGTGCTGCCGTCTTTGAGCCTCAGGATGCCTCCCTCTCCGCGCACCGCCTCCGAAATGAGGAAGGAATTGGCCTGAGGGTGGCACAGGGAGGTGGGATGGAACTGGATGAATTCCATATTCCCCACTCGCGCCCCGGCCCGGTACGCCATCGCCACGCCGTCGCCGGTGGCGATGGCCGGGTTGGTCGTGTGGAGGTAGACTTGGCCGCATCCCCCGGTCGCCAGCGCGGTGGCACGGGACAAAAAGGCGAGAGCCTCCCCGCTCTCCGTATTAAGCGCCCAAGCGCCGCAGCAGGCAGGCGGGTTTCCGGTCAGGATCAGGTCGAGGGCGATATGATGCTCAAAGGTCTGAATAGCGGGATGCTCGCGCACGGCATGGAGGAGGGCGTGTTCCACCTCCCGGCCCGTCAGGTCGGCGGCGTGGGCGATGCGCCTGCGGGAGTGGCCCCCCTCCCGGCCCAGGGCGAGATGACTTCCCCGGCCCGGCTGCTCCTCTGTGGTAAAGCGCGTGCCGATGGTTATCAGCTCCCGGATGCTTTCCGGCCCTTCGCGCACGACGCGCTCCACCACATCCCGATGGCACAGCCCGGCTCCGGCCTTGAGGGTATCTTGAACATGCAGATCGAAGGTGTCGTCCGGCCCCAGGACGCTGGCGATGCCCCCCTGCGCGTAGTTGGTGTTCGATTCGGCATCGTTTTTCTTGGTGACCAGGGCCACCCGCCCACGCGAAGCCAGCTTCAGGGCGCACGTCAGCCCGGCGATCCCGCTCCCGATAACCAGAAAATCCGTCTGCACTTCATCCTCCCGTTCCCATCGCTCCCACGGTTGATGCGCTGTTTGTTGCTACCGCTCTATCTCTGCGCCTTGCTTTATTTACAATTCGCCGGTTACCTGTTCCAAAACCTCCAGCGCCCGGTCGATATCTTCGGAATCGACGTCCTTGTGGGTGACCAGACGGACGCTGCGGGCGTCCAGGTTCAGGCAGAGGATGCCCTCCCGGGCCAGGCGCTGGACAAGCTGTTCGGCGGTGTAGCGGGGGTGGCCCACCTGAAAATAGAGAATATTGGTCTGGACACTTGCCATATCCACGGACAGGCCCGGCATCCGTGAGATGCCTTCGGCAAGACGGCGGCAGCGGGCATGATCTTCGGTCAGGCGGGCGATCATCGTCTCCAGGGCGACGATCCCGGCGGCGGCAATGATGCCGACCTGGCGCATCCCGCCTCCGAACATTTTCCGGTTGCGGTGCGCCTTGACGATGAACTCCCGGCTGCCGCACAGCAGGGAGCCGACCGGGCAGGCCAGCCCTTTGGACAGGCAAAACATCACGGAATCGGCCCCGTCCGCCAGGAGGCGAGCCTCGCCGCCGAGGGCAACGGCGGCGTTGAAGAGCCTGGCCCCGTCCAGATGCACCTTCAGGCCGTTCCGATGGGCCGTCTCGCACAGCGCCCGCATCCCCTCCGGCGAAAGCACCGTTCCCCCGGCCAGGTTGTGGGTGTTTTCCAGGCAGAGCAGGGCTGTGCCAGGGGTATGGTCGTCTTCGATATGGACGGCCCGTTCCACATCCGCCGGGGCCGGAATGCCGCGGACGCCCTTCAGAGGCCGGGTCTGCGCCCCGGAGATCACGGAGGCCGCCGCCAGTTCATAGCTCAGGATGTGGCAGCTTTCCTCCAGCAGGATTTCTTCCCCAGGTCGGACATGGGTATGGATCGCGACCTGGTTGCCCATCGTTCCGGACGGCACGAACAGGGCCGCCTCCTTGCCCAAGAGGGCGGCGGACATCTCCTGAAGCCGGTTGACGGTGGGATCGTCCCCGAAAACATCGTCCCCCACCTCTGCCTCGAACATCGCCCGGCGCATTTCGGGGGTCGGCACGGTGACCGTATCGCTTCTCAAATCGACTACGGAATGCAAGGCCCTCTCCTTATTGTTCAAGCTGCCTGGCAAGCCAGGCACCCGCCCCGCCTGCCAGCCCGTCGTAGTGGGCCTTGATGGAGCAGATCACCGATGACAAGGCGGGCGTTTCCGGTTTCAGGCCGCCAACGGAGGCCAGCACGGCATCGATGCCTTCCGCTTCCAGCTTTTCGATAAATTCCCGATCCTGCGGAAAGGGCTGCCCCTTTTCGTCGGCGGCGCGGAAGCGCAGGGCGGCGGCGATGCCCAGGCAGGTGAACGGGCATTTCAGGCCGTGCCGCAGATCGAGGTTCAGCGCCCCGATGAGGCGGTCTTCGGGGGAGAGCTTGCGGGTCAGGTCGCGCCCGACGCGGTAGACGGTATCCCCCAGAACCCGGTTGCCGAACCTGCGAAGCAAATCCTCGATATGCTCGCCCTGGTTGGCTTCATCGAATTCCTGCGGATAGGCCCTGATCAGGGAACGGGCGGATTCCCACATAGCCCGGCGTGCGGCCTCCTGGACCTCCGGATGCCCCACCGCCTGCCAGAGATAGGGGGCCGAGGGATCCTTCAGATAGCCCAGATAAGCCGCCACCGCGTGGCCGAGATTGTGAATGAAAAGCTTCCGGTCGACATAGGCGGCCATATTGTCCTTCGGGCTGAGGCCGGGCACATCGGGAACCGGGTTGCGAAAGGCTTTGCGGTCCAGGATCAGGGTGTTGTAGGCTTCCGCGAAGACCCACAGGAGGTCTTCCTTCCGCTGCCCCTCGGTCATGATCGGAACCATCTTGCCGATGCTGGTTTCCACCAGGCCGATATAATCCTCCAGCGGGAAGGATCCCGGCAGGTGCGCTCTCAGGCCCTCGCGAACATGGCTGGCCGCGCCGCGCAGGTTTTCGCAGATGATGATATCGAGCGGGGAAGCGCCGCTCTCCAGCCGCCTTTCGGCTCCCAGAGCGACGGTCGGGTACAGATAAGGGAGGGCATTCGGCCCGACAGCGGTTGCCGCGATATCGGCGGAGGCCAGTTCTCCGGCCACGGCCTCCCGGTCTTTGCCGTTCACGGCCCGCACATTCTCGACCCAGATCGTTTCGGACCGGACATCGCGCACTTCCACCCGGTAACGCCTCTTCTCATTGAGGGCGTTTACCAGGTCGTCCATCACGTCCACAAAAACCACTTCATAGCCTGCCCGCGAAAAAAGCTGGGCCACAAACGACCGACCGATATTGCCGGCCCCGAATTGAATCAGTTTCATGAAATCGTTACCTGTTTTTTTATGAGCAGAAACAGGGACGGATATGCCCCCCGCCCCTGAGGATCGTCGCTATCCTATGCGAATGGATATCCCTACGCCCTTTCGACAGCCAGAGCGTAGGCCCCGCCGCCTGCGTAGCACATGGCAACCAGGCCCAGGCGGTGGTCGTAGCGGTTCATGGCATAGAGGAGGGTGGTCAGGAGGCGAGCGCCGGCTGCGCCCAGCGGGTGGCCGATGGCGACCGCGCCGCCGTGAATGTTCACCTGCATGCCCTGGAAGCTCTCCTCGAAGAGCGGGAGCTGCATCCCGAAGGCTTCGTTGGCCTCGATGATGGTGAAGTCTGTGGGCAGGCCCTTCGCCTTCATCGCCTCGATGAGGGCGTTGACCGCATGGACGGGAGCGACCAGAAACTGCTCCGGCGGGCCGTCCACCCGGGCGAAGCCGCGCACATAGGCCAGCGGTTCGGCGCTCAGAGCCTTCGCCCGGGATGCGGTCGCCAGCGTTACAGCGGCCCCTGCATCGGCAGGCACGGAGGAATTGTAACCGGAGGCGATATCGTCCGGGCTGCCTTCGAGGATATGCTTTTGCTGCTCCTCGGAAACCAGTTCGTCCCGGTTTATCTCGCCCACCGAAACGATTTCCGCGTCGAAAAACCCCTTGTCGCGCGCTTCATGAGCCTTGCGGTGGCTTTCGGCGGCGTAGCGGTTCACCTGCTCGACGGTGTATCCCATCTTCTTGGCGAACATCAACCCGTATTCACGCATGAATTTCCGCTCTGTCAGCCAGAAGAGGCCGTCATAGGCGGTGGCATCCTTCATCTCGGCGGCGGAAAGCTGTTCATCGCTGTTTTCGGCCAGGGCGAAGCGGTAGGCTCCGGCCCGCTTGACCTTGATCCGGTCGCCTTTTTTGTAGTTCGCCGTGTTGCGCGTAAAGTGCGGACCGAACAGATAAGGGGCCGCGCTCCGGGATTCCATCCCGCCCGCAACGGCGAGATCGAGGCTCCCGGCCACCATGGATTCGCATGAAACGACGATGGCATCGAGCGCGGAGCCGCACACCGAATCGACCGTCCGGGAATGGGTGGTGGCGGGCAGCCCGGCCTTGAGCAGCGCCTGCTTGGCGGGAGCCTCGCCCATCCCGGCGGCCACCACCACACCCATCGAGACCATCTGCACCGACCCGGGTTCGATGCCGGCCCTTTCAACCGCGCCCTGGATGGCCTCCGCTCCGAGTTCGGTTGCCGGGACATCCTTGAAGAGGCCGTCGAAGCGGCCCACCGGGGTCCGGGCGGCCCCTAAAATCACGATATCCTCTCGGAAGACGTTTTGCATTGTCCGGAATATATTCTCCATAAAAATACGGCCAGGGGACTGTTCGCCTTCAGGCGACAGCGGCAGGGCCGCAGACCCTTCGGGCCTGTGGCCTCCCTGACCTCCCTCCTTTCTTTTGAGAAGCGAACCCCCATAGCAGCACAAGGAGTTCGCCCTGTGTTGGTCGAACGATCCTCTCCGGTGTGAAGGCGCTCCGCCAGCGGAGCGCAACCGCTTACCGCACCTGGACCAGTGAGCGTAAAAGGGTGAAGCGA
>JADLDR010000183.1 GCA_020846535.1 Armatimonadota bacterium | reverse complement strand
GGGGGTACTGCGCGGGGGACCGCGTGGGAGAGCCGGTCGCTGCCCTCGCGATTCTCCCTTCCCCCCAAGCCGGTCTGTCCGATCCCTTGAACGCGCCAGAGCATCCCTCTGGCGCGTTTTTTGTGTTGGTATGTATCTTGAAACCGCTCAGAACAGATGGACACGGATAAATACGGATCAACCACATCCGTCTTGATCCTGCCTTTATCTGTGTTCATCGGTGGTAAAAAAAGCACCTCCTCGCCCTCGTCCCCCTACGGGGTGCGGCCTGGAGCGCAAACACCGTGGATTCGGTCCCGAATGGGATAGGCTCTAAGGCGTCTCCGACCAGATGGCCTTGATCGCTTTTTCCTGACCGAATCCCTGCGGGCAGGCGGCGCTCCGGGTATTGGCGTAATACCAGGACTGGCCGTTGATCGGAGCGGACAGGCACCGGCTGCCGGGCATTTGCAGGTAGCCGTTTTTGTCATGCTCGCGCACCCACTGCCAGGCATACCGAAGCCACTCATTGCGGTAGCTTTCCGGCTGGTGGGCAAACCAGGTGATTTCGTCGTAACCGAAGGTGTAGTAAGAAGCTCCCGGCTGTCCCGGCCTGTCGCTGATTCCGTAGTTATCGAGTTCCACCAGGTAGGGCAGATGGTCGCACTTCCAGCCGCTGGGGGCGATCCCTCCTTTGCTGCGTCCGAAGATACTGTCCAGGTATCCTACCTCCAGAACGCCTTTATGCGGAGCGTCCGCTATCTCCTTGATCCGCAGGGGGAAGGAGTGGAAATCGAAGAGCAGCCGGTCCCCATGTTTCGGCCCTCCGTCCGGAGTGTGCGCGTCGCAGATCAGAAGGTGCCTGCGGGCCTTTTGACGGGCATAACGGCGCGTTCGCGTCAGCATGTCCCACCAGTGGGAGAATCCCGGGTCTTTCGCCCCGATAAGGGCTACCTGCCCGAAATGGATCGCTTCCATTCCGGCATCGATATAGCGGGCCGCGAGATAATAGAACCACATCCGCGTTTCCAGTTTGCTCATATCGGGAACCGAGGCTCCTGCTGACCAGTGGTTATGGTAGAGGCCCTCATCGAAAAGCATCGCCTGATAGCGGAAATTCCTCTGCTCGACAGGCAGCTTGAATTCCCGGAAAACCCAATCCGGGACGGCGACCCCGTTCGCCTCTTCGGTGACGATCTCGAAAATACCTGCCTGCAATACGAGATCTGGATCGAGCCGGTGTATTCGGGCGGCGATTTCTTTCGCCCGGGCCATCCGCGCCTCAAGCTGACTTTCGCCGCCCCACAGATAGAGGGTGCGCCCGGCAAATTTCGTCCCGGTCTCGATCACCATGCGGATGTTGTCTTCCACATTTCCCTGCCCGGTGCATAAATCCATCAGGGTTGCCGCCCGCGACAGATAGTTTTCCAGAACCTTCCGCGAGATCGTCTTTTCGAACCGATAACTCCGCTCACTGGCAGTCACCGAAAGCGATAGACTCATCAGCACCCCGCAGACCGTCAGGCTATATATTTTGTTCATTGCGGCTCATCCTCGCAACAATTGCCGGAGGACATACTGCAAAATGCCGCCATTCAGGTAGTATTGGATTTCCTGCGGGGTGTCTATTCGCACCGCTGCCTGAAATTCGTGGGCCTCTCCATCCTCGGAGGTAGCCCGAACGGTGAGGATGCGGCCTTGAGCGAACCCGCTGGCGATGGCATCCGAAAGGCCCCGGATATCGTAGATTTCGTGGCCGGTCAGCCCCAGAGATTTCACGGTCTCGCCTGCCATGAATTGCAGGGGAAGCACGCCCATGCCGACCAGGTTGGAGCGATGGATGCGCTCGTAGCTTTCGGCGATGACGGCGCGAACGCCCTGCAAATACGGCCCTTTGGCCGCCCAGTCGCGGCTGGAGCCGGAGCCGTATTCCTTGCCGGCCAGCACGATGAGGGGGATATTGTCCTCATGATAAGCCATGGCCGCGTCGTAGATGGACATCTCCTCTCCGGTGGGCAGGTAGATCGTGACCCCCCCTTCCGTTCCGGGGGCCAACTGGTTCTTGATGCGGATATTGGCGAAAGTGCCCCGCACCATCGCCTCATGATTGCCGCGCCGGGAGCCGTAGGAATTGAATTCATCGATAGAAACCTGGCGAGCCAGAAGATATTGGCCCGCCGGCGAAGTCGGCTTGATGCTTCCGGCAGGGGAGATATGGTCTGTCGTCACGCTGTCGCCCAGGACGGCGAGGATTCTCGCCCCCAGAATATCCGGGACGCGCTCCGGCGCATCGCGGGTCATTGCATCGAAATAGGGTGGGTTCCGGATATAGGTCGAGTCCGGGTTCCATTCGAAAAGCGCCCCTTCAGGAGCGGCGACAGCGTTCCAGTTGGCGTCGCCTGCGAAAACCTCGCTGTAATTCTCGCGGAACATGTCGGCTTGGACGGACTCCTCGACAGCGGCCTGCACCTCCGCCTGAGTGGGCCAGATGTCCCTCAGATAAATATTCTCGCCATCCGGGGAGGCTCCGATAGGCTCGTTATAAAGATCGATATCCATTCGACCGGCAAGCGCATAGGCCACCACCAGCGGCGGGGACATCAGGTAGTTCGCCCTCACTTCGGACTGGATGCGGCCCTCGAAGTTGCGATTGCCGGACAGGACGGAGCAGACCACCAGCCTGCCTTCCTCGATGCTTTTTGAGACGAGCGCAGGCAGGGGGCCGGAATTCCCGATACAGGTGGTGCAGCCGTAGCCGACGGTATGAAAGCTAAGACGCTCCAGATAGGGTGTCAGCCCGGCTCGATCCAGGTAGCGGGTTACGACGCGGCTGCCGGGGGCCAGCGAGGTCTTGACCCAGGGCCGGGTCTGCAAGCCCTTTTCCGCCGCTTTCTTCGCCACCAGGCCTGCAGCAAGCATCACCGAAGGATTGGAGGTGTTGGTGCAGCTTGTAATCGCGGCGATCACCACCGAGCCGTGCTCCAGTTCGAAATCCTCGCCGTCCATCGATACTTTTACGGCGGTGGGTTTGAGGGTGGCGGCCACGGTCGGCCCGGCAGGGCTTTCCGCCCCGGGAAGAGGTTCCGCGATATAGGCGGGGTCGAGGAGGGAAGGCAGAGCGTTCTGGAACGATAACGCCGCCTGGGACAGCGGTATCCTGTCCTGCGGGCGGCGCGGCCCCGCGATGCTCGGTTCGACGGTGTTCAGGTCAAGCTCCAGGGCGTCCGAATACTCCGCTTCCGGGGCATCGAAGGTATGGAAAAGGCCCTGTTCCTTCATATAGGCTTCCACAAGGGCCACCTGCTCCTCCGAGCGGCCCGACATGCGAAGATACCGGAGGGTCTCCGCATCGACCGGGAAGATGCCGCAGGTGGCTCCGTATTCCGGGGCCATATTGGAAAGGGTCGCACGGTCGGCCAATGGGAGAGACGCCAGGCCGGGACCGTAAAATTCCACGAACTTGCCCACCACGCCTTTTTTACGGAGCATCTGGGTGACGGTCAGCACCAGGTCGGTGGCGGTGGCTCCTTCCGGCAGGGCGTTGACTAGCCGGAAGCCGACCACCTGCGGGATCAGCATCGAAACCGGCTGCCCCAGCATGGCCGCCTCCGCTTCGATCCCTCCGACCCCCCAGCCCAGGACGCCGAGACCGTTGATCATGGTGGTGTGGGAATCCGTGCCGACCAGCGTATCAGGATAGGCGACCGTTTCGCCGCCGCTGTCCGCCGCGAAGACCACACGGGCAAGGTATTCGAGATTGACCTGGTGAACGATGCCGGTGCTGGGCGGCACGCATTTGAAGTTCTGGAAGGCGTTCTGGCCCCACTTCAGGAAGGCGTACCGCTCACGGTTGCGCTCGAACTCCAGGCCCGTATTGATCCGGAGCGCCCCCTCGCTTCCGAAGGCATCCACCTGGACCGAATGATCGATCACCAGTTCGACCGGCTGGAGGGGGTTGATTTTCTCCGGATCGCCGCCCAGCCGGGACATGGCCTCGCGCATGGCCGCCAGATCCACCACGCAGGGAACTCCGGTGAAATCCTGGAGAAGCACCCGTGCGGGGGTGTAGGCGATCTCTCGCTCCGGCGCGGCCCCGGCGTCCCAGCGCGCCAGGGCGCGAATATCGTCTGCGGTGACCGTGATTCCATTTTCGGTGCGTAAGAGATTTTCGAGAAGGATGCGGAGCGAGTAGGGAATCCTGCCGAGTGTGGCCCCTTTGCTCTCCAGAGCGCCCAGGCGGTAGACGGTGTAGGTTTGGTTCCCCACGGTCAGGGCGGATTTCGCGCCGAAGCTGTTGTGCATGCTCTCTCTCCTGAATAACGGCTATAACCGGTAGTGGGCGTTTCCTTTTCATTATAGCGTCAAATGGAGGGGGTGTCAAATTGAATGATTCGACCTGCCCCGCGGTGACGCGCTATCCGCTCCGGCGATATGCGCGGAAAGGATCATCAGGCATGTTGATAGGAGGTAAGGAGGCGGGAGACAGCGGAGACGAGTTCTTGCTCTCGGATCGGTTTGGCAAGGGTAATGTCGGGGCGGATGCCCTCTTCCGCGGCGGCCTGGCCGCCCCAGCCGGTGAGAAGGGCGACAGGAGTGCGGGGGCTGATCGCTTTGATCTGGTTGACGACCTGGGTTCCCTGAAGGCCGGGCATCCCCAGATCGGTGATCACCAGGTCGAACCGGGTCTTTTTGAAGAGATCGATGCCCTCATGGCCGCTGGAAGCGCAGGTTACCTCCTGGCCGGCTAGGCGGAGCATTTCCGAGATCACCTCACGAACAGGCTCTTCATCATCGATGACCAGAATGCGGTTCCCCGGGGATAAGGGCAGCGCCTCTGCAGGCGGGGCGGCAGGCGGCGCAACGGAGATCGGCAGCCTGATCAAAAAGGCGGAACCGGCCCCCTCCCGGCTGGTCAATTGGATCGAGCCTTCATGTCGCTGGATGATGGCATAGGTGATGCTGAGCCCCATACCGGAGCCGTGAATCCCTTTGGTGGTGAAGAAGAGATCGAACGCCCGGCGCTGGACTTCCGACGACATCCCGGTTCCTGTATCCCGCACCTCCAGGAAAACCGACCGTTCCTGCGCCCATGTGCGAAGGGAGAGCCTGCCGCCGGCGGGCATGGCGTGAACGGCGTTGACGATCAGATTGGTCAGCACTTCTCTCAGTTCCGCGTCATTGCCTTTGATGGGAGGGGCATTGCCCAGAGCGGTCGAGACATCGATCTGGATGCCGCGCCTCCGGGATTCCGTTTCCCATTGATGGCGGGTCATCTCGACGGCTCCTCGGACGATTTCGTTAAGGTCGACTTCCTTGAAGCGGTACTCCCTCTCCTGGCGGCTGAAGTCCTGGATGCGGCGGACGATCTCGGAGGCGTCCAGGGCAGCCTGTTCAATCACCTGAAGCCGCCTGCTGAGCGTCTCCGGCTGATTCAGGTTCCGCTTGGCGAGCTGCGCGCTCCCCAGGATGCCGACCAGGATATTGTTGAAATCGTGTGCCACCCCGCTCGACAATTCGCCCAGAGCGCGCATTTTTTCGGCGAGGATGAGCTGCTCCTGGGCGGCCCTCAGTTCGTGGTAGGATTTTTGCAGCCGGGTATAGAGCAGGGCGTTGTTGAGCGTGCTGGCCGCCTGGTTCGCAAAGGTCTGGAGAAGAGGAAGGTGCTGGCCCTGCAAGGGCCGCTTGCTGTCGAAACTTAGAAAGAGAAGGCAGCCTAAAAGATGGTCCCCCACCCGCAGGCGAGCTCCGATGGCGTTTTGAATCGGCGGAACCGGGTCGGCCAAATTGTTGAATAAGAGTTCATGCTCCTTGAAAAGGTCGGCCAGCCCTTTGGCGGGGTGATCGATCTCGAAAAGAAGGGCTTGATCGGAACCGAGTATCTGGCTGAGGTAATCCCGGTCGCTTGCGAAGGACAGGGCGCTGATGCGCTTCCAATCCTCATCCGTAAGGGACAGCCCGTGCTGGGCGGCTATATACAGCCTTCCGCTCCGCTCGTCCGCCAGCATCAGAAGGCTGGCTCCCACCTCCGGCATGGTGTCCGCCACCTGCCTCACGATAACGGAACGGGTGGTTTCCAGGTCTTCGAGGGTGACCAGCCCGGAGGTGGCTTCCAGCAGCAGGGAAAGGGTCGAATAGTGGTTGCTCCGCTCCTCCAGATAGGAGCCGAACAGCTGATGATAGATCAGATTGATGATCGGAATGGGAATCGCCAGCAGGATGCCGACCGGCAGGAAGGCCCGATAGGTAAAAGAGATTTTCAGGAGGAGCGCGAAATAAAGGCTCGACAGATAGCTGAGCAGGACGAATCGCTGCGCGAATTCGGTTTTCCAGAGCGCCAGCACCCGCTGCCCGGTGGAGAGGGCCACAACCGTCGCAACGCCGAAGGTGTTCAGCAGATAATAGACCACCATCGTGACGAAAATCGCCGGGACGAGAATAAGGCCGGTTTCTTCCAGGGTGGATAATGTGAAAAAATGCTGCACGATCCCGGCCTGGGAAAGCAGGAATTCAAAAAAGAGGCCGGACAGATAGGCCGCCATCGCCAGGAGAAAGGCATTGAAGATCATGATATGGCGGAGCAGGCGGCGTGAAGAGACGATCCCGCTGACCAGGCCCACCCAAAGCGCCAGAGGAGGCGGCAGGAAGCAGACCGAGGTAAACACCACTGTCATGCCCAGCGACAGGGCGCTGCGGGCTTCCTCGGTATCGGAGACCAGTAAGGTGATGCGGCACGCGCTGAGGAAGATCGAAAAGATCAGGAAGAGAGCGAAGGAGGGCGCGTTGGATCGGAACGGTTCCAGCCCGTAGAGGCACAGGGAAGCGGCGGACAGAATCGCACCGGCTGTCCATATCGACCGGACATAACCTCTCGCCGCTTCGGGAATGCTCTGCATAGGTCTCCCATAAGACCGAAAGCGATTCTCCTTTCAGTCTCTTGATTCTATTGTAGCAGATTTCGAGCAGCTTGGCAATCATTCCTTTGGGCATGACGAACTGTCAATAATAAGAAGTCATGCGGATTTCTCCATTGTCCCAATCTTTGGAAAAGGTGGCGAACTGGGTGATCTGCTTGATTTCCAGGGCGGCCTCATCGATCAGCACCCGGACTTTAGGGAAAGCGCGGGAGGTGATGCTGATTTTCGCGGCCCGTTCGCGGTCCAAATTCTGGAGGAGCCGGTTGCGCTCGCTTTCCAGCGTCATGG
The DNA here is from genome assembly GCA_020846535.1 of Armatimonadota bacterium. Lineage (GTDB taxonomy): Bacteria > Armatimonadota > JADLDR01 > JADLDR01 > JADLDR01 > JADLDR01. The sequence goes on along the minus strand of JADLDR010000183.1, from coordinate 4,380 downwards.
CCTGCTCTCCGAGCCTCTGGATGCGCTGGATGCTTTCGAGCAGGAGGCATCGCTTTTCCACGGGGAGCTTGGTGCCCTGATTCTCGCTCTCCATGAGATTGGCACACTGGGTTTCCAGCTCCTCGCGCTCCTCGCGGCACCGCTGGATGCTCACCCGCAGCTTTTCGAGGGCTTCCCGCACCTGGAAGTTGGTTCCGGCGACGAGCAGGGTGGGGGTTCCGTTTTCGTTTCCTGCATTTTTCGTGCGAAGCGCCTGGGTCGCGTAACCCATCCCGCCGATGATACTTCCTCCGATCATCAGGCGGCGGGAGGCCCGCGCATCGCTGTGGATACAGTAGTCATGGATGATGATATCTTCCCCGGCCTCGATTCGCGCTTGCTGCGCGAATTTGCAGGTGACGGTTCTATCGGCCCGGACGCTGCCCGCCCCTCGGCCCAGGATGCCGCCTTCCACTGTGATATGGCAGCCCGCCTCCACGATGGCGGCATCGATGTTGCCCTGCACCACGATATTGCCCTTCGATTTGATCGAAACCCCGCGGCGGATGCTCCCTTTGATCAGAATATCCCCCACGAAATCGATGTTTCCGGTTTCCGGATCGATGTCCCCTTCGATCTCCAGGCCTGACTCGACGCTGATCTTCTCCCCATCGATCACCAGCAGGCCGTTGGCCGTGGCGACCAGTTCCGAGCCGTCGGAGGCGACCCGGAGGTTGCGGCCTTTCCGGGCATAGAGCGAGAAATCGCGGCCATCGCGGGCATAGAGCGTTTCTCCGGTCACGGTCATGCCGGGCATGGCGGGAACCATCGGGACCTTGCGGGTCACCACCTGCTCCTGCTTCACGACCATCAGATGGTTGAAGGCGGTTTCGCCGCTGCTCCGGATGCCTTCCCGTATCTGCTGGGGGAACTCCAGCCGGGCATCCTCTCCGGCTTTCGGGAAAAGGCCGGTCGCGATCTGCACCCTCCGGTAAACCTTGTGGTTGTTGACCATATCCTCGATTTCATCCCAGCGAATGCCGTAGGTGATCCGGGCTTCCGCCAGGGCGGATTTGATTTCGTTCAGGATCACCGGAGAGCCACCGTTGGGAGGCGTGATCATCAGATAGGCTTCCATCCGGTCAGAGGAGATTTCCGTATAGATGCGTCCATCGAAATTGGTGGCCGAAGCTTTTTCCTTCGGCCCGGCGGTCGAAGGACGGGTGCCCCGCTTGACCTGATCGACCAGGGCCAGGAAGCTCTGCACATCCATCGACTCCAGGGCCTCCCGGTCGAACTCGTAGGCAGGTTCGGACGCCTCTTTGCCCGTTTGCCCCTCCGGTTTGGCCGGGGAGAGTTGTTCGTTGATCGTCAGGCGCACCTTATAGGGGCGCAGGATGCGTCCCTGCCGCCCGAGCCGGGCCTCCTCCAGAATCTCGTATTCCACCTGATCGCGGCCCACATGCAGCAGGAAAGCGCCTTTGGTGATCGCCTCATCGATGGTCCGGGCCTGAACGACCATCCAACGGTTTTCCGCCATATCTTTTCCTCAACCACTCCCGGGTGTTCTCTTCGGTTTAATTGTCGGCTCAAGGAAGCCTTGACTGGAGGGGCGGAGCCTTTCTTGACACTCCTCTTCGTTTCAAGTTATAATCTCTAGGATATGGAATAAGCCCTGCCGTTCGCCGACCGGGCGTTCAGGAAGGAAGGTTGACATTGAAGGATATCGATATCAAGCCCAATTTCACTCCCAGGCGACTGGAGTTCGAGCCGATACCCGTCTATCAGTATCGCGGAACCCTCCGGGATGAGCTGGGAAAGACTGTCACCCGGGAGGAGAGCGCCCGCCTCCTGGAAGTCATGTGCCTGGTGCGCTACTTCGAGGAAATGATTTTCGACTTCAAGAACGGCAAATATAAACCGTTCGAAGGATTCAGCTATATCGGGGCCACACACCTTTCCATCGGTCAGGAAGCCACCGCGGTCGGTTCCATCTCGGCTATCGGCGGTAAGGACTATATCACCAGCACCCACCGGGGGCACGGCCACGCCATCTCGAAGGGCGCATTCGCGATTTTCGAGATGAACGAGGGCGAACTGCGCCACTTCATCGGCGGCACGGTTCCGGTGACCTGCTCCGAAAGCCGCGCCGGTCTTGTCGAAAAGGCGATGGAGGTTCATCTCTATCGAACGATGTGCGAGCTTCTGGGCAAGGAAGACGGCTACTGCCGCGGGCGCGGAGGCAGCATGCACATCGCCGACTTCTACACCGGCCACCTCGGGGCGAACGCGATTGTCGGCGGGAGCATGGCAATCGGAACCGGGGCGGGCATCGGCTGCGATAAGCTGGGCAACGGGCGAATTGTCCTCTGTATCTTCGGCGACGGGGCGATGAGCAACGGCATATCGGTGGAAGCGATCAATATGGCGGCCATGGCCCAGTTCGAGCGCGGCTGCCCGGTGATCTTCCTGATCGAAAACAACCAGTACGCCATGACCGGGCAGGAAACCCAGGAAGTGACCGGCGTCGATTTCCTGATCCGCCGTTCCGCCGGGCTGTCCCTGGACAACATGCATGCCGAGTTGGTGAACGGGATGGACGTGCTGGCCGTCCGGGACGCCATCAGCCGGGCCGCGGCGCTCTGCCGCAGCTACGAAGGCCCGGTGATGATCGAGTGTTCCACCTACCGCTACTTCGGCCACTCCCTGAGCGACCAGCGCACCACCTACCGGAGCCAGGACGAAGAGGCCGCCTGGAAAGCCTGCGACCCGATCCAGGGCTACAAGCAGCAGGTCATCGAGGCGGGCGTGATGACCGCCGGCGAGGTGGAATCGCTGGACGCCAGGTGCCGGGAGGCCATCCGCCGCGCCGCCGACACCGCTGCCTGCTCCGCGGATCCCAAGATCAGCCAGATCACCGAAGGACTGCTCTCCAACACCATCGCCGAGGTCGTCCCGGAGGAATTCCGCACCACCACCGTTTATAAGGAGCCGCGCAAGCCGCGCCGCGACAGCGAGGGCCGCATCCTCTTCCGCCACGCCGTCAACGAGGCGCTGATGGAGGAGATGCTGCGCGACAGGCGGGTCGTTCTCTACGGGGAGGACCTGGCCGATTACGGCGGAGCCTTCCAGGTGACCGTGGGCCTGCTCGATATCTTCGGACGGGATCGGGTCTGGAACAGCGCCATCTCCGAGGCCGCCATTCCCGGTTCGGCTGCGGGGGCCGCCATGGTCGGCCTGCGCCCGGTGGTGGAATTGATGTATATCGACTTCATCCTGATGGCGATGGATCAGGTCGGCAACCAGGTCGCCAAAACCAAATTCATGTTCGGAGGCAAATGCGCCATCCCGATGGTCCTACGAACCACCATCGGAGGAGGTAAGGGCTATGCCGGGCAGCACTCCCAGAGCCTGGAGGCGGTGGCCGCCCACTTCCCCGGCCTGAAGGTCGTGGCCCCTTCCACCCCCTATGACGCCAAGGGCCTGCTCAAAATGGCGATCCGGGACGACGATCCGGTGGTCTTTATCGAGCACCAGAGCCTTTATGTGGACAAAGGGGCCGTTCCGGAGGAGGAATACCTGGTCCCCTTCGGGGTCGCCAACATCCTGCGGGAAGGAACCGATATCACCATTGTGGCGTATTCCTTTATGGCAAAGGTCGCGCTTCAGGCGGCGGACATGCTGGCCGCGGAACACGGGGTCAGCGCCGAGGTGGTGGATCCGCGCACCCTCTACCCCTTCGATGCGGAAACCATCGTCAATTCGGCGAAAAAGACCGGGCACATGATTTCCGTCACCCAGTCCCCGCTGGTTTGCTCTTTTGCGGAGCATATCGCCTACGAGACCCAGCGCAGGGCCTTCCACGCCCTGAAGTCGCCGGTGGAAATCATCCCCGCCTACAGCATTCCGCCTCCCATGTCCCAGGTGCTGGAACAGGAAAACCTTCCTAACCCGGCCAAGATAGCCCAGACCGCGCTGAGGATGCTGGGCAAAGCCTGATCTTACGCAGGTAGATCGACCCAACCAGAAGGTTTTGAAGCGGCATACCACCGGCCTGCGGTCGGGTGCTGCCGCTTCAAAACCTTTCTTCATAAAAGGGATGCGCCTGATCGCCCCCGTATCCCGATTCATGCAAGGAAGGAGTTGAGCCGTCAACGACCGCTCCCTGAAGGAAGCGGCTTGTCCCTGAACCGATAGGCCGGTTCGGAACATGAGGCCAGTTGACAAGTTGGCCCGTGCCTCACCGCTCGCGCGAGGGCCCTTCTCGCCAAAGGGAGAACCGTCTGAACGTTTGACGAAGCGAGACGGCTGCGGTCGCTTCACCCTTTTACGCTCACTGGTCCAGGTGCGGTAAGCGGTTGCGCTCCGCTGGCGGAGCGCCTTCACACCGGAGAGGATCGT
>JADLDR010000182.1 GCA_020846535.1 Armatimonadota bacterium | reverse complement strand
CTGGCGGGCGGGATGGGGCGGGCGTAGGCGGCGAAGGGCCGGTTTTCGCTGGCCTGCGCCGGGCCGGGCGGGGGATTGAGGCGGGCATAGAGATAGGCTCCGGCGGCGGTGATGGCAAGAAGAACGACTGCAAACAAGGCCCCCACCCAGGAAAAGCGGCGCGTGTGGGGCGGAGGCGTCAGGAGCGATTCTCTCAATTCCGCGATCTCTTGAGGGGCGAGGGTAGGCTGGAGGGTGCGCTCCACCGCTTCCTCCGCGCCCGCGGGCAGCCCCTCCGGCGGCTCCGGCAGAAGGATTCCGTCGGGGCGGAAGGCTTTCAGGTCGGCGAGCATCTCGGCGGCTCCCGGGTAGCGGTAGGCGGGGTCTTTCGCCATCGCTTTCCGGAGGATGTTCTGGAGCGATTCGGGCGCGTCCTCCAGGGGGCGAGGGGGATCCTTCACGATGGCCTGCATGACGGCGGTGGCCGAGGGCGCGTCGAAGGGCTTCCTGCCGCTCAGCATCTCGTAGAGGCAGACCCCTAGGGAGAAGATATCGGTACGCGCATCGATGGCCGCCCCCTTGATCTGCTCCGGCGACATGTAGGCCGGCGACCCTAAAATGATGCCGACCTGGGTGCGCCGGATATCCCCTTCCACCCGGGCGATCCCGAAATCGGTCAGCTTGACCGCCATCTCCTCCATCACCACGATATTGTCCGGCTTCACGTCCCGGTGGATGACACCTTTTTTGTGAGCGTAGACCAGGGCCTGGCAGACGCAGCGGGCGATCTCTACCGCCTGATCCATCGGCAGCCGCCCCTGCTCGTCCAGGAGCCTCCTGACGGAAACCCCTTCCAGAAATTCCATCGCGATATAGTGCCGCCCCAGGTCTTCCCCGATCTCGTAGAGGGTGACCAGGTTGGGATGGGTCAGCCCGCCCGCCGAACGCGCCTCGCCGTAAAAATGATCGACCAAGGAATGCCTTTCAAGAGGCGAAATGCCCTCCGGGATGTTCAGGATTTTCAGAAACACCAGGCGGTTGGCGGTGGGATCCACGGCCCGGTAGGCGTTGGCCGTCTTCCCGCTGGACAACCGGTCCAGAATGGTATACTTCCCGATCTGCTCAAGCTCCATGAACGCCCCGGTCCCCTCCTTTGCTATGGTTCATTGTACCACACTCCGGGGGAATCTGCAAGGAGATTCGGCTGTGCGGGCTCCGGCAGGAAACGGCGGGCAGGCGCAGAATAGAAGTCCCGGCATACCGGCCCCGCCTATCGGGATCGGCTCTAAAGGCTGACAAGGAGGCTCGCATGGCGATGAACGACAGGACGCGCTCCGCCCGGATCGCTCACGTTCTCTTTATCGATGTCATCGGCTATTCGCTCGGGACGACCGCTTCCCAGGGGCAGATGATCGAGCGGCTCAACAGGGTCGTGGCCGGATCGCAGGCGTTTCAGGAGGCGCTTGCGGCCCAGTCCGTCCACCCCATCCCTGCCGGAGACGGCATGGCGCTGGTCTTCTTCTCCGATGTGGCCGCCCCGGCCCGGTGCGCCGTCGAAACGGCTGTCGCCCTGCGGGAAAGCAGGGGCCGGCGGTGCGGATGGGCATTCACAGCGGGCTGGTGCAGCGCCAGATCGATATCGCGGGCCGCGGGAACTTCGTGGGGGAGGGCCTCAACACCGCCCAGCGGGTGATGGCCTTCGGGGAGGCCGGGCACATCCTGCTCTCTTCCCAGTATGCCCACTGGCTGCAGCAGTTCGAGGAGTGGGCACCGGCACTACATCCCCTGGGGGAGGGGCGGGCCAAGCACGACCTGGCGATCCACCTGTTCGCCCTGCAGGCCGAAGGGGCGGGCAGGCGGGAAGCCCCCGCCGGGCTGTCGGCGGCGGGGAAGGGAGCCGAACCTGCCGGGCCGCCTGCGGTGGCGCGGAAAGTGGCCCTCCTCTACAAGCACAACCTGGAGCCGGACAGCCGCATCCTGCAACTGCTGGAGGAAAGGCTCAAAGCCGAGGGGCATGAGGTCTTCGCGGACCACCACCTGAAGATCCACGCCCGCTGGGCGCAGGCCATCGAGGAGAGTCTCCGGGCCGCCGAGGCGTTGATTGCCATCGTCTCCCCGAAGGCGCTTCAGAGCGAGATGCTGGAGTTCGAGATCGAGACCGCCCACGACCAGCACCAAAAATCGGGCAAGCCTGTTATCCTGCCGGTGACCATCGGGATCAAGGAGGAGATCACCGGCCCCATTGGGGCCATCATCAACCCGCTGATCCAGTTCGCCTGGCACGGCCCCGAGGACGACCAGCGGCTCATCACCGAGATACTGTCGGCCATCCGGGAGCCCTTGAAGCCGCGGGCCTTCGAGGTGAAGCTGGAGCCGGTGGGGGGGGCCGTGCCGCCGGACTCGCCCTTCTACGTGCGGAGGAGCAGCGACCAGGAGATGTCGCAAGCCCTGGAGCGCCGGGAGAGCATCCTTCTCATCCGGGGGGCCCGGCAGGTGGGGAAGACCTCCTTGCAGGCCCAGGGGGTCAAGCAGGTCAAGGAATTGGGCTGGCGGTGCGCCCTGACCGACTTCCAGAAGTTGAGTTCCAGCCAGATGGCCTCCGAGGAGGTCTTCTACAAACTCTTAGCCGCCACCCTGGCCCGGCAGATGCGCTTCGCCTACGACTTCGAGAGTGAATGGCTGGACCTGTTCGGGACCAACATGAACCTGGAGACTTTCCTGCGGGAACTCCTGGAGTCTGCCGAGGAGCCGCTGATCTGGTTCATGGACGAGGTGGACAAGCTCTTTGGGGCCCCGTTCGCCAGCGACTTCTTCGGGCTGGTGCGCTCCTGGCACAACTCGCGTTCGACCGAGCCGGGGGGCTGCTGGGACAAGCTGACGGTGGTGATCGCCTATGCCACCGAAGCCCACCTCTTCATCCAGGATCTGAACCAGTCGCCGTTCAATGTCGGCAGACGGCTGGAGCTGGAGGACTTCAACCTGCAGCAGATGGTGGACCTGAACGGGCGCTACGGGGGGCCTCTGAAGACCTACCCGGAGACCGAAGCCCTGCACGGCCTGATCGGGGGCCAGCCCTATCTGGCGCGCAAAGCCCTGGACGCGCTGGCGACCGGCAAGTATGACCTGGCGGGCCTGCTGGATCAGGCGGACTGGGACGCCGGGCCGTTCGGGGATCACCTGAAGCGCACGCTGGCGGCGGTGACGAGGCTGCCGGAGGTGCAAAGCTATATGAAGAGCGTGTTAGAAGGAACGGCCCGGCCCAACCAGGACGCCTACTACCGGCTGCATGCGGGCGGGGTGATCCGGCAGGACCGTTCGGGAAAGATTGTCTGCCGGTGCGAGTTGTATCACCGGTATCTGGAGAAGCATTTACAGTAAGGGAGGGAAACAGTCCCCATGACCGACGCCACCCGGCGTCCCGCCTTTTACGTCACCGGCGGAACTGTGCCTCTCACGGCCTCCAGTTACCTCGAACGCGCCGCCGACCACGCACTCCTCGCCGCGCTTCTCGCCGGGGACTACTGCTTTGTCCTCAACGCCCGGCAGATGGGCAAGTCCTCCCTGTCGGTGCGGGCGATGGCGACCCTGGCCCAGGCAGGGGTGCGGACGGTCTTTCTGGACTTGCAGAAGTTTGGGGAGGGGCGAATGTGACCCCGGAACAGTGGTATGTCAGTCGTCTCTCCGAAGCCGGTCGGGTATTGAGTCTCCGGCAGGAACTGCTGGCCTACGGGAAGGCGCACGAGGGCTATCCCCTGGTGCATCGGTTCTTCGGGGCGCTCCGAGACATCGCCCTCGAACAGGCCGGTCCGCCTATCGTCATCTTCCTGGACGAGATCGATGCGGCCCGGAGCCTGGCTTTCGGGATCGATGAGTTCCTGGGGGGCATGCGAAAGTGCTACAACCGGCCATCGCGGGCTTCATCGCCGCCTCCCAGTCGGCCAGGAAGCGCCCGTAGAGCCTGGAATCGTTCGCCCGGACGGCGACACGAAAGACGCCCTTCTCCTCCTTCACACTTACGATCTCGACAGCCTTCTGCATCATCTCATAGGCTTTCGAGGTGGGCATAAGGGGGAAGACCAGTGATTCCGGCAGGCCGTGTTCGCCCTTGCCCGATACGTGCGTCCGGTAGAAAGCGTAGGAGGCGTGGGAGCGGATGGCCGACGCCTCGTTATAACGCTTGCAGAAGTAGTCTCGGCTGTCCACCACCCACCCGGCCTGATATCGCTTCTCGTCCGGGAACATCCGACTGTAGGCGTCGAAAACGAACCCGGCGAACCGTGCATCGCCCTCCGTGGTCGGGGTACTCCGTGCTACCTGCTCGGTCACCACATCCCCGTGCTTGCCGAAGACATGCTTGGTCTTCAGCATCTCCAGTTCCTTGTGATGGGCGGAATAGAGTTCGTAAAAGCCCCCGTATTGATTGACGACCCGGTGGACGTAGATATCGTTGATGTAGTGCGAGATCCACCCCAGGGCATAGGCCCGCTGGGCGTTGGTTTTGGCGCAATCAGATGCCCGGCCCCTGCACCCCGCTCAGATAGGCTTTGGGGTCGGCCTCCACCGCCCGTCGGGCCGCGCCCGACAGAAACCCCTTTGCCTTGATCGCCGTGTAATCGTGACTCGCCATCTGGCCGGCGGAGGCATGAACTGCACAGAGGACAGCGAACACGGCCAGAAGCCCGTCTCGCCATGCCCGCAGAATCACCTGCTTTGACATAAGAAAAACCGGCATCGTATCTCCCTCCTGAGTTCGATGAACAGGACTTTAACTTTAGGGGGCGCGGCAGGCCGTGCCCCATACGCATCCCAATAAGGGGAAGCATCCTCCGCTCCTGGGGGATGGGGGACCTCTCTCCCCTGGCCTGGGTGACCTCTCTCCCCTAGCCCCTCTCCCCGAAACCCAAGGGATGCGCCGGAGCGCCTCCGGGGAGAGGGGGACAGAGGGTGCGGTCATTGACGGCATCATCCACTCCCCCTGCCCGTTTCGGGAAGGGGGCCGGGGGGTTAGGTAACCATCTCTCAAAGCCCCGGACCCCGCCCCCGCGGGACAGGAGACCTATGGGGCACGGCCTGCCGCGCCCTTACATACCGCCCGGCAGGCATTTCAAAGCGAAACGCCTTCTTTATATTATCGGCCCGCCGGATGTGTTTTTTAGCCTGTGAAGGAGAGATCGCCCGCATTTCTATCAACTTGACTTGCCCGCAGGCCGTGCCTTATAATCATACGGGCGGATTGCCGCCATCAGGCGGGCAAGGACAGGGGATCGAATGGAAGAGACGCGCCAACTGTATCTCGATTTGATAAAGCGGTGCCTGACGAACTGGATCTATGGAGACACCGAGCAGGCCGGGCTTTCGATGCGGCGGCCCATGAACCGGCTGCTGGCGAAGGCCGCGGGCGCGGCGGGCCTGCGCCTGGCGCGTCCCCGTCCCTTCGATCCGGCCAAACGCGCCGACGGGAGCGACTGGCCCCCCACCGCCCATACCATGATCGGCCTCAAACGGCTCGATAACCTCCAGTTCTGCATCGAGGATGTGTTGAATGGCGGCGTTCCCGGCGATTTGATCGAAACCGGGGCCTGGCGCGGCGGGGCCTCCATCTTCATGCGGGCCGTGCTGAAGGCGTACGGGGTCTCGGACCGCCTGGTATGGGTGGCCGATTCCTTTCAGGGCCTTCCGCGTCCCGATGCCGCAAAGTTTCCCGCAGACGCCGGGGACAACCACTTCGTCTTCGACGAACTGGCCGTCTCGCTGGAGCAGGTGCGGACCCATTTCGACCGATACGGCCTCCTGGACGACCGGGTGCGCTTTCTGAAGGGCTGGTTCAAGGACACCCTTCCCGGCGCTCCCATCCAGCGTCTCGCCGTCATCCGCCTGGACGGGGATATGTACGAATCCACCATGGACGCCCTCATCCCCCTCTATCCCAAACTCTCCCCGGGCGGCTACCTTATCATCGATGACCTCGCCCTCCCCGGCTGCCGTCAGGCCGTCGAGGACTACCGGAAGGCCCGCGGCATCACCGATGAAATCGTCACGGTGGACTGGACAGGGGCTTACTGGCGGAAGACGGGGTAGAGAGAGGTAACCGGGTAAAGCAACCGCCCCTCCGGCCCCCGCGGGCTTCGGCGCATGCTTTTCAAATCCCATAGGCATCAAGTTAAGGCTGCCTGTCTCGCAGGGGCGAGGATCGGGCCTCTGTTAGACCGTTACCTAACCCCCCCGGCCCCCTTCCCGAAACGGGCAGGGGGAGTGGGTGAGGCCGTAAAACAACGCACCCTCTGTCCCCCTCTCCCCGAAACGGGGAGAGAGGTCACCCATCCCCCATGAGCGGATGATCTTTTACCTGATCTTGATGCCTATAGGGGTGATTTTCAAAATCCACAGGAGGCAAAGCAACTGTTGTCCTGGATCGTAGCTGCGGTGAGGAAAATCAGGCGGGCGTTTCGCCCGATGCAGGAGGAATACCGGGAGCGGTTTTCGATGACGCTCCGGGACTGGCTGCTGTACCACCAGCGGGATATCGTTTTCGAGAAATGCTCCTGGATGGGGGTTCCCACCCTCAAGAACCCGCTGGACGCCTGGGTTTACCAGGAGATCGTCCATGAGGTCAGGCCGGAGGTGATCGTGGAGATCGGGAGCGCCCACGGGGGCAGCACCCTCTTTTTCGCGCATCTGCTCGATCTTGTGGGCCAGGGCCGGGTCGTCTCGGTGGATGTAGACCGGACGAACTACCGCATTTCCCACCCACGCATCACCGCCATCACCGGCGACAGCGCCGACCCGCAGGTCATAGAGCGGGTGCAGCGCGAGTGCCAGGGGCAGTCCGTCCTGGTCATGCAGGACGGCGGCCATATGAAGGAACAGGTCCTCAGCGACCTCCGCGCCTATTCGGGCCTGGTCACCCCGGGCAGCTATTTCATCGTGGAGGACAGCATCGTCGACCTCTTCAAACCCGGCGACAGTCTGGGCTTCGCCAAGGACGGCCCCCTGGCCGCCATCGAGGAATTCCTGGTCGAAAATCCCGATTTCGTCATCGACGCGAAACGGGAGCGATATCTGCTGACCTACAACCCCAGAGGGTTTCTGAGGCGGATTTAGAGAGCGCCGCCCCGGGGAGGTTCAAGTGTCCGAAAGACTGCCGTTATCGGTGGCGATTGTGGTCAAAAACGAGGAGCGGTGGCTGCCGGGCTGCCTGGAGAGCGTCCGCTTCGCAGAGGATATCGTGGTGGTGGATTCGGGCAGCGCGGACAGTACGGTTCAAATCGCGGAAGCGTTCGGATGCCGGGTCTTTGCGGAGGAATGGAAGGGGTTCGGCCCGCAGAAGAACAGCGCGGTGGACAAATGCCTGCACGATTGGGTGTTGAACCTCGACGCCGACGAGCGCATCCCGGAGACGACCCGCCAGACAATCGAGCGCATCCTGGCCGCGCCCGACGCCGACGCCTACCGCTTCCCCCGGAAAAACCACCTGGGGGGCAAGTGGATCCCCCATTCCGACTGGTGGCCCGATCCCCAGGTGCGCCTCTTCGACCGGCGCAGGGGCCGCTTTCGCTTCACCGTTCACGCCAGTTGGCAGACCGGGGGAACCCTGAAAGCGGCGGACGCCCCCATCGACCACTACTCCTACGACAACTACGCCCACATGCTCCGGAAGCTGGACGACTATTCCACCCAGACCGCCCGCGAGCTCTTCGAGTCCGGCAAGCGGGCCGGGCCGCTCTCTCCTCTCAAGCACGGCCTGGGGATGTTCTTCAAAATCTATCTGCTCAAGCAGGGCTTTCGTGACGGCCTGGACGGGCTGGTGATCTCCGTCATCAAGGCGGGCGGCTCCTTCTTCAAATACGCCAAACTCCTCGAAATGCAGCGAAACAATGAGGGCGGTTCGACGGGCCGGTAAGGGCGATCTCGCCGTCCGTCTTTATAGGGGCGCGCGGCTGTGCGCCCGGTAAACCAGGTAAATCTCGGAGAAGCCCGGCCGTTCGATTTTATTCTCCAATTCCGTTTCCTCCAGGCAAAGGACTGTTGTTATAAAACATTATGCTCGCCTGGAACGTCTTGACATTTGTTGTCGAATGTCTTATAATCGATCTAATAATTCACAAAGTGCCGAATATGAAAGGAGGGTAGGTTTTTGTATTCATCGAAGCTTCACCGCTGATCTAAAATTCATCAAAGGAGGCAGTAACATGAATCGCAGTAAAGGTTTTACGCTTATCGAATTGCTCGTGGTTATCGCTATTATTGCAATCCTCGCAGCCATTCTCTTCCCGGTCTTCGCTCAGGCCCGCGAGAAGGCCCGCGCCATCTCCTGCCTGTCCAACTGCAAGCAGATCGGCAATGCTGTCATGATGTATACCCAGGATTATGACGAGACCTTTCCCATCTCGATTGCCTGCGGCGCAGCCACCCCCTGGGCCAGAAGCACTCCGATGCTTGGACTGGATTCTTACATCAAGAATCAGTCCGTCTGGAACTGCCCTTCGTCCCCTGTGGGCGATATCTGTGTGTATGTGCCTGATCTGGATGTGGCGGCGCTCGGCGACACAGGCGGCTGGCTGATGCCCAAGTCCTTTGTCGGTAAGCAAGCCCCGACTATCGGCGTCAATGAAGTGGTTATGATCAACATCGGCTGCAATATGGACGGCAAGCCGAGAACGATGGCGTCTCTTGTCGCCCCAGCCGAAACCGCTGCCTTCATCGACTCGAGGCGGTTTAGCGCCTGCGGGGGAATGCGTTCCATCTGGGCCAACGCATGCTGCACTCGCAACAACCTGGACCTGATGCGGGCCAGCAACACCCGGCACCAAGGCGGTGAGAATATCGTTTTCTGTGACGGCCACGCCAAATGGATGCCCGCCTCCCAGATCGCCACCAAATGCCAGGATCTCTTCGACCCTACCAAAACGAACAAGCTCAGTTTCTGGGAGAGATGGGGCATCACCCCGCCCCCGAACGCCTTCAACTAGGCCAATCCCCTGAGTAATAACGCTGCATTCGGCGTACTTATAATAAAAGCGGCTCCTGAACAGGAGCCGCTTTTTCCATTCGGATGCATAGGAAAGACTTGACATTTATCCGCATATGATTTATAATGAATCAAATAATTCACAAAGCGCATTGAAGAGAAAGGAGGATGATTGGAATTTCTTAATATGCAGGAAGCAAATCAGTCGCATTTTTCAAAGGAGACAGAAAATGAAACAGAGACATGGTTTCACGTTGATTGAGCTGCTTGTCGTTATCGCTATTATTGCGATCCTGGCAGCCATTCTCTTCCCGGTCTTCGCTCAGGCCCGCGAGAAGGCCCGCGCCATCTCCTGCCTGTCCAACTGCAAGCAGAT
>JADLDR010000181.1 GCA_020846535.1 Armatimonadota bacterium | reverse complement strand
TGGAATGAGCGCGCTCATGCGTTCCTCTGGACCGCCAAGTCGTTCGAGAAGATACTCGCCAAGTGTGAGCAGACCATTGCCATGGCTGCCTGATTTCTGGCCCCTTATTCCTGGGAGATCATCTTAGGGCCACCCGCTTCCGGGGTAACGCGGGGGACACTGCCTTCACCATCCACAACATCCTTTCTGATGCGTTTGTCGGTTTCCCCATACGATTTCGATAGAGGACCTCGATTTCCTGCGGATAGGTGGGGTTCCTGAAAACAACTTGAAGGGATCGGGATCAAGGGTTATCAGGACGTTTGACGGTCAAACGAACATATTATTATCCGGAACGAAAGGAATGTGATTTGATTCTTGCGTTTTTTTTTCGTTCGTTTCGTATAATAGAACGAGGAGATCACGATGTCACCCTTCACACAATCAACTGCCCACCCACTTTCGGAGGATGAGGCCCGCCTCGCGGAGGCATCCAGCCAAGCTCTGCGCCATCTCCTTGACGCAGAAGAGTCCCTCTTACCTCAGACCACCGTGCATATGCAAGTCGGACACCTGGATGGCGCGACCGCTGAGATTCTCTTGCCTAGCGCGGCCCTGCCCTGCTCTCCACGATGCTGAAAGCGTTAGGCCAGGGCCAGCAACTGGTGGTACTCACTACCGACACCGAAGTGGCCACGCTGGAGGCCGCCGACTTCCTCAACGTATCCCGACCGTACTTCGTGAAGCTGCTGGAAGAAGGGCACATCCCCTTCCGCCGGGTGGGACCCCGGCGCCGGGTACGGCTGGGCGACTTGCTGCGCTATCAGGCGCAGGAGGAAGCAAAGCGGCATCAGGGTCTGGATGAACGGGTCGCTGAGGCCCACACGCTCGGCATGTACTGATAACAACGCGGGGATGGACATCCCTCGGCTGTTCCCGGCTCCAGGGGGATCCTCCCTTCCGCTGCGGCCAACGATCCCAGGCTGAGGACCGTTGCCGGAACATGAAGGGCATGCGGGGGCCGATGTCATCGAAAAAACGATGACACGGTATGACATGCCCCAAGGGGCGTGATGACAGGGTTGGGACTGACCCAAGGGGGTGGACCGCTCTCCCCTTCGGTCCTCGCTCGCCCGCATCTTACGCGTGCCAGTGGCCGTCCGGCGACCAGTGCCGATCAAAGGGCCGGCGTTCGGCAAGCGCTTCCAGGGGCGGCTGCAGAAATGCGCGGAGGGCTGCGATCACCTGGGGCAGGGCATCGGCCTCCTTCCGCAGGGCCGTCTTTCCGACAAAGCCCCGCCACTGACGCTCCTTAGTCGCATCTTCGATGAACGCCTCCGTCAGGGCCGCCGGAAGGCCACCCGCGGGAAACCCCGTGTGCCGACGGGTAAAGGTGGCCCGCAACGCGTCGCAAAGCCGGGGGCCCTCAAACGGGAAGGTACGGCTCAGCACCCAGAGATCGTAGAAGTCCTTCATGCGGGTGTTCGGGATGCCCAGGCTCACCATCGCCTCGCACTTTTCGGCGACCACCGTCTCCCGCTGATAGGTCCACAGGCGGGGAGCGGGCATCCCCAGCAGCACCGGTAACTCCACCTCCTGCGGAGGCGGGACCACGGCCTCCCCGAAGGCGATATCGATCTCCAGCCGCGGACGCGCCGTCCCGAGTGCGGTCATCATCTCGACGTGCAGGCCCCGGTAGACCCGGCCCTCGAACCGCGCCTCCAGATGGAGCGTCTCCGGCAGGAAGGCAATGCCATCCTCGGGCACGTCCTGGGCGCAGACCGCCGTGAGCATGGCCCGCATCGCCTCCGGCGTACTGTCGCCCGAGGCCAACAGGTCGATATCCCGTGTCGCCCGATGCGGGTCGGCCGTCCAGAGGGGGAACAAGGTCGCCCCGCGCAGAATGAATCGATCCCGGTCAGGGGCCAGACTCAGACGATACAGAAAGCGTTCGATGACATAGCGGGTGAGTACCAGGGCGACCTCCTCGCCGGTGGCCTTCGCATGGTTCCGTAGCTTCTGCTGAAGGGAAGCGCCCGGATTGCGCTGCCCCGGCCGTGGCTTCGGCGCGGGCTCGTTGCCCTCGGTGTCGCTCATGAGACGAGGCTCTCCACATAAGGGCGCATGACATTGGCGACACGACAGACCCGGGCGTAATGCCAGAGGGCGTCCATGGTAAAGCGCTGCTTGCGCCAGCCGTCTTGGAGGGCTTCCAGCGCCACATCGAGGCCGATCTTGTGGCGGAACTTAAAGCAGTCGGCCACGGTCTTCGCCGGGCCGTAGAGCCGCAGGGTCCCTTTGCCGGAAGCATGCTCCTCGATGCCTGCCGTCAGCGCCTCCCCCGAAAGCCGCACCACCCGGAGCGGGGGATAGTCCAGGCGGGGCGTATGCGCGCGCGGCGGCAGCGCCACCCAGACCTGATGCGGCAGCTGGGTGGTCAGCCGGTGGAACTGAAGCGCGGTGAGCAGGCACAGGACGCCCGCCGGCACGCGCAGGGCGACCTCCGTCAGCGTGTCGTTTTCATCCAACTCGGCGTCCGCAGGCAGGTAGATCCCGCGTCCCGATCGCAGCAGCAGCCCCTGTTCGTAGAGCCGCTGCAGATGCGTCGGCGAGAGACCCACCGCCGTCAAGTCGCAGGCACGCACCATGCCGCGTTGACGCACGAGGTCCAGAACCTGTTGGGCCGTTGTCGGTGTCATTCCGATCTCCTTGTATTCTATTCTTATTATACACGAAATTCGGAATGCCTGCAAGAGGTGGCGCCTCGGACTTGCCCGCCCGAGAGGCCGACCGCAGAGCTTCTCTCCTGGAACAGGATTTCCAGCAGAGCGCTCCCGGATCACGGGGCAGATCCCGTCGCCACCCTGTGGCGGCCAGGAAAATCGGCCTCCGCGCGCTCATGGGAGACGCCTTCTGAGGAAACGGAGCCCGTTCTGAGCAGCGCCCCTCCGGTGGCAGCACGGGCGCAGAGAGCGATTCGTGCGCGAGGCCGAGAACTCTTGGGGAGTACCGATAGGGCTGTTGTCAGACCTACGAGTTCCGGGGCCCTGCTCTCACTCTTATGCGTCAAATCCTATCGCCGCCGTTTTCCGCCCCAACCAGCCTGAATCTTATGCGTGCTTTACCGGGATTGCGTATAAGCGGCACTTGGATGTCATTTTCGCGACCTCAACAGGAAATCCGCCCTGCCTGCCGAATCCTGGAGGGGAACTCGGATCCCCCACCCTCAGGAGTCATACGCTATGAGCGTCTCGGAACGCTTCTTCATCACCGGCGGCACTCTTCCCTTACAGGCCGCCTCCTACATCGAGCGCGCCGCTGACAAGGAGCTTCTCTCAGCCCTCCGCTCCGGCGACTACGCCTTTCTCCTCAATGCCCGCCAGATGGGCAAGTCCTCTTTGGCCGTCCGGGTCATCGCTCAGCTCTCTGACCAGGGCATCCGGACTGTCTTCCTGGACTTGCAGAAGTTCGGCGGGGCCAATGTCACCCCCGACCAATGGTATGTGAGTCTGCTCTCCGAGATCGGCCGGACCCTCGCTTGCCGCCGGGAACTGCTGGCTTACTGGCAGGCCAATGGATCCTACACCTTGGTCCATCGGTTCTTTGAGGCCCTTCGAGAGGTGGTCTTGGAATCGCTGACCTCGCCCCTGGTGATGCTCCTGGATGAGATCGACACTGTCCGCAGCTTGCCCTTTTCGACGGATGAATTCTTTGCGGGCATCCGCGAGTGCTACAACGCCCGGGTCCACAATCCGGTCTACGACCGACTCACCTTCTGTCTGGTCGGCTCGGCCCTCGGATCTCATCCAGGACCGCAGGATTTCGCCGTTTAACATCGGGCAACGGATCGAGTTGAAGGATTTCACCCTGGAGGAAGTGCTGCCCTTGGCGCAAGGGTTAGACCGGAAGCCAGCAGTCGTCCTGTTGAAATGGGTCTTCTTTTGGACAAACGGGCATCCGTATCTGACGCAGAGTCTGTGTGCCGAGATCGCGGTCGATCCGAAGGTACAGACCGGCCGGGAGGTGGATGGGATCGTCGCCCGGCTCTTCTTTGTGCCCAAGGCCCGCGAGCGGAATGTGAATCTGGCGGATGTCGCCAACCGGATGCTTTCCGGTCCGAGTGAGGGGCAGAGCCCGGCAGGGTATCGGGAGGAGGCCCTCAGCCTCTACCGGCAGGTACTCACGGGGGATCCCGCCTTAGACGACGAGGCGGACCGGCGGGTGGGGGTGTTGAAGCTGTCGGGGGTAACCCGCACGGAGGCGGGGCAGCTTCAGGTCAGGAACCGGATTTACCGGAAAGTCTTTGACCGGAGATGGGTGGAGGCGAACCTGCCGGAGGCAGAGATCCGGCGCCTGCGTTCAGAGGCGCGGACGGAGGCGAAGAAACGGCGTCAGGCGGAACAAAGAGAGGCAGAGATCCGACGCCTCTTAGATGCTCTCCAACGAATAAGGGGCCAGAATTGCAATGGGGCGGATGATCGGGTATACTCTGGGTATCTCCCGGCGTCGCCGGTTCCAGGAGGGGCCCATGCGCGGGCGCAAAACGGCGCTGACCGTCCTGCT
>JADLDR010000180.1 GCA_020846535.1 Armatimonadota bacterium | reverse complement strand
CAGGATTTCGATGAGTGCTACCCGACCGACCTGAAAAACGGGAACAATCCGGAACGCCTTTACCGTCTGGTGATGCCGCTCTCTCCCTACATCAAAAATCGCCATATCTTTTACTGCCCCAGCGCGCCCAGAGGAGAGGCGTTCGACCCCACCATCACCGATTCAGATGCCAACTGGAGCGCAGGCAATATCACCTACCTCCACTGGTCTTTTCTGGCATTGGATCAGAAGCGAAGCCTCTTCGGGCCTCCCCGCCTCATCTCGGAGCGCAGCGATCCCGACGTCTGGCTGATGACCTGCTGGTTTCAGAAAGGAAAGGCCCCTTTTCTGCATCACGAGCATACTCTGGGCCTTCCCGTCCTTCACGCCGATACCCATGTCGGCCTGATACACGGGCGGCCTATCGATAATTGGAAATAGCAGGATTGGATCGCAGCCTGTCTAACATTAAAGGGAATATTTTTTCAATATCAGGACTTTCGCTTGGTCTCTCGAACGGGGCGAATCGTAGGGGCAGACCTGCGTATCTGCCCGGGATCCGGCTTGTAAGGCAGGGCGAACACACCGGTTCGCCCCTACCCCAGCGAAAGTCCTAAATATAACAAGGAGGCACTTGCATGAGAAGGTTTCTACTGACGGCGCTGGCGGTGGTCACGTTGACGGCATCGCTGGGCCGGATCTCCATTTTCGCGGCGGAAAAACTCACCGTATTTGCGGCGGCCTCGCTGACCGACCCGCTCAAGGAAATCAAGCGGCTTTTCGAGGCCCGCCACCCGGGAGTGGAGGTCGTCTACAATATGGCGGGTTCCCCGGAACTCAGAGCGCAGATCGAGCTGGACGCGCCCTGCGATGTGTTCGCCTCCGCCGATATGAAAAACATGCTCTCCCTGGAGGCAAAGAACCTGCTGCGCGGCGGTTACCGGATTTTCGCCCGGAACAAGCTCTGCGTCATCATCCCCAGGGAGAACCGGGCGGGGATCAGGAGCCTGAAAGACCTGGCCCGGCCCGGCGTCAAAATTGACGGGGGCGTCGAGGGCCTGCCCGCCAGCCGGTACATGCGCCAGGTGGTGGAGAGCGCGGAGAAAACGGGGAAATACGGCAGCGGGTTTGCGGCGAAGGTCTATAAAAACACTTTCTTTCAGGAGATGAATGTCAAGCACATCGTCGCCAAAATCATCCTGAACGACTTCGACGCCGGTTTCGTTTACGTCACCGATGTCACGCCCGAGGTCAAGAAGAGCGTCAAAGTCATTCACATTCCCGATAGCATCAACGTGATCGCCAAATACCCGATTGCGGTCATCAAAGGGGCGCAGTCGCCTGGCCTGGCGGAAGATTTCATCAAGCTGATCACCTCTCGCCAGGGGCAGGCGATCATGAAAAAGAACGGATTTTTGAAGCCGTAACGCAAGGATAGCGGCGTTGGCTTTTCAGCGTTAGAAGGGAGGGTTGCGTGCATATCGAAGATACCCCCTCCGAGCAGGCAGCCGAACCGCAGGACATTACCCTGATGTACCGCTGCGGACATCGAATGCTATTGCCGAACCGCGACACGATTCAGTATCCGGGAGAGTGCATCCTTTGCTTGGAAGCGCGGAAGCGGTGGCGCGGCATCAGCGAAGAGGAAGCTCGGGCCTGCATTGCCGAACTGATCCGGGAATGGCAGGCCCGGGCCTCCCCTGCTACGATAGATAGTTTGGCCCGGCAGATTCTTTTCGTTCTGAATTATCTCGCCTATTGAGACCGTACAGAAATCAACGAGAAAAGCCTTCGGTTTTAGCATCCGAAGGCTTTTCTCGTCAGTTACGAAGTGTCGTTTCCGCGTCAGCTTCGCTGGATGGCGGAGAACTTGTGCCAGCAGACCTTCGCGCACTTGTTTTTGGACATCTGCTTTTTGGAATATTTGTTCCAGCAGGTCTTCCAGCCTTTCTGGTTCGCGCTGTATCGGGCTTTGTGGCCGCTCTTGCTATAATTGTCCCAGCACTGCTTCCAGCAGGTGTTATCGCCCTTCCGCAAACTTTTGGCGGCAGGCCGATATTTGCTGTAGCACTTGACGGTGCATTTGGCGTCCCCCTTTTTGGATGCCGTATTGTTGTCGGAATGGGCGGAAGGGCTGAACATCAGCCCGGCTATTAAGGCCACGCTCATGGCAATGGAAGCTGCGATAGTTCGAATCTTCATGTGAATCCCCCCCTTCAAGGATCTTTCACCTTCATGAAACGATGCCCGGTCGAAAATAGTTCCCCAAAGGCATCTATTTATATTTTTTAATTAAAAATTGTGTTATTTCAATGGAAAGGCCGCCCAATGAAAAGGAATACATATCAGGAGGGATATCATGAAAGGCTGCCGCTTCTGCGCTTTTCTGGCGCTGACAATGCTCGGTATCGCTTCGAGGTCTTCGGCGGATAGCTACAGAGATTCGCTGATTCAAAAGTACCCTTATTACAATGTCGCCGTCGGTAAATACGCGATGGTCTACCCGGCCCTGGCGAAGCAGATCGTGCAGGACTACGGCATCAGGAAAGGCGTCTGCGTGGATATCGGGGGCGGCTGCGGGTCGTTATCCCTTGCCCTAGCCAAAATCACGAACCTCACAGCCTATGTGTTGGATATCGACCCGGTGGCCGTCAGGCTGTGCAACCTGCTGGCCGATGAGGAGGGGATGACGGGGAGAGTGCGGGCCGTGGAGGGAGATGCCCGGAACCTGCCGTTTCGCAATGATTTCGCCGATCTGGTGGTCAGCCGGGGATCGATCTTTTTCTGGTCCGACCAGTTGGCGGGCATCAAGGAGGCGTATCGGATTCTCAAGCCGGGCGGGGCCGCTTATATGGGCGGCGGTTTCTCCCGCTTGCTCGCTCCGGAAATACGCGATCCCCTTGTCCGGGACCGCGAGGAGGGAATGGCCCAGATGCGCCGGGGCGGCTGGAAGCCTATCGACAGAAACATCATCGCCAAAGCCCGGGCCGCCGGCATCCACACGATACGGCTTATCAGCGAAAAGGGTGTCGGCACATGGATCGAGCTACGCAAGCCGTTCGCTACGCCGTTGAAGCGGTAGTTTCGGTAGATCAACCAGGACAGCCATATGATGAGGTTCACAATCGGGAACGGCATTGATCAGGGGCGTCTTTTAAAGAACAAACACGCCCCTGATTCATCCAGCCTGCTTGCCGCCTTATTTCCGCATTTCCAGCCACCAGTCGAATTCGGTCGGGCCTTCCAGCACCCGCGCCTTCCTGATCCCTGCTTTCCGCAGTTGGGCCACCAGGTCTTTGGGCATTTTCACGAAGCTCCCCGGCTTCTCATCCCGCTTTTTGACGCACCAGGAAACCAGGCGCTCCGTATCGGCGGCGCTCAGGAGCCTGGAAAAGCCTCCCCCCATATAGGCGACGCCCCCCGGCTTGAGAATCCGGTACGCCTCCCTGAAGCCCGCCATCCTGTCGGGCCATTCGAAAAGGGAGTTGCGGCTGACCACCAGGTCTGCGAAATGGTCGCGAAACGGTAAATTCTGCGCGTCTCCTTCCACCCCGCGCACCCGCCCGGTCAGCCGGGCCTCATCCGCCAGCAGGTTGCACAGCCTGACGGCCTCCGGGCTGATATCCAGTACATAAACAGTGGCCTTAGTCATTCTGGCTATCTCCAGCGCCAGGGAGCCTTCCGCGCCTCCCATATCCACGCACACCCCTTCCCGGAAGCCATAATTCTGTACGAGCTGCTTCGCCAGGGCGGGATAGACCGGAGCGAAAACACCTGTGGCGATGTGGTAGAAGGGAAAACGAGCGATTAATGCTTGCTTGTAGTTCAACTCACCCGCCTGTACCGCGGATATCCAGGCGAGGCACAATACAAAAGAAAAAGCAGCTATTTTTCGGGACATATCTTTCACCTTTCTAAAGACGCCCGCGCCATCTCTTCGGATTTCCCCAGGCGCGAGAAGAGCAGCAGAGGCGCTCCCGCCATCAGCACCACCACGCCCACCACAGCCCCCATGCCCGTATAGGCCAGGCTGGAATGGAGCATATAGACGCAGGTAGCGCAGAAGAGCAAAGGGATCAGAGGGTACAAGGGGGTCTGAAACGGGCGCGGGACCTCCGGCTCCCGCGCTCGCAGGACGAATAGGGAAAGGCCGGACAGCAGGAAGAAGAACCAGAAGACGGGAGCAGTATAATCCACCATCGTTTCAAAGCCCTTGCGGGTGAGCGAACCGAGCGCCACCAGAGCCAGCGACAGAGCGCCCTGCGCCAGCAGCGCGGGCAAAGGGGTCTGAGAGCGACCGTGCCATCGCCCCAGGAAGGCGAACGGCGGAAAGTCCTGGCCCAGCGCGTAGCAGGAGCGCGCCCCGGTAAAGATAGTGGCATTGGCCGCTCCCAGCACGGAGACAGCGATCAGGAGGCTGATGAAACCCGAACCGCTGCCCGGAAGCCCTTTTTCCATCAGATCGGCGGCCACGACTTCCGAGCCGGAGAGGGCAGCCATGCCGAGACCGCTCAGATAGGCCGTGTTCGCCAGCAGGTAAATCAGAGTGATCAGCCCGATGCTCCAGAACAGCACCCGGCGCATGCTGCGCCGGTTATCGCGGAGTTCCGCCGAGATATAAGCCGCCTCGTTCCATCCCCCGTAGCAGAGAAGGATGAAAATCATCGCCATCCCGAAGGCGGGCTTCTGAGCGGCCGGCGCGGCGGCTTCCGGCAGAGGACGTGACGCCGCCAGGAAGCCCACCCCCAGAACGAGGGCGATCCCGACAACCTTGGCGGCGGTCAGAAGGTTCTGGGTCCACTTCCCCTGCCGCACCCCGCAGGCATGGAGGCCGGTCAGGGCGGCAACCGCGCAGGCGGCCATCAGGGGAGAGCCGTACGGCCCCAGGGAGAGAATGCGCGAGGCGTAATCTCCGAATACAAAGGCCAGCATCGCGATAGATCCGGTCTGGATCACGGTCATTCGAGCCCACGAGAAAAGGAAAGCGATCTCCCTGCCGAAAGCGCGGGAGAGGTAGTGATAGTCTCCGCCCACATGCGGATAGGCGGTCGCCAGCTCCGCATAGCAGAGCGCGCCCATTAGGGAAACCACCCCGCCCAGCAGCCAGGCCAGCAGGAAGAGAGCGCCGCTGCCCGTATTGGCGGCTACCAGGGAAGGCGTTTTATAGAGGCCGACCCCGACCACCAGGCCCACGATCAGGGCAAGCGCATCGGCGGAGGAAAGAGTGGGACGGGGCCTGTCGGCATCGCTTCGATCTTGGGCTATCATGAAACCCCCTCGTTTCGCGGTCAGGGCTGGCCGGGCTTCCGGTCCGAGTAGTCTGCGGTGCTTTTGTGGCAGCGGGTGCAGTTTCCGGTGGCGGTGAAAATAGTCCGGCCTTGCGGCCCCTTCTTCTCCCCGTTGTGGCATGCGGCGCACCCTATATCGTCATGGGGAACCAGCATCCCGATGGGAACCCCGCCGCGAGGCTCGCAGATGGCCGGATGGCAGTTTCCGCAGGTATATCCTGCTCTGATTTTCACTTTCCCCTCCTCTACCGTTCCGGTATGCCTGAGGTGCGAAAAGGGGATGTCGCCCATATGCTTGCCTTTCAGAATCAGGTCCTTTTCCGGCATATGGCAGCTCTTGCAGTCGCCTACGGGAAAAGCCGCCTTCCCGTTTGCTGGAGCCTTTTTCTTTCCGTTATGGCACAGGCCGCACCCTTTACCCTCATTGATGGCGGCCATGGTAATGGCGCTTGCCTTTCGAGGAATGAAAGGGTGGCAGGCGTTGCAGCGAAAGCCCATCGATCCATGACTGGTGTGGCTGAAGGCCACCGGCCCGGCTCCTCCGCCCCTGTAGACCAGATAGCCGCCCTGCGGTTTGACCTTCGGAGACCCGGACATGGCCGCTAGGCCCGCCAGGCCGGTCGCGGCGATTGCCAGCAAGAATGTTTTCATAGAATGACCTCATAGGGTGAGAAGGCCCATGGCCGGAAGAGGCCATGGGCCTTCAGGGCGCTTTACTTCTTGGCGCTCGGTTTGCCGTACATCTTTTCGATGAACTTCTTGCCGCCCGCGATTCCGTCGACACGGGCCTGCCCTACCGTCAGGAACTTTCCGACCAGGAACATATGCATATCGGCAGGCAGGGCCTTATAATCCACCTCGCTTAAAAAGCGGCCCACCGTGCTGCGGACAATCTCCTGCTTTTCCGGATCGCCGGCGAAACTGACCACGGCCACCGGCGTATCCTTGGGGTAGTGCTTGTTGAGCTGCTTGAGCAGCGCAGGGTAATCCAGATGCATGGTATAGAAAACCATGGAGCTTTTCGTCGCCATGAGCTTTTCGTTGGTGTCCGTCCTGCCCGGGAAATCGGCCATGGTCAGGATGACCGAATTAGTGTCCCTCCCGAACGAAGGGCTGTATTTGACGGCGGCGGTGGCCGCATTGAAAGCCCCGATCCCCGGAATGACTTCCACAGGAAAATCCTTCGGGAGCATCTCAATATAGAAGGTGGTGCTGTACATCATCACATCCCCGCCCTGGAGGGAGGCGACGGTCTTGCCTTCCTCCACGGCGCGGCGGATTTTGGCGACAGTGTCCTTGCGGTAGCCATCGTTTTTAATGGCGGTGGCTCTGGCCACCGGATCTTCCAGTATATCGGGATCGACGCCGTAATAGATGCGAGACCCGTGCGGGCAGAACCACACTTCCTTATCCCCGATGAAATCCTTCCAATACTCCTTTTCCGAAGGCTCTTCCAGCAGGATGATGTCCGCCTTCTTGATGGCTTCCGCGCCCCGGACAGTGATCAGATCCGGGGCCGTTCCCATCCCGATCAGGTAAAACTTCCCCTGTGCGGCGCTGACACCGCATGCCGCCGTCAGGAGCGATGCCGCTACCGCCAGCAGCATGACAACATGCAACATACGTCTCGACAACATAGTTCTCTCCTCTCTGTTTTGAATACACGGTGGAGGTAGTTACCACCAGCCTGCCACGATGTTCTTTGCGCCCTGCTTCTGCCATTTGGCCCTGCCGTCACAGCAGGAGAAGTTGGTGCCCCCGCAGTGGATGGCCTTGCCGTTGTACGCCTGCCCCCAGTCCTCCCAGAGCATGATGTCGGAGGGCTTGGTGATCATCGAGAGCGTCACAGGGCCGTAGGTCGGGATGGAAGCCCATTTGCCGCCGGACGATTTCCAGTAGCCCGGCATCACGATAAAAGAGTTGATCTGGTAGTTGCTCGGAGCCACTCCGGTAGTCGGATCTTTCCAGTGATCACCGGGATCCTTGTCGGTGGAGAGGCAATACCAGATCGCCTGGTTCTTGACATAGGGCGCGATCAGCGCAATAAACGGGCCGCTATCCCACAGGTTCGGCCCGCTCTGAGGGGCCAACAGAACCCCGCCCGGCCAGGGATCGGCAGGGGTGATCGGCCAATAAGGAAAGGTTTCGTCATAATCCTGCACGTACATCAGGACGGCCAGGGTCACTTGCTTGAGGTTGGAGAGGCAGCTGGCCTGCCGGGCCTTTTCGCGGGCCTGGGCGAAGACCGGAAAGAGAATCGCCGCCAGAATAGCGATGATGGCAATAACTACAAGCAATTCGATCAGTGTAAATCCTCGTCTGCGCGTTAGCATCTTGATTCCTCCTTCGGAAATGCTGCTTTGCGGTTTAGAGCGCAATCGGGAAGGCATCCCCCCTTCAACAGGCTATGTTTTTCAGGTTAGCCTATTATATCAAAAAAGCTATGAAATCCTGATGAAGAGCAGCGATACGGCAAGGATATTTCGGAGAATCTTTTTTCAGCTGAGAAGAGTGACACGGGATTGAAAAAGGCGATCTGAAAAGAAGAACACAATCTCGGGTTTCTTATTCATCCAGGGGATAAAGGGGAGTATGACTGTTTGTTGTCGGGGATTTCACATTTCCAAGGGGACTTTCCCAGCTAACGCAACAGCCTGCCCATCCGTTTATCGCGGATGGGCAGGCTGTTGCGTTGGAGAACAATCAGTTGCGTTCTACGTATCTTACACTTTGCGATGGCTGTCCCAGCAGGCTTTGGCGCAGTTGTCCTGCTTCATGCTGGCTTTGGCATATTTCGTCCAGCACTTCTGCCAGCACTTCTCGTCGGCTCTGGCGGTCTTCTTGGTGGGCTGGGCTTTCTTGCTCCAGCATGCCTGCCAGCAGTTCGAGCTGCCTTTCTTGACGCTGGCAGCGTTTTTGGTGTAGCATTCCTTCCAGCATTTGCTGTTGTTCTTCGCCCAGCAGGCTTTGGCACAGTTGTCCTGCTTCATATTGGCCTTGCTGTATTTGGCCCAGCACTTCTGCCAGCACTTCTCATCGGCTTTGCGGGCCTGCTTGACGGGCTGGCTCTTCTTGGCCCAGCACTTCTGCCAGCAGGACTTATCGCCCTTGACGGCTTTGGAGGCAGGCTGCTTCTGGCTGTAGCACTTCTTCCAGCACTTGGCGCTGGCTTTCACGGCAGACTTTTCCGCGCCGGTAGACCCGACAAAGGCCGCCATCACGGTCAGGGCGAACGCTCCCGCCAGCACGCGGGACAATACACGATATTTTTTCATCGTTTCTTTCCTCCTTGTCAACTCGGCCTCTATGTGGCCGATTAGGTTATGCCATATATTCAGACGATTTTGAGACGAAAAAGTTTCGTTTTTAGGTCATATATTTTTCACCTTTGAAAGATTTAGCGAATGAAACCCGCGGGCCGTCATGGTTTCGCCTCAATTAATATCGGCAGACAGGGCGGTTTTCTTTAGGCGGGTCGGGCCGATTGACATTTGAGGCATAATCTGGTAGACTCCTCACGAGGAGGAACTCGGCGTTGGAGAAACCTTTCATCATCCGGCCCATGGCCGCCCGGGACATCCGGGATGTGATGCGTATCGAGCGGGAATGCTTCCGCTCCCCCTGGCATGAAAGCGCCTACCGCAACGAATTGACCAATCCCGCTTCTGTCTATGTGGTCGCCCAGGCGGATAAGCGCATCGTTGGCTTTGCCGGCATGTGGGTGATCGTGGACGAGGGCCATATCACCACTATCGGAGTGGAGGAGAAGTTTCGGGGCCGGCATATCGGCGAAAAACTGCTGGTAGCGCTCATTGAAGAGACTCTGGACCGAGGGGCCGCCCGCATGACCCTGGAAGTTCGCCGCAGCAACCTGGTCGCCCAAAATCTCTACTGCAAATACGGCTTCGAAACCGCGGGAATCCGCCCCTGCTATTACACCGACAACAACGAAGACGCCCTTATCCTCTGGCTCAACGATATGGACGCCCCGCCCTTCCGCTCCCGCCTCAAGCGCCTGACAACCTTTCTGGAAAGCGGCTGACTTGCCCCGATTGAGCGCAGATCGTTGCAGGCTGAGAAACTATGGGATAATAGGTATGTTCCAGCCTTGAAGAAGGACAATAGAAGGCAGGAGAAAGAATGGAATCGGAGTCACCGAAGCAGCCGTTGGGCAACCAATCTCAGCCCGGGCGGCCCCTGAACCTCACGCCTCTTATGGAAGCCGTTCCGGAGGCGCTTCGACTCGAACCAGCGGCGAACCGGTTCATCCTGGGCGGAGGCGTGGCGCTCAAGCGCTATATCGACTATCGCCCTACCCAGGACATCGATGCCTGGTGGATCGGAGGCCGGGACCCGGAAGCCGTCTTGCATCTTCGGGCTGCCCTGGAGTGTGTGGCAGCCAGACAGGGCTATGCCCAGACCCACCGCCAGTTCAGGATGACAGACTCCTTCGAGTTCCGACATCCCGATAGTGGACGCAAAGAGTTTTCATTCCAGATTTCGGTGCGCGATCTCGCTCTGGATGCTGCTCGCGAAAGCCTCTGGCCGCCCTTGAAGGTCGAAACCCTGCAAGACAATATCGGCTCGAAGATGAATGCGCTTGTCAACCGGGGCGCTCCGAGAGATTTTACGGATATATACCGCGTTGTCCGCAGCGGCCTGATCGAGGGAGAGGAACGCTGGCGGCTCTGGCAGATCAGGAATCCCGAATTCGAGATTTCTCAGGCGAAGCGGCAGGTGAGAACCCACCTGATCCGGCTGGAAGCCCGCCGTCCCCTGTCCGCCATTTCATCGGAAGAGGAGCGTGGCAGCACGGCAGGGCTGCGTGCATGGTTCCATGAATCATTTCTGAACGGCAGCGAGGGTTGAGATGTACCTGGATCATTCGGTCTATCCTGATGTCGAAGCCTTGCCGGAATCCCTAGACAGCGACGAGGAGAGGGCGGATTATATCGAACGCATCTGCGCGGCGTGGGATTTCGATATCTTCCCTGAGCCGGAAACCTTCGATCTCTTGATAGAGTGGAAAAGCGTTTTCGACCGCTACCCGCTGCCGTATTCACCGGCCTATCACACCTTCCGGCGGATTTTCGGCTGGGAGCCGGTAGCGTATCCGGCAGAAGGCCGGGTAGGGCATCTAACCTACAGGGTGAAGGACAGGCTGGAAGACCGCGGCCCGGACCCTTGCGAAGCGATGGTTTGATCCGAACGGCTTCGCGGGAACCTTCAGGGTCTGGGTTTTCGAATGGCTCTATCGGTCGGATAGCGGGCAAACACCTTCAAAAAGTCCTCCGGGGCGATGCCGTAGCGGAGGCAGAAGGCCGGGTCCAGCACGCTGCGAGTGTCGCCTGCGGAGGCGTTGCCTTCATTGTAGAGCCAGTATCCCGTGGCCGCGGCTTCTCGAGGCTGGTCTTCCAGGTAGCGCGGCAGGTAGTTGGGCCGGCGGAGGCGCGTGTTCCAGGGATGAAAGCCGGGCAGCACCCGGGCCGCAAAGGGATAATCTTTGTATACCTGCGGAATGAATTCGGCCATCCGGACAAACCACTGCTTCACATGATCCGGCTCGGCCTCCCTGATTTCCCCGCTGCCGGCACCGTAAGTCTTTTCGGTGGCGATCCATATCTTCACCCCGGCGTCGTGGATGCCCTTCAGCCACCAGTAGTTCCCCTGGCGGCAATCGCCCTTCCCCGAATACATCCGCGCCTCGTAAACCTGGATCAAGGGGCACGGCCAGACCTCACGAAGCGCCCAACCGAACTCCAGGCCGCGCCGGTAATACATCCCCGAAGGGCCGAACTCATCGGCAAATGTTCAGGCGTCCGCATAGTCGGCGGCGTCCTTGTATTTCTCACGGGCCGCGTCGGTCACCCCGCCGTAGTCTTCGGTATCGAGCGCTAGCCCGCAAAATCCCAGCCGGCGCGCCCTGGCATAGATGGACCGCATCTGCCGGAAGGCCGTTTCCCACTTGAGGCCGTCTCTCAAATCTTCCGGTTCGTTGACCATCTAGGTGAAGGCTTCGCGCTCCGCCAGCCAGTAGCGGATTCCTCTCCGGCGAAACTGCTTCAAAGCGCCGGTATCCTCCCATATTTTGAACCCCGAGCTGCGGTTGGTCTGGGGGAAGGCTGTTTCCACATAGTCGGGCCACAGATCGGTCACGCCTAGGCTGCTGTCCAGATAGTCCATTTTTTCGAGGAAGCCCTTCCTGATATCGCTCGACCAGCACATCAGGTGCCGCTCGGGCCGGTTCTCCTGGCCCAGAAAGGCTACCTCTCCGATAGCGCCCGGTTCTCTCCCGCCGCCGAAGGAAACCCGCACGCACCGCCCCACCGCAGAAGGCAGGGAAATATCCAGCATATCGCCGCCCCGCCACATCGGCAGGTTCACTTCGCGCCCCAGCAGCCTGCGCCAGTGCTTTCCATCCGCCCCCACCTCGATCTCCCTGACCCAGAAGACCTGGTCGCTCTTCCCGTTGACGATCCTGGCCCCGAAAAGAACGCGGGGCTTCCCCAGATCGATGACCAGGGAAGCCCCGCCGTTGGCCCAGGCGAAACGAAACTCGGAGGCAGGATTGCCGTCGACCGCGTTCTCAGGGTGCGAATACTGCCCGCTGGCCGCTTCCGCCGAAACCACCCGCAGATTCGGGATAGCCTTTGTCTTAAGGCCATCCCCAGCGATCATGCCTCCCGCAGCAGCAAACCAAAGCTACACAGCCAGGGTAAACGATTTTATCCGTACACGCCTCTTTTGAGATAGGAGTGGCGACAACCGACCTTACGCTTGCCCTCGGAAGCGGTTGTCCGCCCACCGCTGGGCATACTGGACTTGCAGCACATAGCGGATACTGCCCGAGGTGTTGGGAGCGCCACGATGCCAGGTCTGGTGGTTGGTGAGATAGATATCGCCCGCCTTGCAGAAAACTGACCGCGGTCCCTGGCCCTCAAAGGAGAGGTTGTCCTGGGCAGGCGGCTGGCGGCCCGAGTAGTGGCTGCCGGGCACGTACTGGGTGGGACCGTGGGCCAATGTTTCGATATCGCTGAGGGCTACCTGCACGGTGAACCAGAGGACGGGCATCCGGATTCGAGCATCGAAGCGGGGGATATCGGGCGGCAAAGGAAATTCGACTGTATCGTCCACATGCCAGACGCTGATCGCCTGGCCCGGCTCCCCGCGAATCACATTGAGGGCATTGAACCTCGGCTCGCCTCCCAGCGCCGCGGCGGCTATGGTGGGAAGCGGCTCGCGGGTGATGAGCGCCCGGAAGATCGGGTCGCACTCCGCCCCGCGCCTCAGAACGAATGTCCCGTGTGCATAGGATACGAACCGTTCGGGCAGTTCATTCCTCCGCACATAGCAGTCCTCAGTTTTCTCCCGCAGGGCGGAAACTTCCTCCAGGGTCAGCACGCCAGGAATTACAGCGCAGCCCTCCCGGAAGAACTCCTCGGCAATCCAGTGGGCCTGCTCAGTGCCTACTGCCGAACTGGGAACATCGACTTGCATGGCATATCCCTCCTTGATCTCGAATCGGATTCACGAAAAGTTGCGCCGAGGCAATGACAGATCATCTCATTCTGCTGAAACGGTTGTCATCGCATCGAAGTCCATCACCCCATGGCAGCTCTATTCATCCGGCTCACTTCGCCGCCTGTGCGGGGATCCATCGGCTCATCAGGTCGCTGTATTCCTGGCTCATGGAGTGGCCCATCAACGGGCTGACCACGATTTGCTTGGGGCCGCGCAGGCTATTATACGCCGCATATACGGTGGTGGCCGGGCAGGCGGTATCGATCAGGCCGACCCCCACAATCGCGGGACATCTGATGTGCCGGGCGAAGTTGGCGGCATCGAAGTAGGCGGAGGCCCGGGCGATCCGAGAATCGCCGTTCGGCACCAGGTCCGGCCAGCCGTTCGGGCGGCCCTGCGTAAAACCGAGATGATCGCAGAGGGCCGGGACATTCGCCGCAATGGCCGTCACCCGCGCATCCAGGCCCGCCGCCACGAGCGATAGCCCGCCCCCCTGGCTCGAACCGTTGACGATCAGGTGCTTGCGGTCCCACTCGGGCCGGGAGGCGATATAATCGATGGCGCGCACACAGCTCAGGAACATCCGCAGGAAATAGCTCGTTTCCCGGCTTTCGCGCCCGATATGGGGCCAGCCCTTCAACGGCCCGGCATCGAGCGCCTCATACCGCTCCTCGGGCAGATCGACATCATAATCATGGGCGCTGATGCCGACCGCCACATAGCCTTTCTTCGCCCAGCCTGAAGCCCAATCCACCGGCGTCGGATAGACTCCCGCCCATGGAACCGTAAGAATTCCAGGATACCTGCCGGGCCTGGTCGGAACCCCCAGCCAGCCATAGACCCTGGAGCCAGCGATATTGGCGAGGCTGAACTTCCAGACAGTGGCCTCCGCGCTGGAATGCTGGGGCGACTCGATGAGTTTCGCATCTACCGGGATCGCAGCCAGCGCCTTCTTCTTTTTCGCCCAAAAACCCCGAAAACCCTTCGGCTCGCGGGCTGCGGGCCGTATCTTCTCCGGGCTGTATGCGGCGGCGGCAAGAGCGGTTACCGGCTGGCCTTCAGCCTGGAAACTGACCGTCAGGCGCAGGATGCCGGGAGCATCGAGCTTTCCCTTCACCTCGGACGGCGCAGCGCCGAATTGCCCCTTGCCGGAGCGGATGGGTCTGCCCCCGTCGAGTGTGAGCGAATAATCGAACTCGCCTGTCGTGACAGGCTGGCCGTCCTTCCAGGCTGAAACCCGGAAGCGGGCCTCCTCCCGGAGGCGATAAAGAGCATCGGGCCGGTCGGTGACCACTGTAAGGGTGACGGAATCGGCGGCCTGCGCGAGAACGGAGGACAGGCAGATCAATATCAGAGCCAATCGGAAAGCGAATCGCATGGGTAACCTCATTGAATAATAGTCATATCTTTTATCTTTCACGCGGCATTAGGCTATCGCGCATCGATGCAGCCTACGAGGAGCGGGGCGACGAAGCCATCTCCAGGGTAGTGCCCACCAGCAGAGCCTTCGTCATTGGGTACGTTGGAGATGGCCGCCAAGCTAAAGCTCCTCGCAATGACAGTGATGGTGCCGCTTGCCGGGCGCTATGAGTTTCGTGCCGGGAAGCCGGTTCGCATGACGACCGGACCGCCTTTTATTTCGATGACGCTTCATTGTTGGCAATCACCGCTTTGTCGCCTATTTCATTGACGATCCGCACGCCTTGCACGCCGTTGTTTTCGGTAATGATCGCGTGCTTGAGGCCATCGGCCAGCCGTATGGAAGGCTCGCCCGTCGCGAAGGAGCAGCCGCGCACCTGAAGTTTGCCGCTGTCCGCTTCCACCAGCGCCTTGCCGGGATGCTTCTCCCGACCGCTGCTGAAATAGCAATCGCTCAGAGAGACGAAGCTCTGGCTGTGGGAGACGACATTCTGGAGCGCCGGCCCCCAGAACGCGCAGTTCACCAGCCGGACAGAGCCTTCACATGTCGGATTGATCAGTACCTCAATCGGGTCGTCGCCATTGAAGGCGACGAACTGGCCGTTTGTAATCAAAAGGCCCATCGGCTGAACGGCATCCACCACGATGCATTTCTGCGCGGCATCGGCCCCGATCCCGCAGAGCTGCCCGTTCATCGCCCCGTTCCGCGTGCCGATGAAATGATAGCCGATATTGACGGGGAAGACGAAAGTGTTCGTGACATATTCCCAGTCGGTGCGGGCGAATATAAAGGCTTCGCAGTTCTTCCACATATATTCGAAGACCGGGTCCCAATCGCCCCCGACCTTCGGGGACGACCACCAGTGGCAGTGCCACTGCACATTCTCGATGCGCCCGATGTCGGTGCAATTGTCGAGGAAAATCCCCCGTCTCAGCACACAGCCGGAGACACTGCGGATGCGATGGCGGACATTCGGCTCCGGCCCGATCTTGATGCCGTTATAGCTGTTGATCAGGGTGACATTCTCCACCGTGTTATCCCCGCCCTGCAAGTGGAACGTCCAGGGATAGGGATGAATCTCTTTCGGCCTCTGATCCGGGTAATACACGGTCAGTCCCTGCACGGTGGAGGAATCTCCCATCTCGAACAGGGCAGGGCTGTCTTCCTGGTCACGCCCGCCCGTTGCCAGGATCACGGTTCCGGTCAAAGGCTCGATGTATAAAGGAGCTTTGGCCTCCCCGGTCAAAGCCACCCCGACCGGTATTTTCAGGCTGCCTTTCACCAGATACCGGCCTGCCGGGAGTCTCACGGTTCCGCCGGCTTTCGCCGCCGCATCCAGAGCGGATTGGATGGCCGCCGTATCGTCAGTGGCTCCGTCTCCCCGGATGCCGAGGGCTTTCAGGTCGCTCGCATTCATCGCCGTTTGGCCGGAACACCACGCCCGGGCCAATGCGCTGCCCATCCAGAGGATGAAGATGAGCCTTACGATCTGCCGATAACGGAGCATTCCGGTTTCCTCCTTTCCGATGCGATCAGCCCGATATCCCCAGCATCTGGAAAACAGCCCGCATATAACCGACGGCATAGGCCATGCCGGCATGCCAGGAACCGGGGGCGGTAAGGGCCGGGGAGTGGTCGGGAATCAGCACGCCGTCGAAACCGACCTCCCGGTAGGCTTTCATCGCTTCGAGCATATTCACATCCCCTTCATCGATGAAGACTTCATCGAATTGGGGCACCGCGCCTTTCACGTTGCGGAAGTGGACGTAGCATATCTTTTTTTGAAAACCGAACGTGCGGATCGCTTCCAGGACATCGATCCCCATCTCCGCAAAGGTTCCCTGGCAGAACTCGATGCCGTTATAAAAACTGGGCGCGATCTGAGTCGCCTTGAGAAAGGCTTCCGGGCTGATGAACAGGCGGGCGATCCCCCGCAGTTCGGGCACGGGCGGATCGTCCGGGTGTTCGGCCAGACGCACTCCGGCTTCTTCGGCGACTGGAACGACATGTTCCAGGAAGTAGCGATATCGATCCCACATCGTTTCGATATCGATACGGCCCAGCGTGCCCGGTGGCGGATTGTCCTCCACCCGGTAACCACACCAGGCTTCACCGCGAGGCGCAAGCGGGGCATCTTTAACCAGGTCATAGTCAAAGCTGGTCAGCCCAGCTCCTCCGCGCCCCCCGCCTGACTGACCGGCTCGCCAGTGGCCCCAGACGCCTACAATGCTGAAATAATAGCCCAGGCAGCCGATCCCGGCTTTTCCCATATTGCGAAGGGTGGTTTGGACATTTTCGATCTGGCGATCCCTTCCAGGTTCGCTGAGGAGTACTTTGTCCCAGTGGGTAGGCGGCAGATTCTCCAGAGCCGCCAGCTTCAGGCCGAAGGATTCGATATAACAGCGAAGCCTCAGCAAATCCTGGAACTCCCACACCCCGTTACCCGCAGGCAGCGGCATCCAGGCTACGATATGGGTAACCCCGATCTGGCGTGCGAATTTCAAATGATCGTCATTGAGGATTCCAGGGTAGAGGCCCAGTCCGATATGCATGAGAAGCTCCTTCCTGCCGTACCCCGCTGGGTCCATACGGATTCAACGGATCTCTTCCAGATCATTCGATACCTGGGTGGGAACTCCTGCTGAGGTGTTCACGTTCCGAATCGCCTCCAAGGCCGCCTATCGAGATAGGCTCTTATTGCACTCCAGCCTTTAGCGACAATGGGAATCGGAGGCTTCTGCAAGAAGGTGATCAGAGAAGGAATCATCGAAGATTATCCCGAAGACGTTCGCGGGCACAGCGGGGAAGAGCAAATCGAGTTGGAAGCCGTCGACTATATCCAAGCCATGCTCAAAGTCATGGACGAGCAGGTAGCCAAGCTGCGCCAGGTCGCGTAGCGATTCCTCCACCAACGATTCCTCCCACTCTCCCGCCTGCGCCGCGCTAACCCGAAAACCCAAAGCCTCCGCTCGCAAGAAAGAAACGAGTGGAGGCTTTTGTCTTTCAGGGCCATGCCATTGAGGTGCGCCCCCTTTCATGAAGGTGCAATACTTGTTGCAAACTATCAGCCTCTAACTATCGCCATGGTTCCGGTTCCGATAGTGGCGTATCCCATACCACGCCAGCCCGCCTCCCAGCAGGAGGCTGCCCCACAGGAGGAAGGGCCTGGGGTCTTGATGCTCCGATGCCGCTAACACCCGAGGGGAGAGCTTCGGCTGCTCTGGCCCCGACGGGCGCTTGCCCGAAGAGGCCACCGTATGCCCTCGCGCAGGGGGCTTCCGCGCCAGGCGGATGACCTTCTTGCGGGCGGCATAGTAGCGTTTCTCTTTGGGCAGGTTCGCCGCCAGGTTGATGACCTGGCCGCTGCCATCGACCCAGAGGTCGGCGACCTTTTGCACCTGGGTGCCGTTCCGGTTGACGATCCAGATCTGGTTTTGAACAGCACTAATGGTGACTTCCCAGGGCTGATCTTCCGGGACATCGGGAGGAAACACCGTATTCCGCACAAAGGCGATCTTCTGACTGTCCCGCGACCAGGTGGGCGAATGATGGTCTGATTCAGGTGCGCCGGGCATGAGGGGTTCCTGAAGCTCCCAGAGCAGAGTCCCCTCTACATTCATAACAGCTAATCTTGTATTACTTAGAGCCGAGGTAATAGCAGTGCCATCAGGAGCAAGTTCAAAATCATCAGGAGACGGACTGACGACCCCTTCCCCGAAAAACAAAAGCTGCTCGGCTGCCAGTGTGTCCAGGTTGAAACTGAAGAAGTTGTGATACTGGTCTCCCTGAAACAGAATGTTTCGTCCATCGGGGAAGAAAAAGTAGTGACCGGAACTATGGGGATACGGAGGCCTCTCCTCCAGGATACAAGGTTGCCCGGCATTACACCGCTGGGCACAGGCCGTCTGTTCGGGCGGTAGCTCCGGGTGCAGATCGGTGTCACAGGAAGGCGTGGGATCAAGGCGATAGGAGCCAATCCGCTGGCCGGTGTCGATGTTGACGGTATACAGGAAGTCACGGTTATCACTGGCATTTGGAACAGACTCGGAGCCAACGTAGGCCATCGTCTGGTTGCCAGGAAGCCAGGCGGCGCTGATGCCCTGAGGGTAGAGGTAACAGACGCGGCGCGGATTGGAGCCATCGGGGTTCATGACATACAAGCCTGCCTGGTCGGGAGGGGTTTCGTCATCGCCATAGCTGTAGGCAATCAGGCTGCCATTCGGCGAGGCGTTATGAAAGAGCTTTGTGGTGGTGTCTACATCCATGACCTTCTGAACTGTTCTTGTAGAGATTTGCAGGCGATAGTAGCCGCATTGGCTTTCGACAGGATTCTCATACGGGGAGCCAAAGAACATAATGACATCAGGCGTGTACCAGTACAGACCTCCCAACTGTAGGGACTCCGACTGAGACTGTCCTTGGGAAATAGGCGGGGCTAGGCTGAGCATGAGAACGAGTCCTGCCCCAAGGCAAATAGCTGAAAGCCAGCGACACTTTTTCATGGCAGCACACCTCCAGACTTAGCGTGTTCGAGATCGGTTTTTGACATGTTCGTCCATCGCTTGATGGACTCTTTGAGCAACCTGTTGTTGGTTCGCCGAGACAAGTGGAAAGATTTCGATTTTATAGCAAAACCCGCTTTGGGAATAATATTAATTTTGTGGATTCTACCACGATGATGTTCTGATGTCAACAAAAAACAACAAAAGCTCCGTTAAGATGTGATCAATATTGGACCACTCACCTTTCTGTGAGTCGTGCGAACGGGAGCTATGAAATAGGAGAAGAGATCACTATTAGAGAGATAATGAGAGGCAAAGCGTGGTTTTACAGCGTAGTCATGGGGCTATCCGGAAGCCAACAATCCCAAGGGGCGTACAGACAGACGCCCCTTCCTCAAATTGAAAACAACAGCCTCACCACCTGAGTCAACGCCAGCAGCAAGCCAAAGGCAATCGCGAGCGGCAGGAGGCCGCCGATGACAGCCCATTTGAGGCTCTTGGTTTCCTGGTAGATGGTCAGCAGCGTGGTGGAACACGGGTTGTGCAGCAGGGAAAAGAGCATCAGGCTGATGGCGGTCATAAGGGTCCATCCCTGCTGGCCGATCAGTAGATTTCGCAGTTGGCCCAGGCTCTCCATATCGCTCATGGCGCTGGCTCCGGTGTAGGCCATGATGATGGTGGGCACGACGATTTCGTTGGCGGGGATGGCGATGATATAGGCCAGCAGGATCACTCCGTCCAGGCCGACCGCCCTTCCCACAGGCTCCAGCCAGCCGGAAACCCAGGCGGTGAGGCTGTGGCCCGACACATGGATATTGCTCATGAGCCAGATGACTCCGCCCGCAGGCGCGGCCATCACCGCCGCCCGCCAGAGTACCAGGAACGTCCGGTCGATCAGAGAGGTGTAAAGCACCTGCCAGACATTGGGCTTGCGGTAGGGAGGGAGTTCCAGGGTGAAGCTGCTGGCTTCGCCTTTCAGGATGGTGCGGGAGAGAAAAGCCGACACCAAAAGAGTTACCGCCACCCCGATCAGCACCACGGCCATCAGGGACCCGGCTGCCGCCAGAGCTGTGAAGCCGGGGGGGAAGGAGGCGGCCACGAAGAGAGAGGCCAGCATGATCAGGGTGGGCCATCGCCCGTTGCAGGGCATAAAATTGTTGGTCAGGATAGCGATCAGACGCTCGCGGGGTGAATCGATGATGCGGGTGGCGACCACTCCGGCGGCGTTGCAGCCCAGGCCCATGCTCATCGTCAGGGATTGCTTGCCGTGCGCCCCGGCCTTTTTGAAGAACCTGTCCAGGTTGAAAGCCACTCGGGGAAGGTAGCCCAGGTCCTCCAGGATGGTGAAGATCGGGAAGAAAATCGCCATCGGGGGCAGCATGACCGCCACCACCCAGGCCAGACCGCGGTAGACGCCGTGCCACAAAAACCCGGTCAGCCACCACGGCGACCCGATACGTTCGAAGAGGGCGGCTCCCTGCCCTTCGATCCAGAACAGCCCGTCGGCTAGAAGGCCGGAAGGAACGTTCGCCCCCTGGATCGTGATCCAGAAAATGGCGGCCAGCATCAGGGCCATGATCGGCAGGCCCCAGACGCGAGAGGTTACGATCCGGTCGATCCGCTGGTCCAGGTCGAAGCGCCCCTCCCCTTTCGGGCGGGCGGCCCGGCGGGCAAGGGTTTCCGCCTCGGCATACATCGCTTCCACCATCTGGTCGCGAAACGAACGGTCCAGCGTCCTCTGGAGGGCATCGGCGCGGGAGAGGACGGTATGGGAACCGCTCTTCGCCTTTTCGAGGGCTTCCGGCGGGGCGTTCTCATCGGTCAGCTTCAGGAGTTCTCCGCTTTCGACCGATTGGCGGACGCTGTAGTCGCCGTCCAGCAGCCGCATCGCCACCCATCGCGCATTCGGCAACCCGGGATAATGAGACTCGATGGCAGGAACGATCTCCTCAAGAGCCTGACGGACATTCTCCGTGGGGCGAATGCGGCGGGGGCTGTTTTTGATCTGCCCCTGAACCACGCTCGCCACAGTCTGCATCAGGAGGCCCAGCCCTTCTCCCTGCCGGGCCGCCGTGGGCACGACCGGAACCCCGAGGTCGCGGGCCAGGGCGCGGTGATCCACATCCAGCCCCTTGCGCTCTGCCTCGTCCATCAGGTTCAGGCAGACCACAGCCTGGTCGGTAATCTCCAGAGTCTGGAACACCAGGTTCAGGTTTCGCTCCAGCATGGTCGCGTCCACAACAATGATGGTGCAATCCGGCTTGCCGAAAAGAAGAAGATCGCGGGCCACTTCCTCGTCCACCGAGGCGGAGAGCAGGGAATAGGTGCCCGGTAAATCGACGATTTTATACCTTTTACCGTTGAAGGCAAAGCCGCCCTCCGCCCGGGTAACGGTCTTCCCGGGCCAGTTGCCGGTATGCTGCTTGAGCCCGGTCAGGGCATTGAACACCGTGCTTTTGCCGACATTCGGGTTGCCTGCCAGAGCCACCACATAATCGAACTCCCCCAGCCGAATGCCCATCTGCACCAGGTGTTCTTTAAGGGCGCACGATTCGCAATGATGCCCCGGAATGGTAGGGGTTGTATTCATATAAGGTTTCCTTCAAAATACCCCCCCTTGCTAAGGGGGGCTGAGGTCGTGCGTATCTTTAAAAGATTGATCAAAGCACCCACAGTCTACTCCCCCCGCCGAAGCCCGGCGGGGGACTGGGGGCGGTTGCTTCGAAAATCACGAAGCTGCTCTTCCCACAGACTCTAACGGCGTTTGTTGCCCTGAATCCACCGGCTCCACCAGGATCAGGTCGGCCTGTTCGCGTCTCAGGGCGATGCGAGAGCCACGGATGCGGTAGGCCGTTGGCTCGCCGAGAGGGCTTTGCATGACGGGTTCGATCACCGTTCCGGGAGTGAGGCCCAGATCCAGAAAGCGGCGGCGCGTCAGGCCCTGACAGGCGCTGTCCAGCCCAACCACGCGCCTGCGTTCCCCGATCTTCAGGCTGCTCAGGGGAATGGCCGCCGGGCCAGCCGATGGAACCGCTTCACAGACGGAGATATGGGCCGCCACTGCCGGAGCCAGCACGTGCTCTTCCAGTTCACTTTCCAGAACGATGCGCTGCTCGGTGGACTCCACGACCTCCACCACCATCCCGGGGGCCAGCCCCTCAGCGACGATCTGGGCATAGAGGTCGGGCGGCTCGTCTTCGATATGAACGATTCGCGCCGGTTTTCCGACAGGCCACTCCAGGATGAGATGCGACTCCACATGAGGGATCTCCCCGGCGGCGTCCGGGATGGCGTCCCCATGGGGGTCAGAGGCAGGATGGCCCATATAGGCATCGAGCCGGTTCAGGTCTTCGGGGGAGAGGGTGTGTTCCAGCTTGTGCGCCCGGCGGTGGATCTCCTCCATGGGAACGGAGGTTTCATCCGCCAGATAGCGTTCGAAGAGGCGGTGCGCCCGGATCACCTGAACGGCCAGCCGGAGACCCCCTCCTGTGAGGAGGATCCCATCCCCTTCCGGCTCCAGCAAGCCTTGTTCTCTCAGGCGGGCCGCAAGCTTTTGCGCCAGGTCCGCCTCTACATCCAGCCCGGCAGCCAGCGATTCCAGGGTCGCGGGCCTTCCCTCAAGCTGGCGGTGGTGTAAAAACATCAGGCTGTCTTCCATCGCTTCCCGCGACGCCAGCCATCGCTGCTGGAGCCAGCGCGTTACAAAGGCGCGCCCGTACCATACCAGGCCCGCCAGGGTCAGCCCGAAGAGCAAAGCCGGCAGCATCGTTTCCATATCACCGATCCTCCCTGATATCGCTCACATAGATCCGGCTGGCGGCGGCTCGGCCCACCATCCGGTCGGTATCTCCCACCCTCACCGTCACCGGACCGTCGAAAGGGGCCGTCTCGATGATCGTCACCCGCACCTGCGGGTAGAGGCCCAGGCCGCCCGCATAGCGCAGCAGGGCCGGATCTTCGTCAATGATCTCCGAGATGGTGGCTGTCTGTCCGGCAGCCATATCGCTCAAGCGGTCCTGAGCCACCCAGGGCAGGGTCCCGTCGCGAGAGGGAATCGGGGAACCGTGAGGGTCGGAGGTCGGATAGCCCAGGAGGGCATCCATCCTGTCCTCCAGGTCTTCCGAGAGGACATGCTCCCACTTTTCCGCCTCGGCATGAACCTGATCCCATGGTACGCCCAATGCCTGCGCCAGATAGAGTTCCACCAGCCGATGGTGTCTCAGCACCTCCAGGGCCAGCTTCACCCCGGCTTCGGTCAAAACCACATTCCGGTATCGCTCGTAGACCACCAGATTCATCTCCGCCAGCTTCTTGACCATCCCGGTCACCGATGCGGGCGTCACACCAAGCCGCTCCGCCAGACCCGTAGTGGTCACCTCGTCCTGCCGGGTCTGAATCTCATAGACGGTTTTCAGATAATCCTCAATCGCCTGAGTGTGCATTTTTTTGCCGCCAAAATTATTTTTTAGGATAGGCTAAATTCCATTCTTATTATACCGCCTTCCCGCCTTTTCGTCAAGGCTTGACAAGTTTTATATTTAGAAAATATAATAAATTGAATTCGAAATATCCGGCTGGGAGATCGCTATCATGAAGCAAACATCGAAACGCCTTCTTTTGCCCAGGGAACATGGAGCCTGGGGTATGCTGCTGGTTCCGTTCGTGATTGCGGCAGGGGTTGCGGGGAGGTTTCCGGCAGCGATGCTGCTGCTGCTCGTATCGCTGACCGCCTTCTACCTGGCCCGCTTCGCGGCGGTGATGGCCGCCAAAGCGGTCTGGGCCGGGCGGGATGACGGACAGAAAGCGGAAGGGTTGCGATGGCTGGCCCGCTATGGGGCGGCAGGGGCTATTGCGGGGCTGCCCCTGATCTGGCCCCTGGGCTACTGGGATCTCCTCTACCTGGCGGGATTCGGGGCCGTCTTTTTTGCCTTGAGTATCGTCCTGGCGCGGCTGCGGCGCGAGCGGACGGAAAGCGGGGAGGCTCTGGCGGTGCTGGGACTGAGCCTGTCCGCGCCCGCCGCCTATTATGTAGCGTCAGGCCGCCTGGACGGGCAGGCATGGCTTCTGTGGCTCCTGAATGTACTCTACTTCGGGGGAACCATCCTCTATGTGAAGATGTGGATCAATACGGCCCACCGGAAAAAGCAGCCCGCCGACTGGCTGGACCGCTTCTACCTGGGCCGCTACTGCGTGGCCTATCACCTGCTGCTCGCCGCTTTCCTGGCCGCCGGGGTGATGGGTGGCCACTGGCCTCTCCTGGCGGCGCTGGCCTTCGCGCCCGTCCTGGTCCGCACCGCCAGCGGACTCAAAAACCTCTCCCCCCAGCCTCCTATCCGCAAGATCGGCTTTCAGGAAATGTGGCTCTCCCTCCTCTTCGCCGCCCTCCTCATCTGCGCCTGGCATCTGGGGGGAACGGTGGGTTAGGGGGATGCTGACGATTTGAGAAGGGATGAGAAATCGAACCATCAACCTGACGGCCTGGGGGTCTCCGAAATTCCATTCCGGCGACCCTGAATATATCAGCTGTTCAGCCGAAGCCCGGCGGGGGGCTGAGGGCGGTTGCATTCACTAAAACCACCCGCGCACCACATAACCCATCGCCGCCAGGCCGAATCCCAGGATCACTATCCCCGATATCCGGTTCACCCATCGCATCTTCTGCGCGTCGAACCGTGACCGCAGCAGGCCGACTCCAGCGCTCAGCGCGGCCCACCAGAGCGCCGATCCGGTGAATACGCCTCCGACCAGCGCGAACGCTCCGCCGTAACTCCGGCTGACGACGCCCAGCCCGGCGAATATCGCGGTAAAGGAGAGGATGGTCAGCGGATTCGTGAGGGTCAGAAAGCAGGTTGAGCTGTAGTCCCCGAGAAGCCCCCTGCCGTTGGCCTCCGCTGGCTTTTCCGCAGGCAGAGCCAGCAGCGTTTTGACGCCAAGGTAGCAGAGAAAGGCCCCTCCCAGAAGGCGCAGCCATATCTGGTGACCGATGAGGAACGAGGAGATGAAGGTCAGCCCGAAGCCTGCCGTGCAGCCGTAGATCGCGTCGGCGGTGGCAGCTCCCAGCCCGGACGCAAGGCCCGATAGCCGCCCCCGGGCCAGCGTGCGCCGGATGCAGAGTACGCCGATTGGCCCCACCGGAGCGGCTATCGAAAACCCGATCAGCAGTCCTTTAAAAAAGAGCGCGCTATTCATTACGGTGAGACGGCTTGCAGACCACCCTCAGTTCTCCTGAAAAAGCTGTACCAGATATTCACGGCTGCGCTTGAGGGCGTCCTTTTTCTCGGCAATGGGAACATCCTCGAAGGTAATGAGGTGAGATGCCTGACATTCCACCTGGCGGTAGGCTTCGATATATTTTTGCAAGGGTGTCTCGCCCTTGCCGAGTTCGCAACTGACGACCGGCTGCGGCAGATGGTCCCCCGTAAGATGGTCTTTCCAGGCGATGACATGTATCCGCTCCGGATACCGCAGCAGGAGCGTCCAGCCTTCCTGTCCGAGGGTGGTCATGTGGCCCATATTCAGGCAGAGGCCCACATTGGGCTTTTTCGCC
This sequence comes from Armatimonadota bacterium, assembly GCA_020846535.1. Classification (GTDB taxonomy): domain Bacteria; phylum Armatimonadota; class JADLDR01; order JADLDR01; family JADLDR01; genus JADLDR01. Next base: position 16,682 of record JADLDR010000180.1, on the reverse strand, counting down.
AGGGAAAGCAGGTGTTCGCAGTCGGCCACGGTCTCGATGATGCCGCCGTAATGGACATCCACGGCCATCTTCAAAACCTCGCCCGGGCTGGAGGAGGCGACCATATCCATTACCACCGCTACCCGGCGGATATGCTCCTTCTTTTCCTCCAGAGGCGTCTTGGGCGGGAGGCTGCGGCCCGCGGAATGCACCATCAGATGGCAGCCCAGCCGCCAAGCGATGTCGCGGTAGACTTTGAGCTTTTCGACCGTGGCAGCCGCGCCTTCAGGGGTATAGTCCAGGGTGAAGCCCGGATACAGCGAGCTGACGCGCAGCCCGTAGGAGGAAATCGCCTTCACCACGGCCTCGATATCGCTGTGCCGGATATCCAGCAGCGATTCCTGGGCGTCCACCATGGGGCCTGCCGGGGAGCCGCCCTCCGAGGCCAGCAGCATAAAGTGGGCGAAACCGCATTCCGCCATCTCCGCCAGCGACTGGCGAAACGGCTTGCCCGGCTGCCCGAACCCCGCTATCGCATGTGTGCTTGTGCCGATCTCAAACATACCGACCTCCTATCCGATCCCTTTTCAGGGGGAACTTATGACGCTTGGGATGTCGCCGCCCGAACGCTTCAACGCCATGAAGCATATTCACCCTTTCGATGGTTTCTCCTTTATTTGTTGGCCCTATACTCGCTCCTCGATCTGGCGCAGGATCGCTTCGCAGAGTTCCATCGTTCCGATGGCGCTGGAGATGGGAGAGATATCCTCCGCCTCTCCCTTGACGGCGGCGATGAAGCTGGCGACATCGCCGATATAACCCAGCGTTTCCAGCCCCACCTGTCCCCCGAATGCGCCGTGGCGATAGACGTAATCGGCCCGAGGGGACTGCCACCACTCCCCCTTGAAGGGTCGGTTCCAGACCAGAGAAGCACACTCGTGGCTGTAGAGGAAGGTTCCCTCTCCCGTCACCTCAAAATAGAGAAATTCCTTTTCGATGATCTGGCCTGAGGTAAAATTGAGCGTGCCGACCGCGCCGGAGTGAAACTGCACTGCCGCCACATAGTCGCGGGCCTCCGGCAGGCCAGAAGGGATCACCTTCACCGACCGGATGCCTCCCATCAGAAAACGGGCCAGGTCGGTCATGTGGCAGTGCTGGTCCATCACCACATCGGCCATGGTGGCCCCATAGGTCAGGCCGTAGCGGAAAACACCCATCAGTGGCCTGCCGAACTCATCCGATGTGATGGCCGCCCGGGCCTGCCTGACGGCAGGCGCAGAGCGCAGGTTGAATCCGACATGACAGACGACGCCTTTTCGCTCCGCCGTCACACTCATCTCCCGGGTGGACGCGCTGCTGGGGGCCGGGGATTTCTGCACATAAAGCGGGAAGCCCCTATCCAGCACTTCCAGGCCCACCGAATAATGCACCTTCGGCCCACCCACGCAGAAAACCGCCTGCGGGCGCTCCGTTTCCAACATCTTCCGGAAATCCGTATAAATCCTCCCAAAGCCGTACCGCTGGCGCGCCGCCTCCGCCTTTCCTTCATCCAGATCGCAGATGGCGGCCAGTTCCAGACCGTGCCGGGCGAGTTGAGGAAACATATAGTGGTTGGTGAAATTGCCTGCGCCGATATACGCTATTTTCATGGAAAACGCCTCCGTAACAGGGTGGCAGGATGCCTGGGTTCGGGCCAGCGGCCTCTCCCAGCAGGCTGCCGGCCTGACTCCCTATTTCGGCCACCGATCCGATCCTCCTTCAGCATACCCCCCTGTCCTGCAACCACAATCATAGCGTTTGGGAACAACTCTCGACTTCCCGCTGTATTATAGAGTGAGCGAAATTAATCACTCCTGAGATAGAAGGGGGATGAGATGAACGCTAGCGATGATAATGTAACCGCTCTTTCGGCGACTGCGCTCGTGATCGTAATTGTGGTGCTGGTCGCTTTGTTGATCGGATATTTTGCATGGTGGGTGCCGTCCAACCGTGATGTCGCGGTCGTTCGCGATTCCGGCCCGAACACCATCGTCGTTCCAGGCGGCTCCGACACGCCCGGACCTGCGGGGCATCCCGGGCCTGCGGGCGCTTCCGGCGCTCCTGGCCCTGCGGGTTCGCCCGGCCTATCCAGCTCTCCAGGGCCTAGCGGCTCCGCCGGTTCCGACGCAGGCGCTACCGGAGGGGCAACCTCCGGCACTACTGGCAGCACGACAACCGGTCCATAAAAAACCGAATAGCGTTCTTAACAGGGGATAGATATTTTTCCATCCCCTGCTTCTTTTTCTCCCCGTACGTGAACAAACGGCCCGCGGGCGGTGTCTCCTGTAGTGGGAGGCGTTGCGGGATGGGAGCATGGGAGCGACCCGAACCGGATCTGATGCAATCCGTGAGGGAACAGGATGAGCAGGCCTTCGAGGTTCTCTTCAACCGCTATAAGGACGGGATACGCCGGCACCTCATCCGGACGCTGCGGGACGAAGAGGCGGCCCACGACCTGCTTCAGGAGGTATTCCTGCGCCTCTGGACTCATGCTGACCGGTGGGACGGTCGCGGCAGCCTGAAAGCCTGGCTCTACCGGATCGCCACCAACCTGGCCTTCAACCACCTCCGCACCGTGCGCCGCCGCCGGGAGCGCCCTCTCGAAATCCCTGCCGAAAGCGGCGATGAGGATAACCCCGCGCCTCAGCCCGGCTGGCTGGCGGATACCGCTTCTCCCGCCCCGGAGGAAGTCGTCCAGCGTGCCGAGGAAAGGCGACTCCTCGAACGCCTCGTTACCGAGCTTCCCGCCGACAAACGGGCGGTCTTCCGCTTGATCTATGAGGCGGATATGGACATCCGCGAGGTGGCCGAGTCGCTCGGTATCCCGGAAGGCACGGTGAGGTCGCGACTCTTCTACGCCCGAAAGTGCCTCGCCCAGCAGTGGCGGGACTACGAACACGAATGGGAGGAAAAGTGATGTCTCTGAACGCATCCACCCCCTGGCACAAAAAATCCTACGACCGCTTTCTGAACGATTCCCTGCCCCGGCTCCTCGCCGACCGGCTGCCGCTGACGGGCTACCGGTCCAAGACTGCCGGGACCTGCGAGTGCCGTATTGTCCTTACCCTCTCTCGCCCCGATGGGGATTTCGAGGCCGACTATCTTATCCCGCAGCCCGACCCATCGGGCGTTTTTGAGATCGAGCAGGGTTCCTGGGTCGTCGTGCCAACAGCCTCTTGCGACGATCTGGAGTCCGCCGACATCCTCTGCGTGGGCGAGCAGCTTTACCGGGCCATTGCAGGCCGATTAGGGGAGGCTCCGCCCGATTTTGCCTGGGATGAGGCGCTCCTGCGCTCCTGGCTTCCCCTGGACGCCTGGGTCCGGGACTTTCTGAAGCGGAGCGGGCAGTGGCTCGACCGGACGAACTGGCTTTCCCATCATACCCACCTGCGCCGGATTTCCATTCCGGGGCGCGAGCGGGTCATCACCCGGTCCCATTTCGGGCGCACCTGCCCTATCGAGACCCCCGAGGGGCCGAATATCGGCAAAATCCTGACCATCGCGCTCGGCGCGGCCATCGAAAACGGCAAGCTCGTCATCACCGACCCACGCCCGGAGGCCACGTTCGGCTTGACGGCCTCCATGATTCCCTTCCTGGAGTACAGCGACGCCAACCGCCTCATCATAGGAGCGAACATGATGCGCCAGTGGGTCACACCGGAGGAGCCGGAACCGGCGTTCGTCCGCACCGGCTGCGAGCCGGACGCCCCTGGCTTCTGGTGCGGGCGCAACCTCCTGACCGCCTATATCCCCTGGGGCATCGAAACCTATGAGGACAGCATCGTGGTCAGCGAGTCGTGCGCGAAAAAGCTGACCTTCCCCTACCCTGTCGAGCCGGGCGACAAGCTGAGCAACCGGCATGGCACGAAAGGGGTGGTCTCTCGTATCCTCCCCGACGACCGGATGCCGCACCTGCCCGACGGAACGCCTGTGGAACTGGTCTTTGACTTTATCGCCTTCCACACCCGCCTCAATTTCGGGCAGGCGCGAGAATTGCTGATGGGGCGCATCGCCCACGTGGAAGGCAAAACTGCTGTCGTCCCCCCCTTCCAGGCCCCTGGCGAGGCGGAACTGCGCCGCCGCCTTGCGGCCCTGGGGCTGCCGGAGGATGGGATGGAAAGGCTCACCCTGGGCCGGAACGGGAGACCTTTGGAGCGCCCCGGCCTGGCAGGTTATGTCTACTGGGGCCGCCTGCACCACCTGGTGCGCGAGAAAATCCACACCGGGGCGAGAGACGGGCGTTACCAGCGGCACGGCCAGATGGAAACCGACGCCCTCAAAGAGGCCGGGGCATACATCACCATCTCCGAACACTGCAACACCCAGGCCAGCGGGCATGTGGATTTCCAGACCCTTGCGGATGAAATCGCACGCGGACCGGTAGCGCTGGCCGGGCCGCCATCGCCCAGCTTGACCACTCTCATCGAGCGACTGGCCGTGGCCGGCATCCGGGCCGAGTTCGATGGCGAGAAAATCGCGTTCCGCTTCGCCCCGCCGGTGGAGCCTTCATTGAAGCTGGCCTGCCCGGTTCCCCATCCCTGGCTTCCCGAACACGAGATTTCCGAGGTGGGGCTGTTCAGGGAACCAGCGGAGTTTACCGCGCTGGCCGAGGCAAACCACCGGATGGAGCGAATGATGGCCGGGCAGGCCCCCGAATCGCTGAAGCGCCGGGCCAGGGCCGACCTGGAAGCCAAAGTCAGCGCCTTTTTCGAAACCCTCCTGACCCCGGACCGCCTGCGCCTGGGAGCGCGGGTGCTGTTCAGCGGACGCTCCGTCATCACGGTCGGGCCGGAACTCAAAATCACTCAGGTGGGCTTGCCGGATGAAATCGCCTGGACGCTGTTTGCGCCGTTTGCCGCAAGGGAGCTAGGCGACAGGGCGGCGGTGGACGCCCGCAGCGAAAGCGCCGCCCGGGCGATGGATGATGCCATGGCGCATTCGTGGGTGATCATCAACCGCGCCCCGACCACTTCGGCGGTGTCCCTGCTGGCCTTTCATCCGGTGCGCTGCCCCGACCGGGCCATTCGCCTCCATCCTTCCGCCTGCTATTTTCTGAACGCCGACTTCGACGGCGACCAGGTGGCCGTCTTCCTGCCGGTCACGGAGACGGGCCAGCGGGAGGCCGGCGAAAAGCTTTCTATCGCCGGCCATCTGGCCCGGGATCCCGGCCTGGCCCGGTTCCTGCACCTCTGGCACTCGGGCCACTGGGCGCTGGCCTCCCTGAGCCTCAGCGAAGCAGGTCTCAAAAAGATCGAGGCGATTGTCGGCGAACCCGTGGCCGCCCCGGACGGCTATATCACCCGCCTCACCCTGGGGGACGCCCTCCAGGCCGTCTACATGCGCGAGGGAGCGGAAGCCTTCTTCGACCGCCTGGACAAACTGATGCGTCTCGGTTTCGAGACGGCTAAAGCATCGGGGGCCTCCATCCACCCCTACATCGGGGCCGCTCTGAGCCGACCGCCGCAGCCGCCCACCGGCGATATCGAAGATTGGAACCGTTATTCGGAGGCATTGATGGCCCAGCTGGCCCAAAGCGCCGATTTCGGCGGCATCGACATGGGCCCGCAGCTTCTAGCCTGCAAGAGCGGTGCCCGAGGCACCCTGAACCACCTGATCAAGCTGATCGGGCTGATGGGCGTGGTGCAAAACATCGAAGGACAGCCCGTTCCCGCCCCTTACCGGTTCCGGGACGGCCTTTCCTGCGAGGAAATGCTCCTTCACGTGGTCGGCTGCCGCCGGGGTCTGGCGCAGATGGTGGACAACCTGGATCAGTTCGGCTACCCGCTTCACGCGAGAACCGAAACCCGAGGCTACAACGCCCTGGCCCGCGCTATGCGTTCACGCTACCCCGGCCTGGTCTTCGCCCGCGCCGCCGCCATCGGTGAAGTAGACCATCTTCAAGACCCGGACAGCCGGCTGTTTGTGGGATTGGGCGTAGAGAGGTAGGTACGGAGAGTGGTAAGGTTTCGCTGATTCTTTCCATGATAGCCGGGGCGGGTTGCATACCCGCCCCATAGGTATCCAGCGCCCCGAATGAGTATCCTATACGCCGGAACACCTTGTTCTACATTGATTCCCTGGCCTCCCCTACGATCTCCTCCACCCTGATTTCGATCTCCGGGAACGCTAGCGGAGAAACCGTATCCTGTCCCCTGCAGATTTCGATGACCCGGTAGCCTTCCGGCGACGGCTGGCGGTGGATTTCAATCGCCCCATCCACCAGATTGACGATCCAGCTTTCCACAACGCCGGTGCGGGCGTACAGGGGCATTTTAGTATACCGGTCGTAGTGGAGCGATGAATCGGCCACCTCGATGATCAGCAGAATATCCTCAGGTCCCGGATGTTTGTCCCTGTAAAAACGAGGATGTTGCTTCAAGAGGATGATATCCGGTTCAGGCTCGGTCCGAAAATTCAGGATCGCCGGATTTTGAACCCTGACTGTCGCTGCCTTTCTGAGCTTGTCATTGAGTTCCTGATTCAGTATATCGACAACACTCGCATGGAAGCTGCCGATGGGGGACATCTCGACCACCTCTCCTTCGATCAGTTCGATCCGGTCATCCTCCATGAAGATACCGGCATCGGCCATCCGGTGATACTCCTCGACTGTGAATCTGTAGGTCGCTGTTTGTACCGCCATTTTCTTTCTCCGTGATCGATTTCGCCTCAACCAATTTATTGGAATTATATCATGATTCCACATTTCTGTCAATGGTTCGGAAGGGATTTCGATGCTGGCAGCGAATGGAATAAGGATAAGCATGCCCGGCTCATGCGACCGACGCCGGGCCGGGAAGGAATACCACTATGCTACTGGAACGAATTAAAGGCGGGCTGATCGTTTCCTGTCAGGCCGGGGCTGATTCCCCACTGCACGGGCCGGTCTTCATGTCGGCCATGGCAAAATGCGCTCAGATCGGCGGCGCGGTCGGGATCCGGGCCAACGGAGCGGCGGATATCAAGGCGATCAAGGAGGCGACCGGCATGCCGGTCGTCGGGATCAACAAGAAGCGATATCCGGGGTCGGAAGTCTACATCACGCCGCTCTGGGAGGATGCCGAGGAGGTTATTGCCGTCGGTTCGGATATCGTTGCCATGGACGGCACGCCCCGCCCCCGTCCCAACGGCGTCCGGCTGGCCGAAGTCATCGAGGCCATCCACCGCCAATCGAAGGCCCTGGTCATGGCGGATATCTCGAACCTGGAGGACGCGCGGTTTGCGAAAGACCAGGGAGCCGATATCATCGCCACAACTATGTCCGGCTATACCCCTTATACGGCGGACAGGAAAAACGGCCCGGACCTCGACCTGATCTCCCGAATTACCTCCGAGACGGACGGCCCCATCATCGCCGAAGGCCGCTTCTGGACGCCGGAACAGGCGGCGGAGGCTCTCCGCCGCGGGGCCTGGGCTGTCGTAGTCGGAACGGCCATCACGGCCCCCCAGGCTGTCACCAGCCGATTCGCTCAGGCGATGCGCGCCCTCTAGGAAGAACGCCATGTCCAGTGCCGGGCGGTGGTTTTGGCTTATCGGATTCCTCTTTCTCCTGGCTTCAGGATGCCTGAGAGCGCAGGAAGTGAACGCCCCTGTGGCGGTTTTCGAGGAGGAACGGTTTCCCTGCGAGCGAACTCCGGAGGAAGCGACCCCTGCCCGCATCCGGAGCGTCCTGACATCTTCCGGCATCCACGCCGATGCGGTGGGCGCGCAGGCCCTCGCCGATCCCGAACGCTTCAATGCACGACGTTACAGGGTGCTGGTCTGGGTCAACGGCAGCGTCTTCCCGAAGGCTGCGGCGGAAAATCTGCGCCGGTTCCATGCCATGGGAGGCTGCCTGGTATCCACGGGCGTTCCCTTTTCCAACCCCGCCGACATCCCCGAAACAGCAGGCGTCCCGCGATGGACGGCGGTGGCCCCCGGAAAAAGCGCGGTGCGGGTGGAAGGGCGCAATGCGCGGAGCGGTCGCTTTGCGGCGGCGGTTCGGAAGGACGGGGGCGACTGGGCGGGGCTGATCTCCTCCCGGGTCGCCTGCGAGCCGGGCCGGCTCTACCGGCTCTCCGCATGGCTCCGGGCCGCCCACCTCTCCGGGACGGCCGACCGGCTGAGCCTGCGCTTTTACGGGATCGCAGGCCAGTGCATCGAGCAGTCCGATATCCCTTTGCCCGATTCCGATCAGTGGGTAAAGACCACCCGGGAGATCAGAGCGCCCGCAGACGCTGAAGCGATGGCGGTTTGCCTGCAAGTGGCGACTCCGCAGGTCACTGCCCGATTGGATGACGTGTCGCTGCTGCCTGCGGACTCCCCGCCGGACCAAGCCGATTCCTGGATACCGGACGCCGGTTTCGAGCTCTTCGCCAGGGCAGGCTGGAGAGACACCGGATATACCCCCGCCTATGGAGGCCACGATCAGATCGGCGCTGGCTCCGCCCGGACCGTTTATGACTGCACGAGCTACGCTCCCCGCGGCCGCGATCCTCTATCCTTGAAATTTCTCAAGTGGGCCAAACCGACCCGGGCGCATGCCGTCGAACTGCTCGATCCGAAATCGCTCCCCAAAGAGGACGAGGTGATCGGCCTGGTATCCGCCTACCAGGGCCAGCAGGCCGCAGGCTTTCCGGCGGCCCTCATCCGCCACAACTGCCCGCAGTTCAAAGGGGCCGCCGATGTCTGGGTCGGCTCCCACAACGGCTCCCTGCTGGCTTCTCCCCGGGCGGAGCAGATCATCCTCGCAGCCACCGCCTATCTGCTGCTGGAGCGCAAGCTGCTGTCCCGACCCGGATACGACCGCATCCTGCGTCTGGCCCAAACCGCCACAGCGCCCAAACCCGAGGCGAAGCGCCCCGCTGTCAGCCCCGCCCCCTCGCCGACCGTCTATCCCCGCGCCCAGGCTCCTGCCCGGGAGCTTCTGCTGGCCTCGGTCGCCCACCAGCCCCTTTCAGTCCGCCTGATGACAGCAGCCCTCCAGGGATTGGCGAACCGGCAGCAGCCTCGCATCTATATCGAGGACGAATGGTGGCCCGGGCTGGCGGAACTCGGTTACAAGGGCGTCCCCATCGGCGACCCGTACGAGCTGGTCAGCCGCTTCCGGAGCGATATCCAGGGCTTGGTCATCTATGATCCCGACTTTCCCGCCACCGTCAATATCGCGGTCACCCTCTCCGCGCTGAACCGATCCCTGCCCGTCTCTCCCGACCTGGCGGATAAGCTCGTCCGTCGCTTTCAACTGAAACCGGCGGACGACCTGCGGGGCCGGTGGAAAAACGATGCGGAAGCCTATCGGTGGGCCTTGCAAAACCTCCTGCCGCGCTGCAACCAGCGCCTATTGGCCCACCAGAAGCAGGCCGAACCGCTGGCCCCGGAATCGGTAGGCCCTGCCTCCGCAGCCGTGGCGGTGGATTACCTGGTGCAGCAAAAAATCTTCTCCTTTCACCTGAATCGCGTCCCGACTCCTGCCGAACTCGATGCCGCCGACGATATTCTTGCCGCCCTTCCGCCCAATATTCCGGTGATGGGCCGGATGGGGCCGCACCCCACCCTGGACCCGGACACCCTGAGCGAATGGGAGCTGATTAGCCGCCTGTCGGGGTTCGGCAAATTCTTCCTCTACGGCATCCCGGCCAACCTGAGCGTCCATTCAGGCATCCCGCTTGAGGAAAAGCTTTCCCGAAAACCTGTCCGGAAGCTGACGCCGGATAAGACAAAGGTATATGTCTCTTTCCTGTGTTCGGAGGGAGACAGCCTGTGGTTCTGGTACGGCATGAGATCGCGGGCAAACGGATGGGGCAACCCCGGCAGGGGAAAAGCTCCTATCGCCTGGGGTATCACCCCGGCCTTGCTCGATCTGGCCCCCGCGATTTTGAGCTACCACTACCGGACAGCCAGCGCCCTGGACTCGTTCTTCGCGCCTGTTTCCGGAATAGGGTTCATCTATCCCGAACTGTACGGCATCCGCTACCAGAACGCGAAAGAACTCTTCGATGATTACCTGAAACTGACCGCAGAGGCGATGAAGAGGATGGATTTGCATATCGTTCGCCCGCACCAGGCCGGAGGAACCGGCGTGCCGGCCTACAGCCGCTACGCCCAGGCCATCGAGAGCCTTCTGGCCCTATTCCCCGACTACGGGCGAAGGCCCAATATGACTCTTGCCAAAGCGAACTACCGGCTCGATTCGGGCATCCCCGTTTTCCACTGCCTGACCGCCTCAGGCTCCGGAACGCGCCCGAACCCCGCCCAGGCCGCCGAGCAGATCGCCCATGAAATCCGCACAGTGGCAGGCAAAACCCGCCCTGCCTTCATTCATGCCATCCTCTGGGGCTGGGTCGGCAGCCCCGAAGACGTCCGCGCAGTCTCCGAAAAGCTCGGGCCGGATTATATCCTGGTCAACCCGGAGGAAATGGTAACGTTGTTCGGGGCGAATTAAGGGGAGCAAGCGCCCCTCAGCCCTTTCGCTTGCTAACGAGGTGGAGGGGCTTTCCCGAACCGTTTCACACCTCCATGATAACCGGCATAACCATCGGCCTGCGGTGGGTGCGCTCGTAGAGGAATTTGCCGACCACGCGGCGGACGTCCTGTTTCACCGCCGTCCACTCGATGGCTTCCTCGGTGGATAGGGTTTCGAGTTCCTCCTGGATTTTCAGGCGGGCCTCTTCGATCAGTTCTTCTGAGGCGTCCATATAGATGAATCCGCGGGAGATGATCTCAGGCCCTGCCAGCAGTTCGCCGGTCTCCTTGTCTATCGAGACCGTGACGATAAAGACGCCGTCCTGGGCCAGGTGCAAGCGGTCGCGCAGCACCACATCGCTCACATCTCCCACCCCGATTCCGTCGACCAGGATGTTGCCTGCGGTCACCTTATCCACGATCATGGGGCCGTATTCGGGATCCATCTCCAGCACATCGCCGATGTCCAGCTTGAAAATGCGCTCCGGGGCGATCCCCATTTCCTCCACCATGCGGATATACTGCGCCACATGTCGGTGTTCGCCATGGGTGGGGATGATATACTGCGGGCGCACCAGATTGACCAGCAGCTTCAGGTCTTCCTGGTTGCCGTGACCGGAGACGTGTACCGGGGCGATCTTGTCGTAGATGACATTGGCCCCGCGCCGGAAGAGGTGGTTGATCGTCCGCATCACCAGGTCTTCATTGCCGGGGATGGGGGTGGCGGAGATGATCACCGTATCGCCAGGGATGATTTTGACCTGCTTATGCTCATCGGTCGCCATGCGGGTCAGGGAGGAGAGAGGCTCCCCCTGGCTTCCGGTACTCATTATAACGATTTCCGAGGGATCGTACCGCTTGATGTGATCCAGGGAGATGCGGGTATCCTCCGGGATGCGGAGGTTGCCCAACTGGGAGGCGATCTCCACATTCTGTGCCATGCTCCGCCCCGCGAAAGCCACCTTCCGCCCGTATCGGCAGGCCACATCCAGCACCTGCTGGACGCGGTGGATGTTGGAGGCGAAGGTCGATACGATGATCCGGCCTCCCGCCGATTTGAAAACTTCGCCGAAGGTGGCTCCCACCATCCGCTCGGACGGCGTAAAGCCCGGCTTTTCCACATTCGTGCTGTCTGTGAGAAGGACCAGCACTCCCTCATCGCCCAGGCGGGCGAAGCGGGAGATATCCGATGTTTTGCCGTCCACGGGCGTCTGGTCGAACTTGAAATCCGATGAATGGACGAGAATGCCCTCCGGAGTGTGAATCGCCAGGCTGACGCTCTCCGGGATGCTGTGCGTCACCCGGATAAACTCCACCCGGAAGGGGCCGATCTCCACCGTATCCCCGGGCGTCACAGGATGCAGTTCCACATCATCCAGATGGTGTTCGGAAAGCTTGTTCTGCACCAGCCCCAGCGTCAGGCGCGTTCCCCAGACGGGCGTCTCGATCTGCCGCAGCACGTAGGGAAGCGCCCCGATGTGGTCTTCGTGCCCGTGCGTCAGGCATATTCCCAGAACGTCCCCGGCGTTCTCGACCAGAAAAGAGACATCGGGGATCACGAGGTCCACGCCCAGCATTTCGTCCTCGGGAAACATCAGGCCGCAGTCGATGCAGAGGATCTTTTTCCCGTAGCGGATGGCCGTCATGTTCTTCCCGATCTCCAGGTAGCCGCCCAGCGGGATGATGGAAAGCCGCGGGGCCGCGACCTCGACTTCCGTTTCGGGCTGCTCCTCTATTCGGGCCGCTTCCTCCACCGGCTCCAGAGCTTCGATCTCTTCGACGATCTCGGACTCTTCCATCTCGGCAATTTCGGTTTCCGCCTTTTCAGGCAGTGTCAGTATATCGGTCATATGCACACTTCCAATGTTTTTGTTTTTGAATATCTCAGAAGCGCAAAGCAAACAGACACCAGAAACCACTCAAACCTCGGTGTCTTAGCGCCTGTACAGCAGCTATGATCAAAACGGATCGCTGGCCTGTGGATGGACGGAATGGAATTCCGTCCATCCTAAAAGTGCTGGCTGCTCAGCAGGGCTTCGGCAGGGGAGTGGACTTGGGGCGCTTTGAGAGAGTGCCAAGAGCGCCCACAATCTCAGCCCCCCGAAGCCGGGGGGGTTGGGGGGATGCTTTCCCCCCTTCCAAACCATATCGCTCCTACCCCGCCAGCCCCAATTCGGCCATCGCGTTGCGGACGATGTCTTTTTCCTTGGCATTCGCCTCGATCAGAGGCAGGCGCACGCCGCCCACCTCGATGCCGATCATGTTCAGGGCGGCCTTGACGGGAACCGGGTTGGTGGTGACGAAAAGGGCCTTGCAGAGCGGGGCCAGCTTCTGGTGCTTTTTCGCCGCGCCTGCGATGTCGCCGGAAAGATAGGTGTCGATCATCTCCCTCACGGGCTTTCCGGCCACATGGGAGATGACGCTGATGACCCCGCAGCCGCCGACGCTCATAGTCGGGATGGTCAGAGAATCGTCCCCGCTGTAGATATAGAAATTATCGGGCGTGCCTGCGGCGATTTCGGTCACGGTCTCCAGGTTCTTGCTGGCCTCTTTGACGGCGACGATGTTGGGCACTTCGCTCAGCCGAACCACGGTGGTGGCTTCCATATTGCAGCCTGTCCGGCCCGGGATATTGTAGAGAAGCACCGGCAGCCCGGTATGGGAGGCAATCGTTTTGAAGTGCTGGTAAAGCCCTTCCTGGGAGGGGCGGTTGTAGTAGGGAACCACCAGCATGATCCCGTCCGCACCCGCTTTTTCCGCCGCCTCGGTCAGTTCGATGCTCTCATAAGTGTTGTAGGAGCCGGTGCCGGCGATCACGGCGGCCCTGTCCCCGACCGCGGCCTTCACGGTCTTGAGCATCTGAACCTTTTCCTCAAAGGAGAGGGTCGGCGATTCGCCGGTCGTTCCGGAAACCACGATCCCCTGGGACCCGGTTCCCAGAAGATGGCAGGCGAGTTTTTCGGCCTGGCTGTACGAAACCCGCCCCTCCGCATCGAAGGGGGTCACTATGGCGGTGAGAAGACTGCCCCACATAACTTAACGGCCTCCTTTCAGCAAGCCCTTCTGAATCAATGTTTCGGCGATCTGCACCGCATTGAGGGCGGCCCCTTTGCGGATATTGTCGGAGACGACCCACATATGCAGCCCTGTCGCTACATCCGGGTCCTCGCGGACGCGACCTACATAGGTATCGTCTTTCCCGGAAGCCTCCAACGGAACCGGATAGGTGCGGGCATGAGGATCGCTCTTGGAGGCCGCAGGCTGATCGACCAACTGGATGCCCGGCGACCGGGAGAGGATTTTGCAGGCTTCCTCAGCCGAAATCTTTTCCTCGGTTTCGATGTAGATCGATTCGGAGTGACCGTTGTAGACCGGCACGCGCACTGTGGTGGCGGAAACCTGGATATCGGGATCGCCCAGGATCTTGCGGGTCTCCACCCGCATCTTCCATTCCTCGCTGGTGTAGCCGTCCTCCCGGAAGCCTCCGATCTGGGGCAGCACGTTGAAAGCGATCTGCATCGGATAGGTGGAGAACTTCTTGGGCTTTTGCCCGTGCGCCAGGAGGACGCTCTGTTCGGCTAGCTCCTCAATCGCCGACCGGCCCGTTCCGGAAACGGCCTGATAGGTGGACGCGATGACGCGCTTGATCCGCGACCGTTCGTGAAGGGGCTTGAGGGCCACCACCATCTGAATGGTGGAGCAGTTGGGGTTGGCGATGATGCCCTGATGCCATTCCAGATCATGGGCGTTCACCTCCGGCACGACCAGGGGCACTTTCGGATCCATCCGGAAATCGGCCCCGTTATCGATCACCACCGCCCCCCGGTTGATGGCTTCCTGGGAGAACATGACGCTGGCCCCTTTCTCCCCTTCCGTCCCGGCAAACAGAGCGATATCGACCCCGTCGAAAGACTCGGTCGCGGTGGCTTCCACCTGGAAGGTGCGCCCGGCTACCGTCACCTCGCGGGCCGAACGCGCCAGCACCTTGATCTGACGCGCCGGGAAATCGCGCTGCACCAAAACCTTCAGCATCTCCTCCCCGACAGCTCCCACGCCGATCACGGCAACATTGTACTCACCCATTGCGTTCACTCCTCTTCTAAGAACAGATGATGGGCTTCGGCTCGCTCTACCGCAAGCGGCCATAAAATGATTTCATATCGATTAGACGTTTCCCGGTTATTTTCCTTCACGATTCGGGCCTTCTCCGCCGGTTATCGCTTTTTCTTGCGCTTATCCGCCCTCCCCGGCGAGGCGGAGCGCGGCTTTGTCACAGGCTGTGCCGGCCCGGTTTCGATCCTGTAGCGCATCTCCAGCCCCACTGACACCAGGGCCAGAAGAACCGCCGCTTCAAACAAGACGCTCCCCGCGCCCGCCGCGCCCCTGCTCCGGAGGTAAAAGGCCGGGATCATCAAAATGAGCCAGACCGCCTTGAGGATATGCTGCGTTCTCCGCCATCCCTCACTCCGCAGGATGCGAGCCCCGTTCCAGAGGGCGAACCCGACAAAAATGCTCAGCAGCATCGTGCTGTCCATGCCCGGCTGCACGGCCTGGTAGTAAATCATATGAAACACTGTCCAGACCAGCGCATAAGAAACGATGGCCGGCAGCTTGGCTTTCAGACGTGGATCCATGGGTTTCATTTTTGTAAGGGTAACCGCCCCCCGGCCCCCCGCCAGGCTTCGGCGGGGGGAGTGGACCTGGGGTGATTTGAAAGATTACCAAAAGAACGCACGATCTAAGCCCCCCCGAAGCCGGGGGGCTGGGGGCTTTTCCGCAAGGAGGGCCAAAGGAAGGCTTTTACATTACAGCAAATTCTCCAGCCCATATACCAGCCCGTGGCATTCTCTGGCCTTATGGACGGCCAGAACGACGCCGGGCATGAAGGATTGGCGGTCTATGGAATCGTGGCGGAGGGTCAGGACCTGGCCCAGCCCGCCGAAGAGGACTTCCTGGTGGGCGACCAGGCCGGGCAGCCGGACGCTGTGGATGTGGATGCCGTAGGCTTCCCCGCCGCGCACCCCGGCCACTTTTTCCTCGGAATCGCGGGCGACCGGGGTCTCACTGCGGCTTTTGGCGATCCACTGGGCTGTCTTGATGGCCGTGCCAGAGGGCGCGTCCAGCTTTTTGTCGTGGTGAAGCTCGATGATTTCGACATAGGGCAGATATCGGGCGGCCTCGGCGGCGAACTTCATCAACAGGACGGCTCCGATGGCGAAGTTGGGGATAATGAGGGCCGTGCCGTCCGTCTCCTCACAGACACGGCGCACTTCGTCAAGGTCTTCATCCTTGAATCCGGTGGTGCCGACTACCGGGATGACTCCCGCTTTGAGAGCGGTGAGGACATTGCTCATCGCAGCGGCAGGGGTCGTGAAGTCCACCATCACATCGGGCTTGAGGGCGACAAGGGTCTGGGCCATCTTGGAGGCGTCGGTCACCTGCACCCCTATAGGCTCGTTTCCCGTCACTGCGCCGATATCGCTGCCTGCGAACGAGGCATCGATGGTGCCTGCCAACGCCATGTCGGGCTGGGCCAACACGGTTTTGACCACTTCCTGGCCCATGCGCCCGCAGGCTCCCGAAACCACCACATCAATCTGATTCATACTCATGGGTTTCCTCCATCGGCCCGATGGCTGCCAGCACGAGCGGGTGGGCGGTAAAAACCTCTTCCGCCACCGCGCAGACATCCCGGGGCGTCGCCTTTTCTACCTTTTTGATGATTTCCTTCAGCGGGATCACTCGCCCATAAAAGAGTTCGCTTTTTCCGGTAAAACTCATCCGGCTGATCATGCTTTCCTGAGACATAATCAGGCTGCTTTTGATCTGGTTCTTGGCCCGATCCAACTCGGCTCCGGAAACCTTCTCGGAATATATTTTCCGGATTTCGGCTCGGATCAATTCCATCACCTGACCGGCCTGCTCGGGGCCGGTCCCGCCGTAGATGGCGACCATCCCGGCATCGCGGTAGGAATTGCTGTAGGAGCCGATATTGTAAGCCAGACCGCGCTTTTCGCGGATCTCCTGGAAAAGCCGGGAACTCATCCCGCCCCCCAGGATCGTATCCATCACCGCCAGCATATAACGCCGGTCGTCCGTATGGGCAAAGCCGGTCGTTCCGAGGCAAAAGTGAACCTGTTCGGTATCCTTTTCCACCAGGGTTTCCCGGTCGGAAGGGATCGGGGGATCCTCCACCCTCTCCGCGGAAGCGCAGGGCATCT